>JAFTCC010000058.1 GCA_017454915.1 Paludibacteraceae bacterium
TTATTGTCTTTTTTGTTTCTTTTTGGCATATTTTTGCTTTTTGCTCGGTCATTATGCCCGCATAACTCCCTCACTCAAAGACAAAAATCCGCTCAAAAATAATCCAAAAAATCCTAATAATTCTAATGACCGATTTGGGTTAAAATTAGGCATCAATGACAATTAATTTTCGTGTGGTTAGCTTTTTCTCGGCAGAATGACTTGAAAATACCCCTGTGTGGTTAAATTCCGCTAACAGGTTAAATTTATACCTGTGAACGGGCAGAAAAATTTTCTCCGTTCGACGCCCAATGCGTCGGACGGATTACTTTTTTATGCTGATGGCATGGATTTTGTCATGCCGATAAAAAATCGTAACTTTGCAGGTTTGTTTCGTGTCAATCTGCAAACAAACAGATGATTTTAGTAAAAAAGGGAAACTAACAATGATAGAAAAGCGAGTAGCTATAGTAGGCGCAAGTGGTGCTGTTGGGCAGGAGTTTCTGCGTGTGCTCGAGGAGCGCTGTTTTCCGCTCTCAAGTCTTCGTTTGTTCGGTTCGAGCCGCAGCGCTGGCCAGACTTGCCGTTTCCGCGGCGAGGACTTGCGGATAGAGGAACTGCGGCACGGCGAGCAATTCCGGGACATAGACATTGCCCTTGTGTCGGCTGGCGGCGGTGTGTCGCGAGAGTATGCCGATGACATAACGCGGTTCGGCGCGCTGATGATAGACAACAGCAGCGCTTTCCGCATGGACGAAGATGTGCCGCTTGTGGTGCCGGAAATAAATGCGCTGGATGCCTTTAACCATCCACGGGGCATCATCGCCAACCCCAACTGCAGCACGATCATAATGGCTCTCCCGCTGCTTGCCATCGAACGCTTGAGCCATATCAAGCGCGTGCATGTGTCCACTTATCAAGCAGCAAGCGGAGCCGGAGCGGCTGCCATGATGGAACTTGAAGAGCAGCAACGGCAGTTGATAAACGGCGAGCAGCCCACAGTGAACAAGTTTGCGCACCAGCTGGCTTATAACCTTATACCCCACATTGATGTGTTTTGTGACGGCGGCTACACGCGCGAGGAACTTAAAATGCATCACGAAACTCGCAAAATCATGCACAGTGACCTTTCAGTCAGCGCCACTTGCGTGCGCGTACCATGCCTGCGTGCGCACAGCGAAGCCGTGTGGGTGGAAACGGAGAAACCTCTCGAGCCCGATGCGGTTAGGAAAGCGATAGCGGAAACGGCAGGCTGCCAAGTGATGGACGAACCCGACAAAAACATCTATCCTATGCCATTTATGCTTGCAGGAACTGACGATGTTTATGTGGGCAGAATCAGAAAAGACATAGCGTCGCCCAATGGCATAACATTCTGGTGCGTAGGCGACCAAATACGCAAAGGCGCGGCCCTCAACGCCGTGCAGGTGGCCGAACTTTTTACTAAGTCATGAGGGGTGGCTTTCTGCCAAATTTAAGAGTAAATAATAAATTATGAGAATACAGACATTAACAGCTTTTTTAGTGCTTACAGTTGTGGCGTTAGGCGCGCCTCGCAGCGAACGCGATGCTGCGGAAATAGCCTCGAAATTCCTATCTTCCACTCCCACAGGCAAGTCACGCCGCGCGTCGGTCAGGGCTTTGACACAGCCAGCCCCAACCACACAAACACCCTATTATGTTTTCAATAGCGCTGATGGTGAAGGTTTCGTGATAGTCAGCGGTGATGACAAGGCGTTGCCAGTGCTCGCATACGCTGACGAGGGAAGAATAGATTTCGATAATATGCCGGTTAACCTGAAGTCGTGGCTTCAGGTTTATGAGCACCAGATGAAAATGCTTGCTGACCTTCAGGCAGAAGGTGTTGACAGTCAGCCTGCTGATGTTTATGACACCGAGGTGAAGCCTCTGTTAGGCGAAATGCGGTGGGACCAGGACGCGCCGTTCAACAACATGTGTCCCGTTTACAGCGGCAACGTCCGTTGTGCTGCGGGCTGTGTGGCAATAGCCGTGGCGCAGATTATGGCATACCACCGTTATCCGACAAAATGCTCCGGCAGTGTGAATTACACCGACGAAGGCAGTCACGCTGTTAATGTCAACTTTGCGGACTCCGTCATCGACTGGGACAACATCCTGTCCGACTACCTCCATGGCTATACCGCGCAGCAGGCGCGTGCCGTAGCGTCGTTGTCGTATATGGTTGGCGCTGCGCATTACATGGAGTATGACTACAGCAGTGGGGCGTCGGAATACTACACGCCGTACGCGCTGGTCGGCAACTTCGGATACGACGATGGCATTGCGCTTGTGGACCGCCGCAATTACTCGAACGAAAAGTGGTGTGAAGTAATAAAGAACGAATTGGACAACGAACGCCCGGTGATGTACACCGGCGCTACGACGGCCAACGAAGGGCATGCCTTTGTGGTGGACGGCTATAACCGCCAGGGGCTTTTCCATGTCAACTGGGGGTGGGGCGGTGTCTCAAACGGCTACTACGCCCTCTCGGCCCTAAACCCGACAGTGCAGGGAATAGGCGGAGCATCGTCGCTGGACGGATTCAACTGCTATCAGGATGCCGTGATAGCCATCCAGCCTGCGTACAGCCACAGCGACTATTACTATCCCGACCTCGGAGTAACATCGCTTACTGCATCGCAGAACTCTATATCACGCAACGGTAATGTTAGCATATATGCTACAGGTATCTTTAATTCCGATGGAGCAGAGCGCACCATCAATGCCGCGTTGGGCGTATATGACAAGGACAACAACCTTATTGCAGTGCTCGGCAGCAAAGAGTACACGGCATATCCTATTTATCCGCGCACTACGACATTCCGTAACATTTCAGTACCTTCGTCAGTGCCTAACGGCAATTATGAACTCAGGTTTATCTACACCAACCCGGGCAGTTCTACATGGAACGTGGGAATTAGCAATTATGGAACGCCATGCTTCTTACCCATGACCGTTACGTCAACACAAATCATATTCGGCACGCCCGACATGACTCCCAAACTTGAGCTTGTTGAAATAGGCGCTACGACAACGCTCTATGCCAAGACCTTGAACTTCAAGCAGAAAGGTGGCTTCACGTTTACCGTAAAGAACAGCCATATTGAGTTTTTTGACAGTGTTCAGATTGCAATGCGCAAAGTGGGTTCGGAAGACTACACCCTCATTGGCGCCAAGATAATGCTCAATGTGCCTGCTGACGCGTCCGTGACGTTGCCCGTTACGGAGTTTGTCACTGTGTCGTCAGGAACCTACGAACTGGCTCTCGCTGTTTACACCACGGGCACCGTAGGTCCGACTGAGTATCTGACAAACGGGACAACTGTTGAAGTGCTGAAGAGCGGAATCCGCCCGACTATTAAACTGCAAGCCAATTCAATCACTTTCGACGACAACCTCAATGTGTATCAAAACCGCTGCGGCATGACTCTGTCGGTTACTAACAACGGCTCCGATATTTGTACCGACTTCTTCGTGTATATTTACGCTGCAAGCGACTCGTACCGCTCGACACTGCTTCAGGCTATTGAAAGCCGTCTGACATGCCTTGCCTCGGGCGAAACGGTAGAAATACAGCTTGGCGACTATCTTGAATTGCCCCCGGGCGACTATCAGGCGTATGCGTACTACACCAATGCGTCAGGAGCCGCGATACCGCTCACTCCGACTGAAAGTGCTGTCGTCTTTTTTACAATGCGTGATGGCGCATACACCGCTGTTAACAGCACGCAAAGCGATGATATGAGGGTGGACTATGACCCCGCAGCCCGCACAATCTTAGTAAACGCGCAGCAGAACAATGCTGTCGAAGTGTTCAATGCCGCCGGAGTGAAAGTCGCTGCCGGAGTTACCGGACAGGCGATTAGCACAAGCGCGTTGACGCATGGCGTGTATGTGGTCAGGGCTGGTGCCATGGCACGAAAAATAGTAATGTAAAACAGAGATGGACAAACTTCAACTTCTTGACAGCCGATATATGCGCATGGCTCGCATCTGGGCTGAGAACTCCTACTGCCAGCGCAGGCAGGTGGGGGCGCTGCTCGTCAAAAATAAGATGATAATATCAGACGGCTATAACGGCACACCGTCGGGGTTCGAGAACAACTGCGAAGACGAGGAAAATCACTCGAAACCCTATGTGCTGCACGCCGAGGCAAACGCCATCACCAAAGTGGCGCGCTCTAACAACAGTTCGGACGGCGCTACGCTGTATGTCACGGCTTCGCCATGCATCGAATGCGCAAAACTCATCATACAGGCTGGCATAAAGCGGGTCGTTTATGGCGAGGAGTATCGTCTGATGGATGGCATTGAACTGCTTAAAAGGGCAGGCATTGAAGTGGTGTTCATGCAGCAGCCATGAATGTAGAAAATCAATTATGAAGACATCAGAAAAAATACTGTTTCCGATTTTGTTCCTCTGCGTGTTTCTCGGCGCACTGGTGGTCGGACTTTTCATTGGCGCACGCTATGGAATAAGCGTCAACCGGAATAGCACGTCAACCATATCATTTGCTCCTGCTGGCTCATCAGGCGACAAACTCAACCAATTTATTAGCACGCTTGACGCGATGTACGTTGACTCAATAAATGTTGACAGCCTCGTTGACGATGCCATTGTTGACATACTCGCCAAGCTTGACCCGCACTCGTCGTTTATTCCGGCGTCAGACATAGAGGATGTCAACAGCCAGTTGAGCGGTAATTTCTACGGCGTGGGCATACAGTTCAGCATTATGCAGGACACCGTAAATGTCGTTGCTGTCATACCCGGTGGCCCGTCCGACGGAACAGGAATAGTGGCTGGCGACAGAATTATCAATGTTGACGACAGTTTGTTCGTAGGCAAAAAAATAACAAACGAAAAGGTGCTTCACACCCTGCGTGGTGAGGACGGCACCAAGGTCAAACTTGACATAAAGCGCAACGGCGTTGACACCCTGCTGCATTATGTCGTTAAGCGCGGCAAAGTAGAGGTCAAGTCTGTTGACGCCTCACTGATGCTTGACAAGAGTGTGGGATACGTCCGCATCAACCAGTTCGGTGCCACCACCTACAGCGAGTTCGTGTCGGCGCTTGCCGAACTGCGCGACAAAGGCGCCAACCGTTTTGTCGTTGACTTGAGGGATAATCCCGGCGGATTACTTGACGCCGTCATTGCCATGCTCAACGAGTTGCTTGAGCGCGGACAGATGATTGTATATGCCGAGGGTAACCACTATCCGCGCGCCAACGCTATGGCTGACGGACTTGGGGCATTCCAGAAATACCCGGTGGTGGTGCTCGTCAACGAGTTTTCCGCATCGGCATCCGAGATATTTTCAGGTGCCATACAGGATAACGACCGCGGACTAATCATTGGCCGCCGCACGTTTGGCAAAGGCCTTGTGCAGCAGCAGATGGATTTCAACGACAAATCAGCGATGCGCCTAACCGTGGCGCGATATTATATGCCATCGGGCAGGTGCATCCAGCGGCACTATAAACTCGGTGACACCGACAACTACTACCTTGACATATTTGACCGTTATGAGCGTGGAGAACTCTACAACAAAGACTCTGTCCTCACTGCTGACACTACCAAATACTACACCGTAGGCGGCAGGGTGGTGTACGGCGGCGGAGGCGTGATGCCCGACATCTTTATACCGCGCGACACGTCTTACTACTCCAAGTATTACAACGCCGTGTTCAACCTCGCCTTGCCATATCAGTTTGCATACCACTATGTTGACATGCACCGCGACCGCCTAAAGGCATACCCAACGTGGCAAAAGGCAGAGGATGCGCTCAAGGCCGCCAACCTACTGCAAGAGTTCCGTGTCTATGTCAAGCAACGTAACGGGCTGGAACCCAACGCCGAAGATGCCAAGTGCTACAAAGAACTGCAGCGGTGGCTCATAAGTAACATCATTCGCGACGCGCGGGGCGACAAGGATTTCTTCGCCATCTTCACGCGCGACGACCCTATGGTGCAGTTGGCGGTGAAAAAAGCGCATACGCTCTCAACGCACGTCAAGCAGTAGCAAAAAGTCGGCAAGGCTTCTAAAAACGGAATAAGCAACAGATTAAAGGTTTGCATATATCGAATTTTTTCCGTAAATTTGCAAACTTTTTGTGGACTCGTGGAGGGATTTTATGCCCTTTGCGCTTTTTAACACGTTAATTTATAACTAAAAAACTATATTAAAACAATGCAAAAAGCAATTATCCGAATTTTCGCGATTTTGTTGGCGATTGCGTGCCTTTTTTCGTTGTCTTTCAACTTTGTAACATCACATTACAACAGCAAGGCGAAGAAATATGCGCAAGGCGACAAATTCAAGGAATACGCTTATCTTGACAGCGTATCGGGCGAAAAGGTATGGTGCGGCTATACCCTCAAGGAGTGCCGCGAACGTGAAATCAACCTCGGACTTGACCTCAAGGGAGGTATGAACGTGACGCTTGAGATTTCTGTCAGCGACATTTTGAAAGCCCTTTCCGGCTACAACAAGTCAGAAAACTTCCAGAAAGCCATAGCACAGGCTGACTCGCTCCAGACACAAGGACAGGCCGATTATGTGGCGCTATTCTGCAACGCCTATCAAAAGATAGACCCCGAAGCGCAACTGTCAGCAATCTTCAGCACCTATGAACTACGCGACCGCATAACACTGCAGTCAACGAATGAAGAGGTCCGCAAAGTGCTCGAAGATGAAGTGGACGCCGCTATCAGCAACTCATTCAACGTGCTGCGTACCCGTATCGACCGTTTCGGCGTTGTGCAGCCTAACATTCAGCGCCTTGACCAACAAGGCCGTATCCTTGTTGAGCTGCCTGGCATTAAGGAGCCGGAGCGTGTGCGCAAACTCTTGCAAGGTACTGCCAATCTTGAGTTCTGGACCACATACGACCTTTCGGAAATATTCGGTAGCCTCAATCGTCTTGATGCAGCCCTCGCAGCCCTGCAACCTGCAGTAGAAACACCATCTGCAGAAGCAGAGCCTGCGGCACAGGAGGCTGAAAAAGTAGAAGAAGCAGAAGTGGCACAGGCAGAGACTTCAGAAGTTGACAGCCTGCTTGCTGCTCAAGATAAGGCTCCTGAAGCTGACAACCAAGAGTCGCTTGAGCAATACCGCCGTCAGCATCCATTGTTCGGCTATTTGCAACCCAGCATAGACCAAGCCGGCCGTCCATACCGCGGCCCTGTCGTAGGACTTGTTCACTACAACGACACAGCGCGTGTGTCTGAAATGCTCAATTCACGCCAAGCGCGCGAACTTTTGCCCAACGACCTCCGCTTCCGCTGGACCGTGAAAGCCGTTGACGAGGCAGAAACAACATATCAGCTCATAGCTATCAAATCGTCAGACCCCAGCGGACGTGCGCCGCTTGAGGGTGACGTCATCACCGATGCGCAAGAGGACTTCGGACAGCATTCTGTTTATGCCCAAGTCAGCATGACCATGAACTCCGAGGGAGCCAAGACATGGGCTCGCCTGACACGTGAGAACATCGGCAAATCAATCGCCATCTGCCTTGACGGACTAATCTACAGCTTCCCGACCGTGCAGAGCGAGATTGCCGGCGGACGCTCACAAATCACCGGTAACTTCACTGTTGAAGAGGCAAAAGACCTTGCCAACACCCTCAAATCTGGTAAGATGCCCGCTCCGGCGCACATCGTTCAGGAAGACATCGTTGGTCCTTCACTCGGTCAGGAGTCTATCCATCGTGGCCTTGTGTCGTTCGTTATCGCCTTCCTGCTCGTGCTCATATACATGGTGGTTTACTATGGTCTTATCCCGGGTCTTATCGCCGACGTTGCATTGCTCTGCAACATATTCTTCCTGTTTGGCATACTCGCCTCCTACCGCGCCGTGCTCACGCTGCCTGGTATAGCAGGTATTGTGCTCACGATGGGTATGGCTGTCGATGCTAACGTGCTCACATACGAGCGCATACGCGAGGAAATGCGTGCCGGCAAGACAATGCGCCAGGCCATCACAGCAGGTTTCTCCAACTCTATTTGGGCAATCGTGGACTCTAACGTTACCACGCTCCTGACAGGTATCGTGCTCGCATTCTTCGGCACAGGCCCGATACGCGGCTTCGCTGTTACGCTCATCATCGGTATTATCACATCGTTCATCACGGCCGTGTTCATCAGCCGTTTGATGCTTGACCAGTATGCCAACCGTGAGGGCGCAAAACAACTGACCTTCACCACCCGCCTCTCACAAGGCTGGTTCCAAAACATGCACTTCGACTTCATCGGAAAACGCAAAATAGGTTACATCATTTCAGGTACCCTGATTGTACTCTCTATCATCGGTTTTGTTACACGCGGATTTAACCTCGGTATCGACTTCTCCGGTGGACGTAACTACATCGTGGCATTTGACCACAATGTAAGCCCTGAGGACGTTCGCGAAATGCTCGAACCGCAGTTCGGAGACGCTGGCTGCCAAGTTATCACAATAGGCTCAGACAACAAAGTCCGCATCTCAACCAAATACCGCATTGCAGACAATGGAGACGAAGTTGACAACGACATCGAAACTCTCATCTACGAGGGTGTTAAACCTCTGTTGACCGAAGATGTTGACCGTCAAACGTTTGTTGACCAATACATCCAAAGCAGCCAGAAGGTTGGACCTACTATTGCTGACGACATCAAGACCTCGGCCGTATGGTCCATACTCTTTGCGCTCATCGTTATTGCGCTCTACATCCTCATCAGATTCCGCGACATTTCATTCTCTGTTGGCGCTATTACTTCTTTGGCTCACGACACCACCATCATACTTGGTATGTTCGCATTGCTTTGGGGAGTACTTCCGTTCTCAATGGAGATTGACCAATCGTTCATAGCCGCAATACTTACTGTTATCGGTTACTCAATCAACGATACCGTGGTTATCTTCGACCGTATTCGTGAGAACCGCACGCTCTATCCGAAACGTGAGCAAAGCACGTTGTTCAACAACTCTATCAACGCTACTCTCGGACGTACGTTCTCGACTTCAATGTCAACCGGCGTTGTGCTCCTCGCCATCTTCTTCTTCGGAGGTGAGAGCATCCGCGGCTTCGTGTTCGCATTGCTGCTCGGCGTGATTATCGGTACTTACTCTTCAATCTTCATCGCTTCACCTTCGGCTTACGAAGTAATCAAAGCTAAAGCTAAAAAAGAAGACAAGAACTAATGATACTTTTCATTAAACTCTTTCAGTGAGAGTCTCACTTTGAGGTTTAATGTCGGATTTGCATAAAAGCGACTGCCTGACGGATTTCCGCAGGCAGTCGCTTTTTACTGCTAACGTAAGTTCAAATTAGAAGTATTTGCATAAGTACAAAAAAAGTTATATATTTGCAGTCGAGTTAGGCAACCCCCTAATTCAGACATATTGATTGTTCGCGTTTGCGATTTATTGGTCCTCTGAAATGTAGGAAGTTTTATGAGATATGCCAATAATAAGTCTGCAAACGTCCATATTATATGGGCGTGACTTATCGGCATATGGGCATTTCCTACAGCCCCAGAGGGATAGGGAGCGCTCATTTTTTTTGTGCCTTTCTGAATGACAAATGCAAACAATGTCAATATGCACACTTATGATGCTCAACAAATCCAAGTTTTTTAAACCGCCTTGGCGGTAAATCAAAAATCTATTATTAACTAAAAACCGATGAGCCGATGGGATATAACTGGCAAACCAATGTTATGAAAAGAGTAATGTTGACCTTAATGTCAATTTGTCTGGCTGGGTTACTGACTAACTGCAAAAATGATGATCCATCCTATGGCTATCCAAGCGCTGCTACTGTCGCAAGATATATTGCAGGGTCGTGGGAAGTGACAACGTGGATTACAGAAGACGAAACTTATGAAGACAGTGGAGTCGTGTATAAAATTTCATATGATGAAGAAGAGTATGGAATAGGAAGTGTAACTAAAATTGAAGACGGACAGGCGAGAAGTGCGCAGCAGTTTTATTTGGAGCCACTTTTTAAGGGTGATTTAGATGGCAGCGATTCGGAAAAAGAAGTCGGAGTGCAGTTCTGCATCACGGGCAGTAACGATTATATCATAACCAAAATATCTGCCACTTCAATGCAAATGATGGAATGTGCTTATTCCGGTGGCAAGGTTAAAATTGACAATGAAGGTATGATTCTTACCAAAATAAACTAAACGGACACGGTGTTAAACCTCCAAGATGCCGTTGGTCCGATTAAGGTAAAACGCGAAAGGCAGCCTGACAAAAGTGTTGGGCTGCTTTGCATTTTGATATCATAACAGAAGAAAAACGAAAGTCTGCACAAACCCTAAAATGATAAACGAAACATTGTTGACACTTCATTCAACTTCTTCTGCCCTGTAGAGATTATTCGCTACATCGGTTGATGTTTGATTCAAAAAAAAGTAAAAATTTTGTTGTTTCAATGATTTAGCGTAACTTTGTAGTGTGAAGAGTAGTGCTCTTCCGCTTCACTGCGCAGTTGCGTGAAATACGGCTTAAATAGTGGTAACCAGCGGCCGTTTCCGATATCGGTATCCCATTTCAGTCCGGTGAGCGATTAGGGCTAACACAAAACCACACATAAGGAACTACAAATTACAAAATAATTCATAACTAAAAAATAATCTTATGGCTTCACAAGAAGAGGTTTTCAAAAAATTAGTGTCTCATTGCAAAGAGTATGGCTTCGTGTTCCCGAGCAGTGAGATTTATGACGGTTTGGCTGCTGTTTACGACTATGGCCAGAATGGTGTAGAACTTAAAAACAACATAAAGAAATACTGGTGGGACAGCATGGTTCTGCTGCACGAGAACATTGTGGGCATTGATGCCGCTATATTCATGCATCCAACCACGTGGAAGGCATCAGGACACGTTGACGCTTTCAACGACCCGCTGATTGACAATCGTGACAGCAAAAAACGCTACCGTGCTGATGTCCTGATAGAGGAGCAACTGGCAAAAATAGAAGAAAAAATTAACAAGGAGGTTGAGAAGGCGCGCAAGCGTTTCGGCGACGCCTTTGATGAACAGAAATTCCGTGAAACTAATCCCCGCGTGCTTGAGCACCAGAAGCATTTTGACGAACTACACCAGAGGTATTCTGACGCAATGAACGCCATGGACCTTGAGATGCTCAAGCAAATTATCGTTGACGAGGAAATTGTGTGCCCCATCAGCGGAACGCGCAACTGGACTGACGTGCGTCAGTTCAACCTGATGTTCTCAACCGAGATGGGCTCCACCGCCGACGGCACAACAAAGATATATCTCCGTCCGGAAACGGCTCAGGGCATATTCGTGAATTTCCTCAACGTGCAAAAAACCGGACGCATGAAAATTCCTTTCGGCATTGCGCAGATAGGCAAGGCATTCCGCAATGAAATAGTTGCGCGCCAGTTTATATTCCGCATGCGCGAGTTTGAGCAGATGGAGATGCAGTTTTTTGTCCGCCCCGGCGAGGAGATGCAGTGGTTCCAGCACTGGAAAGAGTTCCGCCTTCGCTGGCACAAGGCTCTTGGGCTTGGCGACAACAAGTACCGCTACCATGACCACGAGAAATTGGCTCACTACGCTAATGCCGCTACCGACATTGAATTTGAGATGCCGTTTGGCTTCAAGGAAGTCGAGGGCATACACAGCCGCACAAATTTCGACCTTAGCCAACACGCCAAGTTCAGCGGTAAGAAAATAGAGTATTTTGACCCTGAACTTAACCAGAGCTATACCCCGTATGTCATTGAAACGTCCATAGGTGTTGACCGCATGTTCCTTTCGGTGCTCAGCGCTGCATATCATGAGGAGCAACTTGATGGTGGCGACAGCCGCGTGGTTCTCAAACTGCCTCCTGTGCTTGCGCCTGTTAAAGCGTGCGTCATGCCTCTCGTCAAAAAAGACGGACTGCCCGAAAAGGCCCGTGAGATTGTCAATATGCTCAAGTTTGACGTCAAGACAACATACGACGAGAAAGACTCTATCGGCAAGCGCTACCGCCGTCAGGATGCAGTGGGCACACCGTTCTGCATCACCGTGGATCACGACACTCTCAACGACAATTGTGTCACAATACGCTACCGCGACGACATGCGCCAAGAACGAGTTCCGATTGAAAGCCTGCACGGTATCATCACCGACGCAGTGGACATGAAGAACCTGCTTCGTAAGTTGTAGTTCCGGTAATTTGGCATTTATGCAATTTCTTGAGTCTGTCATAGCCTTGGGCGAGGTTCGCGGAGTAGGTTTGCGGACAGCGCACGCCTTGCTTAAGGCTTATGGTTCAGACTTGCCGCGTGTGTTCACTGGCGACCGCCAAACTGTTGAAGCGCGCTGCGGAATGTCGCTCCGCAACTGCGATTTTTCTGATACGCGCTGCCAAGACATTGCCTCCAAAGAGTTGGAGTTCATAGATAAGCATGGCATGCGTGCCCTCGTGTATGGTCATGCAGGTTATCCCCAACGGCTGCTCAACTGTGACGACGCACCGCTTGTGTTGTACACACTCGGCAACTTTGACGTTGACAGCGATGCTCACTACGTGAGTGTGGTGGGCACGCGCTCGCCAACCTCATACGGCAAAGACGTGTGCTCCAAAATAGTCAGCGACCTTGCGGCACTTGTGCCTAATGTTGTCATAATTAGCGGTTTGGCATACGGCATTGACGTCGCAGCCCATCGTGCTGCTCTGAAAAGTGGCGTGCCTACACTTGCTGTGATGGGGCATGGATTGGACAGAGTTTATCCAAGCACACACCGCGACACTGCCAAGAAAATCATTGAAAACGGTGCCTTGATAACAGAGTACCATAGTGGCACACAGCCCGATGGACCTAACTTTGTGCAGCGCGACAGAATAATAGCTGGACTTGCGGATGTGGTGATAGTCGTTGAATCGAAATCCAAAGGCGGCTCATTGATAACAGCGCATTATGCTTTGGAGTATAACCGCGATGTGATGGCTGTGCCGGGGCGTATTAACGATGATGTCAGCGCGGGCTGCAATCAGCTGATAAAGCGCAATGTGGCGGCATTGGTGGAGTCGGCGCAAGATATTGTGGGTGCCATGGCATGGGATGCCAAGCCGCAGCCGAGGCAGACAGAGATGTTTGAGCCGCTGACGGCTGATGAGCAGAAAATTGCTGACATACTTGCGCAATATCCCGACGGGCTCCAGGTTAACGACATCGTCCCTTTGGCGGGCTTGCCGTTTCACAAAATTTCAGCCCTGTTGTTCTCGCTCGAAGATAAAAATCTGATTGCTATAGCACCAGGTTCTGTGTACAGAATGAAGTTGCAGTAAAAACAAATAAACAAGTAACCTTAAAAATCTGAACAATATGAAGAAAATCCATTTCATAGCCATAGGTGGCGCCGCGATGCATAACCTCGCGCTCGCCATGAATGAGATACCGTGGTATCAAGTTACCGGCTCTGATGACGAGATTTTTGAGCCGTCCCGCAGCCGTCTGGCAGCCAAAGGGCTGTTGCCGGCCAAGATGGGTTGGTACCCCGAGCGCATCACGCCAGACCTCGAAGCCGTGATTCTTGGAATGCATGCCACAGCAGATAATCCGGAACTGAAAAAAGCTCAGCAACTCGGGTTGAGGATTTACAGTTTTCCTGAGTACCTCTACGAACAGACACGCTCAAAAACAAGGATTGTGGTGGGTGGCAGTCATGGCAAAACGACGACCACGGCAATGATACTTCATGTGCTCAAGCACGTTGGAATGGATGCCGACTTCATGGTGGGTGCTCAGATAGAAGGGTTTGACACTATGGTGCGCCTTAGCCCGTCATCGCGCGTGGCGGTGTTTGAAGGCGACGAATATCTCACATCACCCATTGACCCTCGTCCCAAATTCCATATCTACAAACCGCACATAGCTGTGCTGACAGGCATCGCGTGGGACCATATTAACGTTTTCCCCACGTTCGACATCTACTGCAAGCAGTTCCAGATGTTCGTTGACCTGATGGAGGCGCAGGGTAGGCTTATTTACTGCTCCGACGATGAAAACCTGAATAGAATAGTACAACACTTAAGGCGGGACATAATCGCATTCCCCTATTCAACACTTGAGCACAAAGTTGTTGATGGAGTTACCTATGCCGTTACGCGCAATGGTGACGTGCCCCTCAAGGTGTTTGGCAAACACAATCTTCAGAACCTTAATGCTGCCCGCCTCGCATGTCTGCAACTTGGCATAAGCGATAAGGCCTTCTTCGATGCCATCAAGACTTTCGGAGGCGCAAGCAACCGTCTTGAGAAAATTGCCGAAGCCAAAGACAGCGTCGCTTTCCGCGATTTTGCCCATTCACCATCTAAACTGCGTGCCACGATTAACGCTGTTAGTGAACAATATCCCGGCAAACGTCTTGTGGCTTGCATGGAACTTCACACGTTCAGCAGCCTCACTGCCGACTTTCTGCCTCAATACAAAGGGTGTATGGAACTCGCCGACGTGGCTTTCGTTTATTTCAACCCACAAGTGGTAGAGCATAAGCGTCTTAAACCAATAACGGCAGAAGAAGTTAAACAAGCTTTCGGGCGTGAGGACCTCGTCGTGTTCACCGATAGCGCCGAACTCGTGAAGCGGCTGCACCAATTGGATTATGGCAACACAGCGCTGCTCATGATGTCGTCAGGCAACTTCTCGGGAGTTGATGTCCCGGCTCTGGCGAAAGAACTCCTCGGTTAGCAATGTGTTGTCACAAGAGAAAAATGATTCAAATTCTTGCTATGCAGTAGTGGAGTTTATGAATGTTCATTGAATTTCCAAATTCAACTTATGGCGAAATAAATCGGGCTGCAAACTTTTTGGTTGCAGCCCGATTTGCTATTTATCCCAAATCGGTCATTAGAATTATTAGGATTTTTTGAATTATTTTTGAGCGGATTTTTGTCTTTGAACGAGGGAGTTATGCGGGCATAATGACCGAGCAAAAGGCAAAATAAGCCAAAAAGAAACAAAAAAGACAATAATAGACTACTTTTTGTAAGCACTGCCCCAAACTTGTCGGTCTAATGACCGATTTGGGTTTATGCGGTCGCCAAACACAGCGTAGCCACTGCTAAAAGCCCCTTTTGCCAAACTTTCAGTTGTGGTATGTGTCCATGGTGTTGTTGTAGAAAATGTCGTAATTTAGTGTGGATATGACAGTCTGCCTTGCTGCCTTGCCCAATTTATCCCTCAACTCGCTTTCCCCTGCGAGCAGCTGCATGGCGGCTGCCAGTGCTAAGTCGTCAGACGGTGGCACAAGCAGACCGTTTTCTCCATTGCTTATGAATTCTTTTTGTGCCCCGTTGTCGGTGCTGATGATGGCCTTCCCCTGTGCCATATATTCTGCGCAAGCCAGTCCGAATGACTCTGGAGCGATAGTAGGTATCACACCAAAGTCGCAACCTGCGATAAGTGGTTTCACATCCTTTTGAAAGCCTGTCATCGTAATCCGTTCGCTGAGTTTGAGTTTTTTTACTCGTTTTTCAATCCGCTCAACATAGCGCTCATCGCCTGTTCCGGTGATGAGCAAGTGTATTTTTTTGTTGCTGCATTTTGCCAGTGCTTCCACAAGTGTGTCCAGTCCCTTTTCTTTTGTCAGCCTGCCGTGAAACATAGCTATTATAGTGTCGCTGCCTAACCCGTAAAAGCTGCGCAGGTCTGTTGGCACAATGTTGTGCGGAACGTCAACGGCATTATGTATGACCCGTATGTCGCAGTTGCCTGTGCGGGGATTGGATTTGAGAAAAGTGTCGCGTGCAAGTTCTGAAACGAAAATGAGCGCGTCGATGTTGCGGTATAGGATATTGTATGGGAGCCATGTCTTGGCTTTTTTCACAAGATGCCTTGTTACGACAATGCGTGGCGACCTCCGCCAAGCCAAACGGCGGGAATGCATGGCCACGAATGCATCGTTGAAGTTGTGGGCGTGTATCACAACACTCTCGGTTTTGTCGTGTGAACGCAACAATTTTGCGATGCCGTATGCGCTTTTGAGGTCAAAGAAACCACGTAGCGGAAGATTGATAGTTGTTATGCCTGCCTCAATGAGGTGCGTATCAACATCCGCTATGCCCTTGGTTATGGCTAACGTTTCGTGTCCTTCGGCACGCTGACGAAGGATAAGGTCGAGGGCGTACTTTTCACCGCCGCCCCACACTTTGTTTGATATTAAGTGAATTATGGTCATGGTTACCAATGTTTTTTCACAAAGATAAGAAATATATTTTATTTTGGCAAAATAGAGGCTTTTTGTGTCAAAAATTAAGGAAAATTGAAAATTTTCTTAAAAAAATCAATTTTTTTCACAATTTTTCTTACAAAATGTTTGCAGATTCAAAAAAAAGCATTAACTTTGCATCGTGTTTTTCATGGTATTAGATTTTTTAAGGTTAATGAAGATTGGGTTGTCGTGAGACAACCTTTTTTTTGTGCCTTTTACTGGCACAATAGTCTTGGTCTTTCTGAAATCCATACTCGGTGCGGCTTGTGGCTGTATCGTTTTTTTTTGCTAACTTTGCATGAAAGAGAAATACGGTAGTGTTTAATGATTAGTTTACGAGATATGAAAAGATTATTTGCCCGTTTTTTTGTCATTGTCTTATTGTCATTTTTATTTGTACCTTCATGGTGCTGCACCAATTTTTTGGCTGGACGTAATGCCACTGTTGACGGCAGTACGCTTATCAGTTATGCTGCTGACAGTTATTCGCTCTACGGCTCGTTGACCATCACTCCGGCCCGCGACCACAAGAAAGGCTCGGTGCGCAAGATATTTGATTGGGACACAGGTAAATATCTTGGTGAGGTACCTGAAGTTGCCCATACTTACCGTGTGGTGGGCAACATGAACGAGCATCAGGTTACGATAGGTGAAACGACATTCACGGGCCGCGAGGAGTTGCAGGATACAACTGGCGTAATAGACTATGGAAGTCTGATATATATAGCCTTGGAGCGTTCGCGCACAGCCCGTGAGGCGATAAGTGTGATGACATCGCTCGTGCAGGAATATGGCTACTACAGCACTGGCGAGTCGTTTTCCGTTGGCGACCCGCGCGAGGTGTGGATTCTTGAGCTGATAGGCAAGGGTCCTGATGAGAAAGGCGCTGTGTGGGCTGCAGTGCGTATTCCTGATGATTGCGTTGCGGGCCATGCCAACCAGGCGCGTATCAGGCATATTGATTTTAACGCTTCCAAGGACCGCTGGATGTGGAGTGAGGACGTGGTCGAATTCGCTCGCCGCAAAGGCTATTACAGTGGCGATGATGCGGATTTCAGTTTTGCGGACGCTTACTGCCCTTTAGACTTCAGCGGCTTGTTTGTGTGCGAGACGCGCGTGTGGAGCATATTCCGCAAAGTTAACGCCGCCGTTGACCGCTACTTGCCATACGTGTTGGGGAATGGCGGTGAGACGCTGCCTTTGTGGGTCAAACCCGACCGAAAGGTGTCGGCGCAAGACTTCAAAGAATTTATGCGCGACCAGTTTGAGGGCACACCGCTTGACATAACGCAAGGTGTGGGTGCTGGACCGCACCACAGCAAAGTTCGTGAAACGCCTTTGAGTTTCACCGTCAATGGTCAGAAATACTGGTATGCGCGCCCTGTGGCTACGCAACAGACGGGATGGTGCTTTGTGGCGCAAATGCGCCCCGGAGCACCTCAACAGACTGGCGGTGTGTTCTGGTTCGGCGTGGATGACGCTTCGGCGAGTGTGATGGTGCCATTTTTCTCGTGCTCTACGATAGTGCCTGAGTGCTTCAGCGGCAAGAACGGAAGCTTGTCGGAATATTCGCCGACATCTGCGTTCTGGACTTTCAACAGGGTCGCCAACATGGCGTACTTCATGCGCTATGACAGTATTATGGGCGACATACGAAAGCACCAGAAATTATGGGACGAGAAGTTCAACCGCTGGGTGGTTGACGGCGACAATACTGCGGAGGCCGTCAGCGCTGGGCGGGCACAAAAATATCTGAGCAAAGAGTCGGCTCAAATGGCGGAGGAACTGACGCGCTATTGGGATAGGCTGGGCAACTTCCTGCTTGTCAAATATGTTGACGGAGCGGTGAAAAAGGAAACAAATGGAGTGTTTTACACCACGCCGGAGGGCATGGTTGACAGCATTCGCCGCCCCGGGTTCGGCGAACACTGGCTGCCGCTGATTGCCCCAACTGAATTAGGAAAAGAAAAATGATTTGTTTAATATAAAGAACTTACAAAAGACAATGTTAGAAAATTTAGAACCGAGAGAGGTTTTTGCGGAATTTGAATCAATCACGCGAGTGCCCCGTCCGAGTAAGCACGAGGGCAAAATAAATGAATATCTGCGGCAATGGGCTGACAGTCATGGCTTGGAGTGCCAGGTGGATGCTATTGGCAATGTTGTTATCCGCAAGCCTGCATCACAAGGCATGGAGAGTGCCGCGCCAGTGATACTTCAGGCACACATGGACATGGTGTGCGAAAAAGATGGCGGCGTGGAACACGATTTCATGCATGACCCTATCAACACCTATGTGGAAGACGGCTGGGTGCATGCACGAGGCACTACGCTTGGAGCTGATGACGGCATCGGTATGTCGATGGCTCTCGCCGTGCTCGCCTCAAAGGACGTGGCTCACCCCGCATTGGAGTGCCTGTTCACTGTTGATGAGGAAACCGGACTGACAGGCGCCTTCAACCTTGGCAAGGGCATGCTCACCGCCAAGCAGCTAATAAACCTTGACAGCGAGGACGATGGTCAGGTGTTCATAGGTTGCGCCGGCGGCATAGACACGCTGGCTACCACACCGTGCATTATGGAGCCCGCGCCCTCAGGATGGTTCTGCGCTCGAGTAAGCATAAGCGGACTTGTTGGCGGGCACAGCGGTGATGACATCAACAAAGGCCGCGCCAACGCTAACCAGTTGCTCGCACGCTATCTCTTTGCCATTATGCAAGGTGGCGAGATGCGCATTGCCGACATTGACGGCGGCAATCTGCGCAATGCCATCGCACGTGAGGCATGCGCCACAGTGTGCGTGCCGATGGGCAGGAAAGAGGAACTGCGGGTGGTGCTGAACCGCATCGCCGCTGATTGGGAACTTGAGTACAAGGGCATAGAAGATGGTTTGCGAGCAGACCTTGAGAGTGCTGTTTTACCGGCGAAGGCAATGACTGCAGAACTTACGCAGAGGCTGGTGAGAACGCTTTACGCCTGCCCTCACGGCGTTGTCGCAATGAGCCGCGACATTCCGGGGCTGGTGGAAACATCTACTAACCTTGCGTCGGTGAAAATTAAGGACGGCAACATCATCATCAACACGAGTCAGCGCAGTTCCACCGAAAGCGCGAAACATGACATTAAAAACAAAGTGGAGTGCTCTCTTGTCCTTGGCGGTTTTTCGGTTACTCATGGTGACGGCTACCCGGGCTGGAAACCTGACACCTCAAGTCCGATACTGGAGGCGGCAGTGAGAGCATATAAGGATTTGTTTGGCGAGGAACCCGAAGTCAAGGCTATACATGCCGGACTGGAATGCGGACTATTCCTCGAGAAATATCCCGGGCTGGACATGATTTCGTTCGGACCGCAAATGACAGGTGTGCACTCGCCCTCAGAGAAATTAAGTATTGAATCGACGCAACGTACTTACAAATGGTTGCTGAGAGTGCTGGAAAAATGTTAAAATTTCGGTTTAACCAGATTCGGGCATAGACTTAATGTTCTGGCGCCCGTAACAGGTTGTGTCGTTTTATGGAAGCTTTTCTACTTGTTGGTTCTCTGCTGATGTTTTTCAGCATCGCAATCGGCAAAGCCAGTTCGCGTTTTGGAGTGCCGGTGCTGTTGTTCTTCCTGCTTGTCGGATTTATTGCCGGAAGCGATGGGCTTGACATCGTTGAATTTGATAATCCGAAGCTTGCGCAGTATGTCGGTGTGCTGGCATTGGTGATCATATTGTTTTCGGGCGGTATGGACACCCGCTTTGCCGACATACGCCCGGTTATAGCCCCGGGTTTGGTGCTCGCCACGGCGGGTGTGCTGATTACTGCGCTGATATGCGGCACCTTTGTGTATTTGGTGTCTAAAAACTGGTTCACAGCCTTTAAGTTCGGGCTTGTGGAGTCGTTGCTATTGGCGGCTGTGATGTCAAGCACAGATTCGGCATCGGTATTTGCCATATTGCGCAGCAAAGGGTTGTCACTGAAGGAAAACCTGCGCCCGTTGCTCGAACTTGAGTCGGGCTCCAACGACCCGATGGCATATTTGCTGACGATAGTCCTGATACAGTTGCTTCAGGGCGATGTGGGAGCAGGATTTATTGTGTGGACGTTCTTCAGACAGCTGTTTGTCGGGTTGCTCGGCGGCATCGTGTTTGGCAGGCTCTCATTGTATGTTATTAACCGCATCAACCTTGATAACGATGCCATCTACTCTGTGCTGCTGCTGGTGATAGCCTTTTTCATTTATAGTGCAACATCTGTCATTGGCGGTAACGGCTATTTGGCTGTGTATGTTGGCGGCTTGCTCCTTGGCAACCGTCGCTTTGTCCATAAACGCAGTTCTGTGCGCTTTTTCGAGGGTCTGACATGGCTCGCCCAGATTGTGATGTTCCTCACACTTGGTCTGCTCGCTAATCCCAGCCAGATGCTGCCGGTTGCCAAACTGGGATGTGTGATAGGTGTTTTCATGATGTTTGTAGCGCGACCAATTGCCACGTGGCTGTGCCTTGCGCCATTCCGCAAGTTTAGCAAGCGAGGACTGACTTTTGTCAGTTTTGTGGGATTGAGGGGTGCCGTTCCAATTGTGTTTGCCACATATCCGTGGATTGCGGAGGTGGATAACTCGCAGAGTATCTTTAACATCGTGTTTTTCATCACTCTGCTATCAATGTTGTTCCAAGGCACGCTGGTACCCACGGTGGCACACTGGCTGAAACTCGATTTGCCCGTTAAGCCTAAGGACAAACTTACGGAATTTGACGTTGACTTCTCGGATGACATCAGTAGCAGCATGGCGGAAATAAAAGTTGAGCCGCAGATGCTCCGCATGGGCAACAGGCTCATTGACCTCAACCTGCCAGAGCATACGTTGGTGGCAATGGTGAAAAGAAAACGGCGCTATTTCATTCCGCGCGGTCACACAGTGCTCGAACCCGGTGACACGCTGCTCGTGATGTCTGAAACCGAGGCGGCACTGACGCAGACAAGGCAACTGCTTGAAGTGGGCGATTGATGTGGACTGAAAAATAAATAGACAGCGGCTACTTTGCGATTTTAATTTGTACTCAAAAAATAAAATAACCCTCTCTTCATGAATATATGTTTATTCTGTGCTTCAGGCACTCGCGTTCCTCAACGTTATTTTGATGTCGCATCAGAATTTGGCGCGGCAGTTGCTCGCCGCGGCGACAAATTGCTTTACGGCGCCGGTAACATGGGACTTATGCTCGCCGCTGCTGAAGCGTGCCTTGCCAATAACGGTTATGTGGTTGGTGTGATACCGCAGTTTATGGTTGACAATGGCTGGAGTCTTGATGGGCTTCATGAACTTATAGTAACGGCAGATATGCAGGAGCGTAAACGCTACTTGCTTGACCATTCAGACCGCATTGTCGTGCTTGCCGGAGGTCCTGGCACTATGGATGAGTTTTTCGAGGCTGTGGTACTTCGGCAGTTAGGGCTGCTGGATGCGGATATTTATCTCGTTAATTCCTATGGCTTTTATGACGACCTCTGCCGGCAGTTGGAAAAAATGCGCGACGAACAATTTATACGCTTTTCGGAGCGCCCGCTGTATCACATAGTTAATGACGTAGCATCCGCACTGCAATGATATTATCGCTGATACCACATATAGAGTATTGCCATCCCACACTGTACGAAGGCATTGAGCGTGTCGTTTCGCCGTGGTCATCGTCATGGCTATTCTGGTGGCTTGTTGCCGATTTAGTATGTCTCTGTGTGGCAATGATTTTCACACCGGGCTTAATCAAAAGCCGCATACAGGCTCTTTTGGGAATACAGAAGCGGCAAAGCATTTTCTCACCAACGTCGTTTACCGACCTGCGCACCATAGTGTCCTCCGCCCTGTTCACGCTCATTTCGTTCTCGCTTGGGCTTTTCTTGTGGTGCTATCACCCGCAGACTTGCTCACATTCTGTATTCTTGAAGGCTATGGCATGTGTGGCATCATGGCTTGTGATAAAAACGGTGCTGATGGCACTGGTGTTTTATGTTTTTTTTGATTTCAAGCGCTTTTCAGAACAGAGTCCCACGGTAGCGCAATGCCATTTTTTTGCTGCATTAGGTGTTTTTGCCGCCGTGTGCATGAGGCTTTTTTTGCCAGAAAATTTGACTATTGTTTCATCAATAATGCTGATAATAACAGCGTTAGCGTTCGCTATTATTGGAGTGGTAAAAATACTACAGCACTTTTTCGGCGAAATAATAGACTTTTTGCATATTTTTTTGTACCTTTGCATGGTCGAAATTCTACCGTTCATGCTGATGGTCAGCGTGTACCTAACTATGTGTTAAATGCCTTGAAAATCAGAGAAATAGGCAGGTATAATCTGAAAGAAGTAATATGTTGAAAGTTAAGACAATTCTCATTTCGCAACCTTATCCATCCGATCCGCACTCGCCTTATTTTGATTTAGAGAAGAAGTATGGAGTAAAAATAGACTTTAACCAGTTGATACGCATTGACCCCATACACGCTCAAGAATATCGTACCCAGAAAGTTGACATTCCAAGCCATACCGCAATAGTGTTTAACTCAAGGCATGGCATTGACCATTTCTTCCGCCTGTGCAAGGAAATGAGGATTGAGGTGTCGTCAGACATGAAGTATTTCTGCACCACGGAAAAAATAGCCCACTATCTGCAAAAGTACATCACATACCGCAAACGCAAGGTGTTTTTTGCCCCCGACAGCAACTTTGAAACCCTCGTGGCGCTGATGAAAAAGAAAGAAGAAGAGAAGTTCCTCATGGTTACCAGCGACGTGAATGCCGAGAAGTACTGGTCAGTGTTTGAGCAATACGAGGTTTTGGTTGACCGCGCAGTGATGTATCGCACAGTTAAGAACCTTTCGCCTGATAAGCCTATCACGCATGACATGATTGTAGTTTATACACCGTCGGGCGTGCGTGCCATCAAAGAGACATTCCCTGACTTTGAACAAGGCGAGCGTGCGCTTGCCACACTTGGCGAAGCCACAGCCCGAGCGGCGGAAGAGGCTGGATTTAGAGTGGACATAGCGGTGCCAAGCCCACAGTACACAAGCATTTCGGCTGCAATGGACGATTTTCTGCACGAAAATCATAAGCGTATCCGTCATTAGTCTGGAGTGCAGAATAATAATTAACGCTTTATATCTTATAGTACGGACACGCAATTTAGCGTGTCCTATTTTTTCTTCCACAAGGCTATCTTATTATAATAATATCTATCGTTTTGATGTCATCTTGCCGCAACATATTTCCGCGACGTTATAGTCTAAAGGGTCAGCAAGGCATATCAATGCTGATGTCGCAAGGTCATTGGCTGCGTGCCTTCCCGTTATCATGCAAGTGGATGGTTATGGATGGCGGAAAGCCTGTGATGCAGTTTGTGCTGGTTGCGCGCAAGAAAATCTTTAAGCATGCTGTTGACCGCAACAGGTGCAAAAGGCTGATGCGTGAGGCATTGCGACTCCACTGCCAAGAACTTGAAGAATATTGCCGCACCAATGGCATTCCGCTCAAAGTCGCAGTGTTCTACACCAGCCCGATAATTGAAGAATTTGCTGTGGTGGAACGGGCGGCGAAACGGTTGCTTGCAGCTTTGCAAACTAATCTAACCGATTAGTGATAAGCATATTACTCGCTATTTTACTGTGATTTTGCTCGAGAGCGCAGCATGATGCATATCATGATGCGTATATAAAAATTACAAATTGCCCATCATCAATTAGTCTGGACTTTGGCAGAACCTAATTGTAAAATCGTCAAATCGTCCTGCTCCATAAAAGCGAAAAGAGGAAACGTATAGTTTCCTCTTCGTGATTCGCTTGGGGTTCGTCTCGGCTCCTTAGAGACGCTTTTAAGCATAGCGCCAAAGAACCCTTGGGTGAGAACCCCTTTTATAAAGCGAAAAGAGGAAACGTTTAGTTTCCTCTTCGTGATTCGCTTGGGGTTCGTTTCGGCTCCTTAGAGACGCTTTTAAGCATAGCGCCAAAGAACCCTTGGGTGAGAACCCTTTATAAAGCGAAAAGAGGAAACGTTTGGTTTCCTCTTCGTGATTCGCTTGGGGTTCGAACCCAAGACCCCATCCTTAAAAGGGATGTGCTCTACCAGCTGAGCTAGCGAATCAACGCCTTCCGGCAATTGCGACTGCAAAGGTAATGCTTTTTTTTTAATTACACAAACTTTTGTGCGCTAAAAAATGCTTTTTCTCTCTTTTTATTGATATTGAGCGTTTCCTGAAGTCTTTTTTTAACCCAAATCGGTCATTAGAATTATTAGGATTTTTTGGATTATTTTTGAGCGGATTTTTGTCTTTGAACGAGGGAGTTATGCGGGCATAATGACCGAGCAAAAAGCAAAAAGATGCCAAAAAGAAACAAAAAAGACAA
>JAFTCC010000059.1 GCA_017454915.1 Paludibacteraceae bacterium
GCAATTTGCGAGGGGTCAGGGGGTCGCAATGCTGTAATTTATCGCAAAGTTAACAATTTTGAAAGCAATTCACAACTTAATCGTTATTGTTTTTGGTTGTATGCAAGCTGTAATTTATCGCAAAGTTAACAATTTTGAAAGCAATTCACAACCAGGGCTTGATATTAGACAATTTTCCGAACGCTGTAATTTATCGCAAAGTTAACAATTTTGAAAGCAATTCACAACGCAAGGCTCTGTATTTCGCCACTTTTGGAAGCTGTAATTTATCGCAAAGTTAACAATTTTGAAAGCAATTCACAACTTGGGTAGTTAAACTCGCAGTATTGCTCCAGCTGTAATTTATCGCAAAGTTAACAATTTTGAAAGCAATTCACAACTTCTCATATTAGTAATGTGCTTCGAGTGTTGCTGTAATTTATCGCAAAGTTAACAATTTTGAAAGCAATTCACAACTCCGCTATCAAATATTTCAAATCTAATCAAACTGTAATTTATCGCAAAGTTAACAATTTTGAAAGCAATTCACAACTAAGTAAGAAATTATCTTAATCAAAGTCATAAGCAACGAGAGATTATTATAATATCCAAAAATATGGTCTATATATACAACAACAGCCGATGAAAAACACCAGCTGTTGAGTAGTGGTTCATGAATGGTATCTATAGACCCCTTCACAATCCGAGCGCAAAAATAGTGTTTTTTTTCGGAACATCAAAATTTAGAGCAAAAAAATGACTCCAGAACAGTTTTTTAAGCAATTCAATATACAAAATTCTGGTCTTTTTTCTGATACCATTCTGTCCCAAAGGTGTGTAAACTCATGTATGGGATGCTTAGCTGTAATGATTGTTTCATCAAGGTATATGTCACCTTTCTCATCAACAAAGCCATAGACTTCTCCTTGAGGAGTGGCGAAAGTTGCTATTTCACTTTCTCCTTGATTTGCTCTGCTGCTTGTATTATTTCGTCCTCCGATGGGTTCTCCTTGTGATGATTGTCTATCCAAGAGAACATCATTTCTGCCTGCTTGTCTGTCTTCAACATTGAGAATGCTATAATCGCTGCTTCCTTTCTCATGCCTAATGCGTGAAATGATTGTATCAATAAGTCTTCTTTCTTTGTATTCATGTTCTAATTTATTTAATTGTTCCTCTGTTAAAGTGCTTATATTAACTTTATCAATTACTTCAAAGCCATCATGACCATCTTGTCTATTCTCGTCATACTGACGTAATGAAGTATTAAACTTATAGATTGTTTTATTTTCTCGGTCTAATAAATATAATCCATATGAAGTATCAGTCTTTGGGGATAAGGATTCAATGAATTTTTGAATTTTAGTTATTTCTTCCGATGATAAATCACTATTATACAATTTTCTTCTTCTTACAGCCTCTTGGACACTGGTAAAACCATGCTTGTTAAGGTAGTCTATTAACTTCATCGCTTGTGTGGACTTTTATACCCATTTCTTCAAGATGGGCTATGAGTTCGTCTATTATTGATGGACTTGGGGTTTCCTGTGGCTTACCTATGTGTTGTTCATCCCATTGTCTTGCTGCGTCTTCATGTACTCCGCTTCGTAGGCTCTGGCTCTCATTTGTCTGGTTTTTATTTCCTTGGCTTCCTCTATTGCCTGTTTCTTCCACTCTTTTGTATGCCTGCTGGAAGTACTCTCCTGCTGTTGTGATTGCTTGCTGTCTTGATTTTTCATAAGTAGTATTTTTTGTATTATTAAACATCGAATTATTATAGTTTCCTATAGCCTCTTGGATACTGGTAAAACCATGCTTGTTAAGGTAGGCTATCATTTCATCTCTTGTGTGGACTTTTATGCCCATTCCTTCAAGATGGGCTATTAGTTCGTCGGTTATTGATGGACTTGGGGTTTCCTGTGGCTTACCTATGTGTTGTTCATCCCATTGTCTTGCTGCGTCTTGCGCTGCTTTTAGTCGTTGTTGCTCTTGTCCTTCTCCTGTGAATTGTTCTGCTGCTTCACAGACTGCGAGCGCCTTGGAGCAGGCATTATACAAGCTCCTGTTTGTTGCCTACTTTCGGAAAGCCAAGTTTTATACGCAACTCTTCTGCGCTCATTGTCCAAGTACCTTGAGTTCTGGCAGTTAATTTCTCTTTGCTAATATTCTGTATTTTTTAATATGTTAGTAATTTCTAATGCTTCCTCTTCACTGAAGGCAGTAATGTTTAAAGTATTAGTTCCAAAATGAAAACTACTACCTGCAATGCATGACTCTTGAAGAGTTCTTTCTATATCTTCAATATTTGTATTTTGAGGGACTGAATATACAAGTTCAATCGCCTTGTTTTCTAAATTGTTTGTCCCATTGCTCCTTTGTTACATAATTAGCAGCAATCACTGCGTCTTGATACTCGTAACTTAGGTCACCCATTAGAGATGCAAATATAGCAAAAAAATTACACATAAAAAATAACAGACGGGGATATTCCTTTATAATAAAAAATATAAATCAAATTTCTATTTTTTGTGGTACTAAACAATATAAACCATTGGATTATGAAATAATTTGTACTGAATAGAGATTAAGACACTGATATTTCACTATATTTTCGTACCTTTGTTTGGGTAAAAGTTTGTAATAAATTTGTAACAAAAAAAATAACTGGATGAACTTTGATTATGACGTTATAGTTGTTGGAGCGGGTCATGCCGGCTGTGAGGCTGCGTGTGCAGCAGCTAACATGGGCAGTAAAACTCTGCTTATAACCATGGACATGAACAAGATTGCGCAGATGAGTTGCAATCCTGCCATTGGCGGTATAGCTAAAGGCCAAATAGTCAGAGAAATAGATGCACTTGGGGGACAAATGGGGATAGTTATAGACCGCAGCGCTATACAGTTCAGAATGTTAAACCGCAGCAAAGGTCCTGCAATGTGGAGTCCGCGCTCACAGGCTGACAGAAAACAGTTCATCGAAAACTGGACCAACATCTTATCGCATACTGATAACCTATATATGTGGCAAGACACCGTAACAGAATTAGTTTTTGATGAGAAATCGGGAAGCCACAACACATTGTCAGAAGCGCAAAGTAATGAAGCTTCAACCATATCAAATGAGCATTGCAAGCGCTTGAAGGTGGTAGGCGTAAAGACTCAACTTGGTGTTAAGATGACTGCCAAGGCCGTTGTGCTTACCAATGGAACTTTTCTCGATGGAATAATGCATTTTGGTAAAGTGCAGGTGAGCGGTGGCAGGATTTCTGAACCTGCATCACATGGCATTGCCGAACAGTTGTCAGGCATAGGATTCTGCACGGCAAGGATGAAAACAGGAACACCATGCCGCATTGACGGCAAAACAATAGACTTCGGAGCATGCACAGAACAGATTGGCGATGATGACTTCCACCATTTTTCATTTATGGAAAACGAGCAGAGAAGGCTCAAACAACGCAGTTGTTGGATAACATACACTAATGAAAAGACGCATGAGATACTTCGTTCAGGACTAAAAGATTCGCCACTTTACAACGGCCAGATACAATCTATAGGTCCACGCTATTGCCCTTCAATAGAAACTAAAATAGTAACTTTTGCGGACAAGACATCACACCAACTATTTATAGAACCAGAAGGTGTGGACAGCAATGAGTATTACCTCAACGGTTTCAGCAGTTCTATGCCACTTGACATTCAGATACGTGCAATACATACTATCCGCGGACTTGAGGAGGCAGAGATATACCGTCCTGGATATGCCATCGAGTATAATTATTTTGACCCTACTCAACTTTATCACACACTTGAAACAAAACTTGTTGAAAATCTGTTTTTCGCCGGACAGATAAACGGCACCACAGGTTATGAGGAAGCCGGCGGGCAAGGTTTGGTGGCAGGAATAAACGCCCACCGAAAGATAAAAGGAGAAGAAGCTTTCACACTGTCGCGCGATGAGGCGTACATAGGTGTTTTGATTGATGACTTGGTCACCAAAGGTGTTGATGAGCCATACCGAATGTTTACCTCAAGGGCTGAATACCGCATACTGCTTCGGCAAGACAATGCAGACAGGCGTCTCACCGAGCGTGGTTATGAGATAGGACTTGTGAAAGAAGACAGGCACAGCCAATATATGGAGAAAAAGCAACATATAGACACTATATTGGAATTGGCTTCAAACACCAACATACGACCAGCAGACATAAACAGTTTTCTACGCAGTAAAGGAAGTTCAGAAATCAGTTATGGGACAAAGTTAAGGGATTTGGTGGCTCGTCCTGAATTGTCGTTAAAGGATTTTATAAGCGAGGTAGAGAGTTTACGAATTCTAACCGAACATATTAAAAATAATTATGATGAGGTCCTTGAGGCTGCTGAGATAGAAATAAAGTATGCCGGGTACATAGAACGCGAGCGAGAGTTAGCTGAAAAATTGCATAGGCATGACAATATACCACTGCGCGGGCGTTTGGACTACAACAGCATTCAATCACTTTCAACGGAAGCGCGTCAAAAGTTGACACGAATTAATCCGGCCAATATAGGACAGGCTTCAAGAATACCAGGAATATCGCCGAACGACATCAATATATTGCTCGTATTATTAGGCAGATAAAAACAAATTGTTCCACGTGGAACATTAGAATAAAGTAAAAAACTATATTAAAAATTAAAACTATGAACAGGGAAGAAATTAAAAAAATCATTAGAAACGTTCCTGACTTTCCTAATGAAGGTATAATGTTTAAGGACTTGACCACTGTATTTGTAAGACATGACTGCCTTGAATGGCTTGACAATGAGCTATACGAGTACTACAAAGACAAAGGAATAACAAAAATAATAGGTATAGAGTCGCGAGGATTTATAATGGCACCTGCTTTGGCACTGCGTCTTGGCGCAGGATTCGTGCCTATTAGAAAAAAAGGAAAATTGCCTGCAAAGTGCCGCGAAATTACTTATACAAAAGAATATGGTAAAGATACTATACAAATACACGAAGACGCGCTTAACAAAGATGATGTCGTTTTAGTACATGACGACTTACTGGCTACAGGCGGAACTATGGCAGCGGCTGTGAAACTTGTAAAACAATTCGGTGTGAAAAAAATATATGCTAATTTTATTGCTGAACTTGACTTTCTGAAAGGCAGAGAAAAATTTGATGAAGACATTGAAGTGCATAGTTTGATTCATTACTAAAAAGCAAAAAAAATGACAGAACTGCTAAAACAACAAATAGAATCATTGCCTGAATTGCCTGGAGTATATCAATATTTCAACAAAGATGGCGTGATAATTTATGTTGGGAAGGCAAAGAAACTAAAACGCCGAGTAATCAGTTACTTTAATAAAACACACGAATCAAGAAAAACAAATCAACTGGTAAGCCAAATAGACCATCTGCAATATATTGTAGTAAGCAGCGAACAGGAAGCATTTCTGCTGGAAAATAATCTTATAAAAAAATATCAGCCTCGCTACAACATACTGCTTAAGGACGGAAAGACTTATCCTTCAATATGCATTACAAAAGAACCTTTTCCACGAGTATTCAAGACAAGAAATATAATTAAAAATGGTTCAGAATACTATGGTCCATATTCGAGCAGTTACACTATAGACCTACTTCTTGAACTTATTCATAATCTCTATCCTCTGCGCACATGCTCAACCCCTATTCTACCCGAGCGCATAGAGAATAATAAATATAAGGTATGCCTTAAATATCACATACACCGCTGCAGCGGCGTGTGTGAAGGTTTAGAAACCCAGTCTGACTATATGAAACACATAGAGCATATAAGACAGATAATAAGGGGTGATGCAAATGAAATAAGTCATCAGCTGTGGAACGAGATGCAACAGCTGTCGTCAGAAATGCGCTTTGAGGAAGCTGAAATAGTTAGAAAAAAATACGATTTAATCGAAAAATTCCGCTCAAAGAGCATTGTGGCAAATATAAGGGAAAAATCAACAGACGTATATGGATATGAGGATGATGAAAATACGGCATATATAACTCTTATAAAAATAAACAATGGAATGGTCGTTGGCGGTCAGACTATAGAATACAACAAACGTTTGGATGAAACAAGGGAGGAAATACTCGCATACGGAATATATGAACTACGCAACCAACTGGAAAGTAACAACAAACATGCATACGTACCTTTCATGCCAGAAAATGGTCTTTTTGAAGGTATCGAAATAAAAATTCCTGAACGGGGAGAGGCAAAAAAATTATTAGATTTAGCCCAAAATAATGTTAAACAATATAAGTTAGACAAACTAAAACAAAGGGAAAAACTTAATCCAGACCAACGTGCCGCAAGATTATTAGGAGAACTTCAATCAAAACTAAAACTACCTAAAATTCCATGGCATATAGAATGTTTCGACAACTCTAACATATCAGGAAGTGACGCTGTAGCAGCATGCGTAGTGTATAAAAAAGCCAAGCCAAGCAGAAAAGACTACAGAACTTACAACATAAAAACAGTAGAAGGACCTGATGACTATGCATCAATGAGAGAAGTAGTTTACAGACGATACAAACGTATGATGGATGAAGACAGTCCCCTACCCGATTTAATTATAGCAGACGGTGGAGCCGGACAAATGGAATCCATAAGAAAAATTGTAGAGGACGAATTAGGATTAAAAATAGCAATAGCTGGATTGGCTAAAAATGACAAACACAGAACTTCAGAACTTCTGTTTGGTTTTCCACCTGTTGTGGTTCAACTTAATGTTAAGGAAGAACTCTTCAAACTTTTGACAAATATACAGGACGAAGTCCACCGCGTTGCTATAACTTTCCACAGAAAAAAAAGAAGTAAGTCACAAACCGCATCTGAACTGGATAACATCAAAGGTATAGGTGAAAAAACAAAAAAAGAGCTTTTAAAGCACTTTAAGAGTCTAAAACGCGCTAAATCGGCAACAGAGGAAGAACTGGCAAAAGTAGTTGGAAATAACAGAGCATCAATACTTTACAACTATTTTAGAACTTAAATAAGTGCTTGAGATTTTTATATTTATTTTTTTTCGGTCAAATAGTCGAAAATACTAAAATTATAACATACTAAAATTATGAAAAAAAATAAGGAAATTATAAAATTTGAACTGAAGGGAGATTTTATTCAACTCATCCAACTTTTGAAGGCCTGCTGCTTAGTAGAAAATGGAGGTATGGCTCAAATGGTAGTTACAGAAGGTATGGTAAAAAGAAATGGTGAAGTAGAAACCCGAAAAAGAGCAAAAATAGTAAAAGGCGAGAAAATTGAATTTGAAAATTTTGTTATTGAAATTGAATAATTATATATTTATTAAAAAGTAGAAAACTGCTAAAGAATGTTGAAACAGTATATGGCATAAAAGTAAAATATAAAAAATTACGAGAGAAAAATATGAGAGAGATAATAATAGAAAGTTTAGATAAAATAGCAAAATCAGCAGAACTTTTTTTAGAATTATTAGGTGAAAAACGAGTAATAGCATTTTATGGTTCTATGGGTGCCGGAAAAACTACTTTCATAAAATCGATCTGTGAATGCCTTGGAGTGAACGAGACCGTAAATAGTCCTACATTTGCAATCATAAACGTCTATCAAGGCTCTGACTGCGACGAAATATATCATTTTGACTGCTACCGCATAAACAGTGACAAAGAGGCTGAGGATTTAGATTTAGGCACATACTTCTATTCAGGTAACTGGTGCTTTATTGAATGGCCTGAAAATATAGAAAAATTTCTGCCTGAAGATGCCGTAAGAGTTAACATCAAGGCAGAAATTGAAGGAAAGAGAATTGTTACTATTGAAGAATAGTAATAATATAATATACGAATTAAAACAATGCCAGCATAATTTCCATGCTCAAATAAAAAAACTACTAATAAATAATAATACACTAAATGTAAATTCTAATTACCTATTAGTGTTAAATTTTATACGGACATTTCGAGCATCCTCTTAATAGGCTTAATGGCCTCACGAGCAATTTTCTCATCAACAATAATTTCGTTAGACTCGTTTAGCAGGCATTCATAAAGTTTTTGCATAGTGTTCATTCTCATATATTTACACTCATTACACATACACCCTACCCCACCTTCAGTAACCTCTGGCGGAACCGGCACAAAAAAGGTTTCGGGACAACGTTTTTTCATCTCATGTAAAATGCCTGACTCAGTTGCTACAATATACTTTTTTTCAGGATACTTAACAGCGTAATTAAGCAGCGCTTGGGTACTTCCTACCACATCAGCTAATTTAAGCAAAACCGATTTACATTCCGGGTGAGCTAACACTATAGCATCGGGATATTTTTCTTTAAGTAATAGTAGGTCTTTTATTGAAAATTGCTCATGAACATGGCAAGCGCCATTCCAAAGCAGCATATTCCGTCCGGTAACAGAATTTATGTAGTTACCAAGATTTCTGTCAGGACCGAATATTATTTTCTCGTCTTGTGGCAGCATGTCAACAATTTTTTTGGCATTAGTAGAAGTAACAACTATGTCAGTAAGAGCTTTGACCTCTGCCGAAGTGTTAACATACGAAATAACAGTATGGTCAGGGTGTTGTTTAACAAATTCGCGGAATTCATCAGCCTTACAACTGTCAGCAAGTGAGCATCCAGCATTAATATCAGGTACAAGAACTTTTTTGTCTGGACAAATTATTTTAGCAGTTTCACCCATAAAATGAACACCACACAGCACAATTATGTCTGCCGAAGTTTTAGCAGCCTGTTGTGCAAGTGCCAACGAATCTCCTATAAAATCAGCAATATCCTGAATGTCAGGAGTTTGGTAATAATGAGCCATTATTATGGCATTCTTTTGATTACGCAAGATTTTAATTTTTTCTATCAGCTCTGCACTATTCATATAGATATATTTTTTATTTAATTCTAAAAATATGATGATGTTTTAAGGGCGTTGAAAGTGTTTATAACTTTTTTTGCTTTATGCAAAGTTAGTGATTTTTTGCCAATTAAAATGCGGTAGTTAATGTTAATAAGTTTCTTTATATTTTTTACTAATTTTATTGAAAAAAATTTGGTGTTTTGTTAGTAGTATTTGTATGAATTTTTATTTTGAATATGCAAATTTTTTTATTAAAATTTATTTACGTAGTTATTAACAGATATTAACAATTTATTAACAAATTTTGATTATATTTGCGAGTTAAAATTTTTTTTGTATGAAAGAGTTTCTTAGTTCATTATTATTATTTTTATCAGTTGAATTGTCTTGTTATTGTCAAACACTTTCATTTCCCGGTGCAGAAGGTTTTGGAAAGTATGCTACTGGCGGTCGTGGCGGTAAAGTTGTTACAGTAAGCAGTTTAGAAGACTATACAGATGATAATAATCCAGTAAAAGGAACGCTTAGATGGGCATTGGAACAGCATAAGGAAGTTAAAGAAATAGAGGGTAAGAATGTTACTTTTTACGAGCCTTTAACAATAGTTTTCAATGTAAGCGGTGATATAGTATTATTGCGTGATTTGAAGGTTAAGCGTGATAATTTGACTATAGCAGGCCAGAGTTCTCCAGGCGGTATATGTATTAGTGGTCGTAATATGCTTTTTAATGGTGCTACAACGAGCGAGATGTGGTATTGGGGTCCTCGACGCAAGAATGTTATTATACGGTATCTTCATTTTAGGCCTACTCCCCCACCCGATGACACTTACGTTACGTATGGTACAGACATAGAGAATTACGAGAATGTAATTATTGATCATTGTACACTATCTTGGGCTAATGAAGAAAATCTGGCTATATATGACACTAAAAATACTACTGTTCAGTGGTGTATGATATATGAGGGTTTGTATAATGCTCATCATAAAAAAGGTAACCGTTCCTATTGTGGCGTATGGGGTGGTCAGTTTGCAAGTTATCACCATAATCTTATAGCAAATCATGATTCCCGTAATGTTCGTTTCAATGGTGTGAGGAATGGTGACACTCTTGCTATAATAGACTATCGTAATAATGTGGTGTATAATTGGGGCAGCAATAATTCAGGCTATGGTTTAGAGATAAAGCCCGACTTCAGTCCAGAGTCGCGTAATGAACTTAATATGGTAAATAATTATTACAAAAAAGGTCCTGCAACCTCAACCAGCACGCAAATAAAATATAATAATAAGGCTCACCGGTTGGTGTGCATAGATCAAAGTGTTATTAAAAATGCAAATGGTGATACTATAACAGGTGATTATTGCAACCATTATGTTTCTGGTAATTATATATTCGGATTTCCTGAAGTAACTGCAGATAACTGGAACTATGGTGTTCAGTATAAATATGCCCCGTATCAAACCAATCTTGAGTTGTCGTTGAGGACTTTCAGAAGTATTACTCCCTCCCCAGAAGTTGAATCAGTATGGCCATCAAATTTAGAGAGTGCTGAAGAGAGTTTTGAGAAAGTATTGAATGATGCTGGTTGTAATATACCATACCGTGATTTTCAAGACGATAGGATAGTCAATGAGGTGAGGAGCGGCACAGTTTCAGCCGGTGGCAGTTATGGTGATATGAAAGGCATAATTGACACTCCTACGGTAGTAGGCGGATGGCCTGTTTATGAGCCGCTGAAGTATGTTGACACTGATGAGGATGGTATTCCTGATGAATGGGAAAATTCCAATGGCTTGGATGCCAATGATGTGATTGACGGCAGTATTATATGTAGTGATGGCTATAGTAATTTGGAACATTATCTAAACGGAATAAAACCCATAGTAACATCGATAGAAATAGTTGATATTCCGTCTGTAAAAGCATTTACAGATATGTCAGGTGTAGGATTGAGCGGTGTAGAAGATATAAAGAGTGTGTCGGTTTATGATTATTCAGGTAAACTTATCAGAGTAGTAGATAATATAGATACGTCTTCAAGGTTTGAGCGCGGCAAATTGCTTCAGATATTGAGTAAAGACGGAAAAGTAATGGTGATAAAAATCTAATCAATAAAACTAAAATCAATAAAATTAAGCAATTATGAAAGAATTAAAAGGAACAAAGACAGAGGCTAACTTAAAGGCAGCTTTTGCCGGTGAAAGCCAGGCTCGCAACAAGTACACTTATTATGCTTCTAAGGCAAAAAAGGAAGGTTATGTTCAGATAGCAGCCTTGTTTGAGGAAACCGCCTCACAAGAGAAAGAACATGCCAAAATGTGGTTTAAGTTATTCCATGGTTTGGGTGATACAGCCGCAAATTTGCTTGACGCAGCGTGCGGTGAGAACGATGAATGGACCGACATGTATCCCCGTATGGCGCGTGAGGCGCGTGAAGAGGGTTTTGAAGAAATAGCCGCTCTTTTTGAGGGAGTAGCTGAAATTGAGAAAGCTCATGAGGAAAGGTATCGCAAATTATTGGCAAACGTGGAAGGCGGTTTGGTGTTCTCGCGCGACGGTGACATGATTTGGCAGTGCAGCAACTGCGGTCATATTCACGTTGGCAAAGAGGCTCCTGAAGTATGTCCTGTTTGCAATCACCCGCGTGCGTACTTCCAGCTCAAGGCTGAAAACTACTAAACAAAATTTATCATCACTAAAACAAAAATTCGTTCATCAGACCGGACTTTTATAATTTAGTGTAAAAGAGTAGGGGAATACAGTTATGTATCCCCTATTTTTTTCACTTTGTCCGTTTATTTTGCTTGTTGGTAGTAAGCGTTTATTTTGTTTGGTAGTTTTCGATTGCTTATTTGTTGGATTTTATTTTGCCATAAATTTATTAATTTGTAAATTTGTGGTTGTAAACCTATGATTCGTCCCGAAGTATCACATATAATAGATTCTTACTATCCCGAAAAAACGGAATTGCGTGATATTTTATTGCGTCATAGTTCGAGTGTGCGCGATATGTCATTGTCAATAGCCCGCCGCCATCCTGAGTTAAATGCTGATATGGATATTCTTGAGAATGGCTCTATGCTTCATGACATAGGAATAGTATTTTGTGATGCTCCCGGCATAGGTTGTCATGGCACTCACCGTTATATTATGCACGGTCGCCTGGGTGCGGAGTTGTTGCGTAACGAAGGTATGGAGGAATATGCCCGAATAGCAGAGCGCCATACAGGCACAGGTTTGACAGCCGAGATGATCGAGAAACAGCACCTTCCTCTGCCAGTTCGCGACTTTACCCCAGAAACCATTGAAGAGCAGATAATTTGTTATGCCGACAAATTTTTTTCAAAATCCCGTTTAGATAGTGCCAAGAGTTATGAAGAGGCGAGGAAGAGCATATCTAAATTTGGTGATGATTGTGTGGCTAAATTTGATGAGTGGCATAAAAAGTTCAGTTAATTTTTTTTTGCGTTAAAGTTTGGTTGTTTTGAGAATAAATTAGTATATTTGCGTTTGCTAAACTAATACCAAAAATTAATATACCTAACACATAAGACATGAGAATACGTTTTAGTATTGACTATCGGACCTATTGGGGTCAGGAGTTGTGCATAATAGGCAGCGACGGTTTGCACCAGTGGACAGAGCGCAAGCCTTTGTTAATGCACTGCGTTGATGGCGAGCATTGGCAAGCCGATGTTGAGTTTTCGGATTTTGTTAGTGCGTTGTCGTACCGCTATGCAGTCCGTCAGGATGGACATTTCACCTACGAACACGGTCATGAGCGTGTATTGATTTTAAGCAGTTCACTATCATTTGCTGATGTTCATGACCATTGGCGTGAATTGACATTAGACCACACATTTGGCAGCAAAGCTTTTGTTGGAGCTTTGTTTAGCCGCAATAAGGGTCGCAGGCGTGTAGCTGCAAAGGGCAATTTGGAGTTTGAGATTCTTTTGCCACGCGTAACCCGTGAGCAGGGAGTTGCAATAACCGGCAACATACCTGAACTGGGCAGTTGGGACATGAGTAAGAAGGTGGTACTTGACGGCAGTGATTATCCGCTATGGCGTTGCGCAGTCAATGTTAGGGGTGACAAGAGCCGTCTTGAAAGTCCTATTGAATATAAGTATGTTATATATGACTTGCACAGTGGTGATGTAGTCGATTTTGAATGGGGCGAAAACCGTGTGTTGTGTGGTATTCCTTCCTATGGCCGCCGCATTCAGTGCGATGAAAATTTCCGCTACACTCAAGGTCCTTGGCGTGGTGCCGGCGTTGCAGTTCCGGTGTTTAGCCTGCGCAGTGATAAGGACTTTGGCACAGGCGAGTTTGAGGACTTGAAGTTGCTTGCCGACTGGGCTGCGTCAACCGGTCAGAAAATGATTCAGACACTGCCTATCAATGACACCACATTGCTCCATAACTTCAAAGATTCGTATCCTTATAACGCTGTTTCGGTCTTTGCCCTGAATCCCCTATACATTCATTTGGATGATGTTGGCGAGTTGAAAGATGCCTCAGAGCGTAAGCGTTTTGAGGAGCGCAGGCGTGAACTTAATTCTCTTGCCATAACAGACTATCAGACTGTAGTGGACGAGAAGTGGCACTATTTACGTCTTATGTATCCCGAGGCGTCGAAGAAGGTATTTGCTTCAGCCGACTACAAGCGCTGGTTTGAGGAGAATAAGGTTTGGCTGTTGCCATACGCTGTTTTCAGTTATCTGCGCGACGAGTATGGTACTCCCGACTACCGCAAGTGGCCCAAATATAAGAAGTATCATTTGCAGGATGTTGACGCATTGTCGAGCAGCAAGAGCGCTGATTATGACAAGGTGGCAATACATTTCTGGGTACAGTATTTGCTTGACAAGCAGTTGCGTGATGCTGTGGATTATGTTCATAGCAAAGGTGTTGCTATCAAGGGTGACATACCCATTGGCATAAGCCCTAACAGCGTTGACGCTTGGATGTATCCTAATTTGTTCAATTTGGATTGCTCGGCTGGTGCTCCGCCCGATGATTTCTCAATAAGTGGTCAGAACTGGGGTTTCCCGACGTATAATTGGGACGTAATGGCTAAGGATAATTTTGCATGGTGGCGCCGTCGTTTCCAGGTGATGAGCAAGTATTTCGACGCCTACCGCATCGACCACATTCTCGGTTTCTTCCGCATTTGGGAAATGCCCAAGAGTGCAGTGTGGGGTTTGACGGGTTGTTTTTCGCCGGCTCTTCCCTACAGCATTCAGGACCTGCGCGACCGTGGCATCAACTTGAGTGAGGATCGCTTGTTGAAGCCTTATATTCGTCCGTGGTTCATACAGCAGATGTTTGGCGACCTTTGGATGCAGGTTAAGGACAATTTCTTTGAGGACAGCGGTTATGAAATGCTCCGTTTCAAAGAGGAATTTGACACTCAGCGCAAAGTTGAGGCATATTTCCGCGACCATAACCTAACCGACGAGCACAGCATATATGTGCGCAACTGCCTCTATGAGTTGCATTGTGAGGTTCTGTTTGTCCGTGACCTTCATAACCCCGAATTGGTTCATCCTCGCATCTCGATGCTCAGTAGCCGCACCTATCGTGAGTTGTCGGATTATGACAAATGGTTGCTCAACCAGTTGTATAACGACTTTTTCTATCATCGCCATAATGAGTTTTGGAAGGAGTCAGCCCTCCGTAAATTGCCAACCTTGGTATCTTCGACCGACATGCTTGTATGCGGTGAAGATTTGGGTATGGTTCCGGCTTGTGTGCCTGACGTGATGCAGCAGTTGCAGATATTGTCTCTTGAGATTCAGCGCATGCCAAAGGATCCGAAGATAGAGTTTGCTCATCCTAACGACGCTCCGTATCTGTCAGTCTGCACGACCGGCACTCATGACACGAATCCGTTGCGTGCATGGTGGGAAGAAGACCGCGGCCGCACCCAGCGCTACTACAACTATGTGATGGGCTGGTGGGGTGAAGCTCCCGAGCATTGCACTCCCGAGATTGCCGAGGCCATCATCAAGCAACACATTTATAGCCCTGCGATGTGGGTAATACTGCCACTGCAAGACTGGTTTGCGGTCAACGGGCGTGTAAGGCTTCAGGATCCGAACGGCGAGCGAATTAACGTGCCTGATAATCCTGACAACTTCTGGTGCTACCGCATGCATCTAAAACTTGAAGACCTGATAGCAGACAAGTCTTTCACCCAGCAAATGTGGGATTTGATAGATGTAAGAAGATAACTATGGCAAAGGGCAGGGGACTATCCCCTGCCCATTTGTTATATGATTTTTAGTGCTAATACCTTGAAATACAGTTAGGTATATAATATACCATGATAAAACTATTTTAACAATTATGAATAAGAAGTTTTTAGCAGCAACATTTCGGCGGTTATTAGTTTGCTTAACTTTCTTGTCGTTGTTTGCTTTTCCCATGCGCTCACAGGTTCAGACCGAGCGTCATGTGAGCCCGGCATCCAAGGTTAGCGATGTCCGCCATGTGGAATTGACCCCATCGCGCGAGGTTGTGCATCTTGTTGATGACCGCCTTGACACTATTGTGCGCACAGTCAAGCATGACATTTCGCACTACACTGACACCTTGACAACCGTTGTCATGACCCCCGACAGCACTTTGCAGCACCGCGTCGAGACATTGCCTGTGGACAGTCAGGACCGCCGCGGTCACTACATTGAGGCATATCTTGGACTGGGCTATGGCACCATGGGTTACGAGCTTAAAAAAGTTGGTGAAATTGATGGTCATGTCAATGGTTCGTTCAGCGCATTGCTTCAGTTTCAGTACGCATATTTTTTCCATAAAAACGTCGGTATAGGCGTTGGTTTATGGGTGTCGAACTACACAAGCCATGCTCACCTCGAAGGCAGCAAGGAGTGGAGCGATCAGACTGACACGGATAGCGAGCTGAAATACACTCACCACACAGACATAAAGGAATGGCGTGAGCGCGAGACGGTGCATAATCTCGGCATACCGGTGTCGCTGCAGTTCCAAGCATGGAAGCCCGGTAAAAAGGCAGGTTTCTTTACCGATTTTGGTGTGGCTCCGTCGTTCCAAGTAGGCAAGAAGTATAAATTGCTTGACGGCACACTTGAGCATACTGCCCATTATCCGAACTGGAATCTTGACTTGAGCAATATGCATGAGTTTGGCACTCGCGACTACACGGGTGATGACGATGCCAAAGGCAAGATGAACGTAAAGTATTCAATAGCCGTATTTGCTGATTTGGGTGTGCTTTTCAAAGTAACTCCTCAGGTTGATATTTTCCTTGGCGGTTATTTCACCTATTCCGCCAATGATGTGAACAACTCCGACAAGCGTGAGTTGGGTTGGGGCAGTGATAAGGAGTACGCCTTTATGGACAGATATGAGAGTGCATACAGCCTCACCAATGCAGGCAAATCGCGTCCGTGGGAGGCAGGCTTGAAATTAGGTGTGCACTGGCGCAAGATACGTAAGCCGGAACGCCGCGATGTGGAATATTACGACTATTTCACTCGCCGCGACACCACTGTAAGTCTTGTTGAGCGGTATGACACAGTTACAGTTGAACATATTGACACTATACTCTCGCCAATCAAGAAAGCCGCCGTCAAGGTTGAGAAGTTCAATAAGATATATTTCGACTTCGACAGTTCGGTCCTTACCGAGGAGTCAAAAACCTATCTGCGTTCTATCAACGAAGTGTTGTCCGAAGTCTCTGACACAGTCCGCATCTCCATTCAGGGCCATGCGTCTAAGGAAGGTCTGCGCAAGCACAACGAGGCTCTTGCCCGCCGTCGTGCCGAAGCGGTAGCCAACTACCTTGTAGAGCAAGGTTTGAGCCGCAAGCGCATAGAGGTTATCAGTTTCGGTTCGCTGGTGGAGAACGACGAGAACGTTAACCACGAGTTGCCGCTTGACCGCCGTGTTGAAGTTAAAGTCATCACCGACGACAAGCAGAACAAATACAGCAACAAAATAGTCATCAAAAGTAAAAAATAAGCATAAGTCATGAAAACAAGATATTTCATAACAGCCTTGCTGTTGAGTTTGTTTATTTCGCTTTCAGCACGCGTTGTGGAGCAAGGAGATATGCTCTATGTGGATGTAAATCAGAGCCACGAGTCGTTGAACTGGTCTGCTGACAATGCGCACATATACATGTACATTTGGCGCAGTTGGACAACAGGCGACGCATGGGTTGAATTAGATAGAATAATGGGCAATATTTATGGCGCAGAAATTCCAGCCGGGTTGTGGGACAGATGCGTTATTATAAGAAAAGAAAAAGCTGAGGCAAACTGGAATAACGTTTGGAATCAGTCTTGCAACATCGTAATAGCGGAAAACAAGTCCCTAAACATGATAAGCAAGTTTTGGAGTACAGGCGCAAATTGCTCAAACGATGTGAACTGGTCTTCTTTTTCAGTACCGTCATATAATTCTCTGAAGTCACAACTTGCTGGTTATGGTGTGCCTGCTGATGAGATTAGTATCTGCCCTGACGCATTGGGTGGTCCTTTTTCTCTTCACCCACGTAAGCTTAACACTATAGGTGATAATTATGACTATGTAAATGTAAAAAATTTCTCATGGTTAATGTCAACCGATGGTTTGAATTGGAAAGTAGTAAAGGGAGAGGTTGGTCACATTGACATTAGCGACAATCTATTGCCGACTTCCGCCAATGCTGTTTACTATTATATGCATTGCGATAATGCATCCTACCGCCGCTTGATTAAGTTGACTACAGATGCTCCAGAGTGCGGTTTGACGTGCGCTATCACGTCGTTCGAGACAGCCATTAGTGCTGTCAATGCAGATGACAACACATATACTCTCGATGGCATGGTGGCATTTGGTAAAGCCAGTGGCAACCTTGTGATAGAGTGTGACGGCAAGTCGATAAGCATTTCTAATCCTAAAAGCCCGCAGTCGTTCTCGCTTCATGGTGTGCCGGCATCAACAGTCAATGGTCAGACAACAACAGCCACAGCATACTTTACTGGCGACCAAGCGAATTGCAGCAAGACAATAACGATACCCGTGCCTAACTCCAAGCAGGCCTATGAAGTAATACCCAAACATGTGCTGACTGGCGAAACAGCTACTCTTGAGCCGAAAGATGCCGACCCCGACAACGATTATGTGTGGATTGTTGACGGCGTAGAGTATCACAAGGCAGACGGTCAGGCGCAAAATTTCACGACAGACACGTATGACCACGACACTCACATGACTTATGTCTATAAGGAGTACTATCCAATTACCGGCAACACCGACGACCTGATGGACAACGGCAGTTATGAACTATCGCCCGATAACTATGACTATGGTCAATTAGGTAATAAGAGTACTATCAGCGACTATAATTTCTGGGGATATTATCCCGAAACGTCAAACAATCAGGTTAGTTTCTACACCAACGAATCCATAAACCCCTGCGTTGAATATCTCGACGGCAACTGCCAACACCGCAAGTATGAGGAAAATGGATTTGCCGTTGTGCGCAATGCCAACAACTTCTTCAATACCTACGCTAAGGTGCAACCTCGTGACGCCGACGCAGGTCTCAACTTTGCGCTGTTTGATGCCGCGACAGGTTCGGCAGGCGCCAACAAGCGTGCGTGGTACACTAACACGTCAAAGAGCCCCAACCTAAAACTTAAACAAGGTACTACATACGTGTTTTCGTTCTGGGCTGCTAATGTCAATAACTATGGCGAGATGGACAATGCCGCAAAACTTCAGTTCCGCATCAAATATAATGGCAAGACTAAAGACCTTGGCGATGTTCTTGACCTTAATTCAGACGAATACCGCAACAACATTTGGCATCAGCGTTCCGCTACGTTTTATGCTGACGAGGATGCTGACAATGTGGAAATATCGGTTGTTAACCTCAACAACAACATTTTCAAGATAGGTAATGACTTTGCGCTTGACGACATTCAGTTCCATGCGATAAGCAGCGTGTCGCGTGTGGTTAAGTCGCACCAAGTGTTTGAGGTTTATTTTCATGAGCCCAAGATTAAAGAGTTTACCGCGGAGCCTGTTCAGATGAATTGCGATGTTCAGGAATTCAAGGTTAACCTCCATGTTGAGTTTGATTATCCCAAGGGTAACCTTGTTATTGTTGACGCCAATAACCCGTCGGTTGTATATGTTGACAAGGCGGTCAATGGCTTAAGTTCCAAGGACACGGTTATCACAATAAATGCGCTCAAAGAAGGCGATTATAAACTTCGCGCCTATTTTGCTGAATGGCGTGCTGCAAATAAAGAAGCGACTTTCAGCGCTCCTGTTGTACCCCATATCAAATTGGTCAGCAGCAATAACAATTCTGGTGCTTTGCTTGACTGCAATGCCCTGACTTACACTATCAATGGCAATGTGGAATACATCAACATGAACGGCAATGCCTCGGTTTGGGTTGACGACAACATTGGCATGAAGTCATACGAGATAGAAGCAAATCAGGCAGTTGTTAAGAAAGTAGGTTATGAGGTGTCGGGGATACCTGCCGACGGCAAGCGTCATACGCTCCATGTTGAGTTTGCAGGCCGAGGAATCACATGTCCTTATGTCGTGGATTTCTACGCTCCGTTCTCACCAGTGATTGACAAGGTAGAGGTGAAGGATGTAGTGCCGATGGTTACATGTTCTACACAAGAGTATCAGGTTACTGTTGAGGTAACGACGCATTATGACGCAACAGGTCGCAACATAGTGCTCACTTATGCAGACCAGCCCACCACAGTTACTGTTATGCCGACGAAAACTGTGCCCGCCACGGGCAAGAAGACGACTGTTGTACTGACGCTCCATAACCCCGGTGCAGGCAAGCAGAAGATTTACGCTGCGCTTGAACACTCGCCCAACTGCACATCGTTTGGCGAATATGATGCTCCACAGGTTAACAGTATTGCAGAAGGTTTTGTTGTAAGACCATCAGAAACGGACTGCGGCGTAATGGACTACAGCGTGAGCGGTAGGGTAGAGTTTGACATGGCAGACGGCGACCTCGTGGTTGAATATGACAATGACCATCGTCAGACCATTGCAGTTGCATCAGGAGTGACATCTGCCGACTTCCGCCTTGAGCACATGAATGCCCAAAGCGACAATCTAACGCTCACGGCTTACTTCACCGGCAGTCCTGACTGCAAAGTGTCATCAGCGGCGTTCAGTTCTCCTGCCATGCCGCAGTTGTCAGTAACGCCTAAGCAAATCAGTGTTGACTGCAATGCCCAGTCTTATCAGCAAACATTCGAAATCAGGTACAGCAACTTAAGCGGTTCGTTGATATTTTGGGCTGACACCCAACGCCGCCAGACGATTGCGCTCGTTGGCAGCGAGGGCGTTGTCGAGGGGTCTGTAATGATTCCCGCTGATGGTAAAGTCCATACTGTGAATGCAACCGGCGACCATGGATGTCAAGTCCTCAATCAGGAATTCACAGCCATTCACTCTCCTGTTATCACAGGTACTCCCAAACTGGAAGGTGTTCCTGAAAGTCTGCCATGCACAGCTACGCAATATGATGCTACGCTTATTGTCAATGTGGTTAACTACGCTGGCACAGCGCTCGTCGTCAGCAACGATGCCGGCCCGTTGACTAATCCTATAGTAGTAACGGCCGAGGAGATGCGGATACCTGTCCCCCTTACTGAAATAGGTAAAGGCGAAGTTAATCTCCGTGTTCAATTTGACGGATATGATTGCACGAGCAAATTAGTAGGATACAATACACCCGTTTATTCTTCGATAGCAGGCGGATTTGCCGTTCAAACTTCAGAAACAGATTGTGGCGTAATGGATTATAGCGTGAGCGGTAGGGTAGAGTTCAACACCGTTGACGGCGACCTTGTGGTTGAATATGACAATGGCCATCGTCAGACCATTGCAGTTGCATCAGGAGCAACATCTGCCGACTTCCGCCTTGAGCACATGAATGCCGAGGGTAAAAATCTCACTCTTACCGCCTATTTCACAGGCAGCCCTGACTGCAAGGCCACTTCAAGTACGTTTGATTCACCTGTCAAGCCTTCCATAGCAGTTGAGGCCGATGATGAAGTTGATGCCGGATGCGATAATGCCACATATCAGCAGTCATTCACTATCACCTATGTTTATCAGCGCGGCACTATGGAGTTGTGGGTTGATAACGGCCGGCACGAGAATGTGTCTTACACATCGAGTGACGCGCGTAAACTCACAGCATCTGTAAGTGTAGATATTCCCGCTGACGGCAAGCCTCATACCGTTAGCGTAAGAGCCGGAAACGGATGCGAGGTCCTCAACCAAGTGTTCATAGCAAAACAGTCGCCTCAAATCACCCAGGCCCCCGCGATAGAAGGTGTACCGCAATACGTAAACTGCTCAACAGAAAGTTACGATGCTACGCTTGTCGTTTACAGCAAAAATTATGAGGGTAAATCAATCGTAGTAAGTGATGAGGCAGGCATGCTTACTGCCGCGCCGGTTCTGGTAACCAGCGAAGTGATGTCCATACCGCTCAATTTGAGTCATATCAACGAGGGCAATGTCAATCTCTATGTAAAATTTGATGGCTATGCCTGCAATCACGTGATAGGCTACACATCTCCGACCCGCATAGCCATAACTCCTGAATTCCGCGTTACGCGCTCCGACACCGATTGTGGCGTTATGGACTACAGCGTTAGCGGCACAGTAGAGTTCAATAAAGTTGACGGCGACCTTGTGGTAGAATATGACGTTGACCACCGCCAGACCATTTCGCTTGCAGATGGAGCTACATCGGCAGACTTCCGCATTGAACACATGAACGCTGAGGGCGATTTGCTCTCGCTCACGGCATACTTTACCGGCAATCCAGACTGCAAGGTACAGTCCGCCAAGTTCAATTCACCAGTCAAGCCCTACATAAAACCACGTCTGTGGCCTACCAGTGTCAAGTGTGACAATCCTGTTTACGAACAGCCGTTTGACATAGACTTCGTATATCAGCGCGGCGCAATGGAGTATTGGCTTGATGCAGACGAGGCTAACAAGCATCAAATTGACTACATAGAGCGTAATCCTGAGGCTGACACCAAGCGCATCAGTGTAAGCGTGCCTGCCGATGGTGGCAAGCATACCCTTCACATTACTGCCGGCAACGGATGCAGCGTAGATTTTGACTTTGAAGCTCTGCTTTCACCCGTAATAGTTGGTGAACCCGTTGTAACCAAACTGCCCGAATACATGAATTGCGGACAGAAGTCATACGGCATGGAGTTTGAAGTTAAATCGCTCAACAGCAAAGGACTTAAATTTGTTGTAGAATATAACGATGGCTTGAGCGACAAGGAGGAATCGTTTGATGTGGCTGGCGAAACGACTTCAATCTCTCTCACCTTGCGCAATCCCAACACCGTTGGCAATGTTGTAAAAGTTCATTTTGAAGGTTATGACTGCGTACATAGTTTCAAATATGATGCGCCTCTCAACTCATCGCTTATAGCTGGCTATCAAGTTACTGTAGGTCCAACCGATTGTGGTGTGCTTGACTATTCGGTAAGCGGCACAGTTGAGTTTGACATGGCAGTTGGCAACATCGTAGTGCAATATGATGCGGACCACCGTGATGTAATACCTTTGAGTGAGCTGGCAGGCAAAACCTCGGCAGAGTTCCAGATAGACCATATTAAGGCAGAGGGCGACAACCTAACGCTCCGTGCATGGTTTACGGTTGATGGTTACCAAGTTATGTGTGATGCTCAATCTGCCCCGTTCGCTTCTCCGGCCGTGCCCACCTTGTCTGCGACAATGACTATTGACACAGCCTTTGTCTGCGAGGATAAGACCTACACCGTCAGCGTTAATGTAGATGCCAAGAACCAATCTGGCACGATGGTGGTTCGCGATCACAATCTCACCGCAGGTGGCTATACCGACCATGCGTCAGCGGAGTTCACCCTGATTCGTCCTACCATGCGCGAGGAGCACAAGATAGAGGTTATTTATGACGGTGAACACGATTGCTCCTACACGATACCAGAGCATTTCTTCACCTCTCCAGCCGTGCCCAGCATAGGCTCGCTCTCCGTTTCGCCTCTGCCGATGGCTTGCGGCGACGACAATTATGCTGTCAGCCTTGTGCTCACGTTTGAGAATCAAGATGGCAACCTGATGATAGAGGATAATGGTGTAACACTCTACAGCGGTCAGGCAACTCAACTGCCTTCGCCGCTTGTTACCGACAAAATTATACTTCCTACAGGTGCGCAGCACGATATTACCGTTACTACCGACAAGTGTCAAAAAATCTTCTCTGCGGCTTATACCGAGCCTGTGAAGCCAGATTGCCGGATGTTTGACGCTACGATTTGTCAGGGTGAGAATTACATTGCCAATGGCTTTGTGGTCAATAATCCAGCCGTTGGCGAACATAAATATGCCCTTGCAGTAGTGAATCCCGCTGGCGTAACGCCAGAGAATCGTCTTGACAGCCTCACTCTCACAGTGAAGCCTCAGCCCGCAGTTAAGTTTGCAGGTGGTGCTGTATATTGCAACACAGAGGCGCAGTTCAGCCTGCCATATAGTGTGGCAGCCGGTGCCCCCGACATGTTCTCCATTAAGATAGATGGCAGCGAAGCGTCAGTAGAAGCTGCGGATGGCGCCCTAAACATCAACAACAATATGTTTGCTGCCGGTGAGCATACCGTTGAAGTTACAGTCGGCGAGGAAGGCCTTAACTGCACCACCACCGAGCAATTCAAGATTACGGTGGCAGACGGAATGCTGATGTACCGCAAATGGGAGGATGTGCTGTTTATTGATAACTTTGAGGAGCGTTTCACTGCCTACCAATGGTATCACGATGGACAGCCGATGGCTGGCGAGACACTCCAGAGACTCTATGACCCGAACGGTCTCAACGGATTGTACTACTGTCAAATGACGACCACTGACGGCTTGACAATCGTTACTTGTGAGCAAGATTTTGGTCAGGTTCAAAAGAGTGCGGAAGTGGCTCCTACACTGCATAGGCTTGACGTGAACCCGACGCATGTCAGGGCTAATATGCCAATAAACATTAGCCTCACGGGAGATAACGCAGATGACGCGGCTCTTGACGTTAATGTTTATGATGCGACAGGTAAGCATATAGCCTCCTACAGCCTCCTCGGAAATGTTGCCACGCTTCAGGCTCCATCGCAATCCGGAATGTTCATAATCAAAGTAAAAACAGAATTCACAACCCTTACCAAGAAGATAATCGTTCATTGATAATATTCCGGATTATAGTCAAATGCTCCCCGCAAATATTTGTTTGCGGGGAGTTTTTTGTCGGTGTTGGTTCCTTTCAACCCAAATCGGTCATTAGAAAACGATAACTTTTGATTTCTAATGACCGATTGGGGTTCAATATAACCTGTGCTCAGTTGTCGCGCTGCCACTTTTGCAGAATAAAACGCAGTTCAAACATTGGTATTTTGCCATAGGTTAGAGGTATGAGTCAGGAAGCAGGACGTTTTAGCGGTTCGGCAGTTCCGCTTGTGGCTTGCTTTGTGCATACAGAGATTAAAACGTGCCTCCGATTCATTGATTGTCAGGTTGAGGTTCCAGAAAAAATCTTTAACTTTGTAAAAAGAATAGAGTATAATGCTTTTTGTAGGAGTCATATTGCCTCTCCAGCTGCCCAAGCAGTTGACTTACAGCGTTCCCCCCTCCCTTGCCACACGTGTAGAAGTAGGGTTGCGCGTGTCTGTTCCGCTGGGCAGGTCGAAGACTTACACCGCTATTGTGGTTGAAAAATCAGATATGGCACCAACTGACGGCATAGAGTATCGTGACATTATTGATATTCTTGACGATGCTCCTATCGTCAATAGTTTACAACTCAAGTTGTGGCAATGGCTTTCCGAGTACTATATTTGCAGCCCTGGCGACATATATCGTTGTGCCATTCCTTCAGGGCTTAAGCCAGACACTCTGCATGAAGGCTATCGGCCACGTACTCAGCCATGGTTGCGGTTGTCAGCCGCGGTTAGTGGCGAAATGGGACTTCAGCAAGCGCTTACGCAGTTAAGACGCGCGCCTATGCAACAAAAATTGTTGACGAATTTCATCTACATGAGTACCAATGACTGGAAGACTTATTCTTCCGTGTCACGGCAGTCTCTACTTGCTGCCCAGCCCGGGTCAACCAATGCATTGAGGGCTCTGATTGACAAAGGTTATCTTGTAGAGGAAATGCGTGAAGTGTCGAGACTTGAGGCGTTGGATGCGGATTACGAAGACCTGTCAGGTGAGCCGTCAAGTTCAGTTCCTCTGCTTTCGGAGGATCAGCAGCGGGCTTATGATAAAATTTACGAGCTATGGCAGGAGCAAGATGTAGTGTTGCTTCACGGCGTAACCTCATCGGGTAAAACGGAGATATATTCACGCCTTATAATTGATACTATATCCCAAGGCGGGCAGGTGCTTTTTCTCGTTCCGGAAATAGCCCTCACGACTCAGCTGATGCGTCGTATGCGTCGTGTGTTAGGCTCAGGACTTGGCATATACCATTCAGGTTTTTCTGACTCGGAGCGTGTTGAAATCTACCGCAAGCAGTTGTCCGCAGAGCCGTATAAAGTGATTATGGGTGCAAGGTCGGCGATGTTTTTGCCATTCAATAATCTTCGTCTTGTGATAGTTGATGAGGAGCATGAGCAAAGTTATAGACAAGATTCTCCCGCACCACGTTATCATGCCCGCAATAGTGCTATCATGCTGGCTCATCTGGCAAATGCCAAGACGCTGCTTGGCAGTGCTACGCCAGCCGTGGAAACGTACTATAATGCGCAGACAGGCAAATATGGCTTGGTTACTCTCGACAAGAGGTTTGGCAATGTTCAGCTGCCAGATATTGAGATAGTTGACATCAAGGACTGCCGTCACCGTAAGATGTATGAAGGTTCGTTTATGGATCCTTTGACCGACGCAATACGCAGTAATATATCACAATCGGGTCAGACGATATTGTTTCAGAACCGCCGCGGATATTCTCACTGCCTCGTTTGTGCCGACTGCGGCAGCACTCCACGTTGCCCTAATTGCGATGTCTCGCTCACTCACCACCGCCACCATGGTCATGAGTATCTCACCTGCCACTATTGCGGCTACAGCATTCCAGTGCCAGTCCGCTGCCCGTCGTGCGGCAGCACGCGTTTGTCAACTTCTGGAATAGGAACAGAGCGTATCGTGGACGAGGCCGCCAAACTTTTCCCCGGTCAGCGCATAGCGCGCCTTGATACAGACACCACGCAGCGCAAAAATGCCCACAAGCAGATTGTGGAGCAGTTTGCAGACCACAGTTATGACATACTTGTCGGCACTCAAATGGTTAGCAAAGGTCTTGACTTTAAGGACGTGTCGTTAGTGGCGGTCCTCAACGCTGACAGCCTCCTCACATTGCCCGACTTCCGGGCTACGGAGCGTGCCTACCAGCTTCTTGAGCAGGTCAGCGGTCGTGCTGGACGCCGTGAAACCCAAGGCAAGGTGATAATCCAGACTTATGATCCGGCGCAGCCTGTTATGCAATGGGTCATGAGGCATGACTACAGGGCGTTTTATGATGCAGCAGTGGCAGAACGCAGTCTGTTGCGTTATCCGCCTTTCGTAAGGATGTACCAGGTTGTGATGCGCCATGCCAACCGCCAACTTCTTGAGAACGCTGCTCAATATGCCCGCACCTTGCTCGCCTCGCAACTCGGCGATTCAGTGTCTGACGTCATTGACCCTATAGTGCCTAAAATACAGAATCTTTGCTATAAAAACATTATAATCCGTTTGCCGCTCAATGCGGGTCTCAAGGCTGTGCGTGCCAGCATTATAAGCTCATTAACGCAAATGACGGCACAGATTCAATTCCATGCCGTCAATTATTACGTTGTTGTTGACCCGTGAGATATATCACTATTGGGTTATCACTTTCCTTTAAGCCAGCCTTTGTGATCCTCATCGGTCATGCGCAGCCATGCGATGCCTGCCATTGAGTTGATTACGAGGAAGAACGAGAACAGCACGATGCTGAACGCATTGCCCAGTATGACGTAGAAGGCTATGCCTGACACGCTGTAGATGAACCAGTAAACCCATGAGTCAGTTTTTCGGTAGATGAGCCAGAAGTTGGCGAGCACAGAAGATGAAATCATCAGTGCGCCGAATAGCGCAAGCAGATAGTCGTTGGCCGAAGGATCTGCGGGAAGCGGATTGATGACTTTTGTGGCAAGAAAATAGTCCGCAACGGTTATTGCAGCAAACACTAACAGCGACAGCAGCATACCCTTCATTGACAAAAATTCAGGAGAAAAAGGCTCGTCATTGCCGTTGTCGGCAGGTTTGCTCCAATTCAGTATAGACTTGATTTGGAAAGGGATGAAGATGGCAAAATAAAGGAACGTGAGGTCCACATTGCCTTGCAGGTAGAACTGTATGCCGAGCAGAGCCGACATAAGTATTCCGGCATAGAAACCTGTGTAATTGGCAGGATTTTTGATGGACAGAATGTAAGCCACGCCGATGATGCTTGCGGGGATGCCTACGCACCATGCCTTGTCGCTCCATTTGAGTAGGGTGAGTTCGGGGAAAAAATGTTCAGCGGCGTAGAGGCACAGCAGCAGAGCACCGAATAGAAGGATTGACACGATGGTGTTGATGCCGGTGGCACGCCAGAGGGTTGAAGAGTTGTTCATGATGGTTAAAATATAAATGTTAATACTATAAGTTCGAAATGGTCAATAGGCTTTCAGTTTTTCTTTTCGCGTGTTTGGTATTTTGCTTATGTTGCCCGGCGCAGTCAAGCGGCACGATGCAGTTGCAGAATGCTGTTTGTGGCGTTTCGGTTGACGTAGTAGCTTCGCTGCAACTGAAGGTATTCAGGCCTACTTACCGTAGTGTTGACTTGGTTTGCGGCACAATGCCAACGGAGGCAGACACGTCGGTTATTTTTTGTGCTGCCGCCTCGTTCACGGGCAGTCTGCTTGACGAGTTTAGGCATGACAACATCATGGGTCCGCATGTCAGTGGCGGCAAGGCCTACAAGGGCTATGGGGCTGGCAAGCATTACGGACTTTTCTCCGCCACAGGCAACCATTGGTCCATATCACCATTGCCCAATCCTGACATGATAGCGCGCGTTGCCGCCGCAGGTGGCATGGCATTCACGCAGCATTGGGTCATCAGACATGGTGAAATATATAAACCCACTACGATGAGCGACCTTACACGCTCTTACGTTTACCGCGTGATAGCCAACCTGCATGACACACTATGCATTATTGAGAGCACCCAAGTGGTGTCGTATGGTCAATTTATCCAATCCTTAAAAACGCTCGGCGTAACAGATGCGCTCTACATGGACATGGGCGCAGGATGGAACTACTCTTTTTATCGCGATGAAAAAGGTGTTTTTCACAGGTTGCACCCAAGGAATTCTTCATCACGGTACGCAACCAACTGGATAACCTTCCGCAAATAGCAATAATTATTTCGGCACCGTAAGGATGTCGTGAATAGTTATCACTCCGATTATGTCCTTGCTGTCAGGCGATTCTGTGACGGCAAGGCTTGTTATTTTATTGATTTCCATCATCGTTATTGCTTGTGTGAGCAGCGCGTCCTGATGTATGCGCTTGAATCCGTGCGTCATAAAGTCGCCTGCCGTGAGCAGTTTGATGTCATCGTGCTTTTGCACAGCCCGGCGTATGTCTCCGTCAGTTATGATGCCAACCGCCGTGCCCTTTTCATAGACGAGCACGAAGCCTTTGCGCTGGTCGCTGACGGTGTAGATGACGTCCTTGAATGGCGTGCTTGTTTCCACTTTTGGCACGTCGTGGCTCATCTCGTCCGACACGTGAGTGAGCAGTTGTCTACCTAATGCACCTCCCGGGTGGTAGAGCGCGAAGTCGGTTGTTGTGAAGTGGCGGCGTTCCATGAGGCATACCACAAGCGCATCAGAGAGCAGCAATGTGGCTGTGGTGGATGTAGTGGGGGCGAGGTTAAGCGGGCACACCTCGTGGTCAACAGCCACATTAAGCACCACCTCTGACTCGCGGGCCAATGTTGATTGCACATTGCCTGTGATGGAGATAATCCGCGCTCCTATTTTCTTCAGCGGCTGTATTATGTTGAGTATTTCGTGCGTGCTGCCCGAGTGGCTCACCAGTATGGCTATGTCGCCAGCCGCTACCATGCCCAAATCGCCATGCATGGCTTCGGCAGCGTTGATGAAAAACGATGGAGTTCCGGTAGAAGCGAGCGAAGCCGCAATTTTATGGCCTATGATGCCGGTCTTGCCTATGCCCATCACAACGACTTTGCCGCGGCAGCGGAATATCATCTCAACAGCTTGGTTCATCTCGTCGCCTATGCGGTCTGCCACTGCACGCATCTGGTCAAGCTCGTCGGCTATGATTTCCTTTGAACGTTTAGCAAAATTCATATTCACTATTTTTAAGTTATAGCATAATGCGTTTTGTCGAATCGAGATTTCTTCGGGTGTGGCGTGTTGCGCCGTTATAACCGATTTTTTATTTTTTCATGAAATCTAATATCATGTCTGCAAATTCACGGAACGCTCCTTGACCACCTTGTGTCCGCAAGAGTTTTATCCCTGCGATGTTTTTGACTTCGGCAATGGCGTTAGGCGGGCACGCCGCGAGTCCTGCAGCCTGCAATAGTTCTATGCAGTTCACGTCATCGCCGATGTATGCCACGTTGTCAAGCGTGATGCCAAGTTCGTTGCACAGTTCTTTTGCCGCTGCCAGTTTGCCCCCGAATCCTTTGCCCATGCGCAGGTAGTCAAGTTTTAGTTTCTCAAATCGGCTGCGCACAATCGGCGTGTCTTCGCTTGTGATGATGCCAACTTTGACGCCTGCGGCCTGCAGACGCTTCATGCCCATTCCGTCAATCACCTGAAAGCGCTTCATTGTGTCGCCCGCGCCGGTGTAGTACATTCCTCCGTCGGTGAGAACGCCGTCCACATCTGTCAGCACCAGTTTAATTTCCGGTGTATTTCTTTTCTCAGCCTTTTTTTCGTCTTTTTGTTTCCCCTCGTTGATGTTTTCTATTCCTTTTATCAGCCTGTCCACGCTGGCAGCTTGGCGCAATATGTCTTCCGCGTCTTCGAGCCTCAGTTGGTTAGGTCCGTCGCTCCAAGCATGTTCGGGGTCGGGGTGTATTTCTGCAAACAGTGCGTCAATGCCCACAGCGAGCGCCGCGCGCATCAGATGAGGCACCATGTCGCGGTTGCCGCCTGTGCTGCCGCCCATACCTCCGGGTTTCTGCACGGAATGTGTGGCATCAAATACTACAGGCACTCCCGTAGAGCGCATCTCAACGAGCGACGTCATATCAACCACAAGGTTGTTGTATCCAAAGCTTGAGCCGCGTTCAGTGACCATGATGCCGCCAGTGGCGATACCGCGTATTTTGTCAACCACGTTTTTCATGTCCCATGGCGCAAGGAACTGCCCTTTCTTGATGTTGACCACCTTGCCTGTCTTCGCAGCCGCTATGAGCAAATCTGTCTGTCGGCACAGGAATGCCGGTATCTGCAACACGTCAGCCACTTGAGCAACACGCTCGCACTGCCAACTCTCGTGAACATCGGTTAATATGGGTAGTCCGCAGGTGTCCTTAACTTTCTGTAGTATGCGCAGTCCCTCATCGATGCCCACACCACGTGGCGCACTGCCGGAGGTGCGGTTGGCCTTGTCAAACGAAGCCTTGAAGATGTAGGGTATGCCAAGACGCTGGCACACGGTCTTGAGGTGTGCGGCTACATCGAGGCACATCTGCTCCGACTCAATGCTGCAAGGTCCTGCGATAAGGGCGAAAGGCCGCCCGTCGCCGATCTCTATATCTCTTATCCTAATCATTATTGGCGCTTTAAGGGTTTGCAGAGGGCAAATGTGAAAAAGGCACATTTACACCACTTAATATACTTATAGGCAAAGTTAAACATTTTTCCTTATATGGCAAAATTATGTTTGCTTATGCATGCTGTTTTGCGTGTTTCAGCCCTCCGATATGTCGTTTGAATTGATGAGATGGTAAAGTTGAGATTTTTTTACCCTGTTTGTGAGTTTGGCATGAATTTAGTAACTTTGTAGTTGCAAAAGCATTATCCCGAATCGGTCATAGACCGCCCGCGGGTGTAATTTGTGAAAATCTGTCATTATGCCCGCATAATTTCCTTGCGCGACGACAAAAATCTGCTCAAAAATAATAAAACTCTAAATGTAAATCCGACTAACTGATTCGGGATTATGAAGCGCACGACAGAAATAGTAGTGTCAGATGATGTTCGCACGTCGCTTGAGGCATCGCTTGAGGCAATGAGCGCAGATGGCGTGTTTCTGCTTGCTGACGAGCACACTATGCCTATTGCAAATGCTTTGCTTGACATTAGTGTTTTCAGCGCGGTCCATACCGTACCAGCCGGTGAGGCTTGCAAGTCGTGTGATGTGCTTCACGGCCTGCTTGCTGCAATGGAGAACGCACACTTGAGCCGTAGTTCAGTTATCGTTAATTTCGGCGGTGGTGCTGTTAGTGACCTTGGCGGGCTTGCTGCGGCGCTGATGAAGCGAGGGATTAAAGTTATCAATGTCGCAACTACGTTGCTCGCCGCCGTTGATGCCGCTGTGGGCGGAAAGACGGGAATTAACTTCATGGGAATGAAGAATGAGATAGGGGTAGTACGTATGCCCGACTATGTCATCATTAGCCTTGAGGCGTTGCGCACGCTACCAAAACAGGAGTGGCTCAACGGGTATGGCGAAGTGTTCAAGTATGCGTTGCTGGTAAGAGGTGGAGAGTTGGTAGATGCTGTTGAACAGTTGGCTTCTAATGGCGCTAATTTGAACTGGCAGAGAATCATCGAACTTTGTGTGGATTACAAAAGCCGTGTGGTCAGGCAAGACCCCGATGACCTCGGTTGCCGCCATGTGCTCAACCTCGGGCATACCGTGGCTCATGCTCTTGAAGAACTTGCCGCGGAGCAGGGCAAAACATTGCCGCATGGCATTGCAGTAGGGCGGTCGCTGCCAGTGGTGGCGTATATCAGCTATGTCAAGTGCGGTTTGGGGCGTAAAACCGTGGCGTGGCTGCGTAAGGTCTGCTGCGACACTTTCGGGCTTATGGATTACGACTGCAAAGAGGTTGACCGCATCGTTGAGCTTATGAAAGCTGACAAAAAGAACTCCGCAGGCCATGTCAACATGGTGTTGTTAAGTGCCATGTGCAGCCCCGAGTGCGACATTCAAGTCGGTGATGACCTCATCCGCGAAGCAATAAACTTCTATATGTAGCCAGCTTTTGAATTTTGGATATAACTAACATAAAATAAATTTGCAATGATTACGAAACGTTTAAGTGCGCTACGCACCGCAATGTCCAATGCCGGGATATCGGCTTATATTGTACCGAGTACCGACCCTCACGCCAGTGAATATGTTCCAGCCCGCTGGAAAGACCGTCCATGGATATCAGGTTTCACAGGCTCTGCCGGCGTTGTTGTCATAACAGCTGATGAGGCTGGGCTTTGGACCGATTCGCGCTATTTTCTTCAGGCAGAGCAACAGCTTGCCGGCTCAGGCATAGACCTCTATCGTGACGGCATACCCGGCACGCCATCCATAAACAGCTGGCTACGCTCCAAACTGCGTAAGGGCGATGTGGTGGCAGTAAATGCCATGGTTTACAGCGTATCTGAATACCGGTGCCTTGAGGCAGAACTATCCGTTAGTGGCATACAACTGCGTGATGCTGACCTTATCAGTCCGCTTTGGTCAGACAGGCCTGCAATACCTGCCAACCAGTGCTTCGTGCTTGACGAGAAGTTTGCAGGCGAAACAGTGCAAAGTAAATTGGAGCGAGTTAGGCAAAAAGTTAACGACAGCAATGCCGACACACTCGTCATCTCGTCGCTTGACGAAATAGCGTGGTTACTCAATCTGCGAGGCAGCGACGTGGAGTTCAATCCCGTTTTCATCAGTTATGTTTTGCTTACCAAGTCGGACTGCACGCTGTTCATCGTGCCTGACAAAATAAGTAAAGAGGTTGACCGGCATCTGCTGCAATGCGGTGTCAAGACCGCCAATTACAATGATATTGAGAAGGCTCTGGCGGACTTGCGTGATGGCAGCCGTGTGCTTGTTGATGACAAGAAACTCAACCACCGGCTCTTTTCGCTTTTGCCCGACAGCGTGTCAGTAGTGTGCGCCCCATCGCCCATACAGTTGATGAAGGCCCAGAAGAATGCCGTTGAAATCGAAGGTTTCCGCCGTGCGATGGTAACAGACGGAGTGTCGCTCGTCCGTTTCTTCCGTTGGCTTGAAGATGCCGTGTCACGCCAGCCCATCACCGAGTGCGATGTTATGGACAGCCTGCGCGAGTTCCGCTCAAAAGGTGAGAATTTCGTTGGTGAAAGTTTCGGCACCATAGCCGGCTATCAGGACCACGGCGCCATAGTTCACTATGAGGCTGAACCTGCGACATGCCATACCCTCAAACCCGCTGGCATACTTCTGCTTGACAGCGGTGGCCAATACCTTGACGGCACTACCGACATTACGCGTACCATAGCCCTCGGCACTCCCACTGACGAACAGTGTCGCGACTATACCCTTGTCCTAAAGGGGCATATAGCACTGGCCCGCGCACAGTTTCCGGAGGGCACACGCGGCAACCAGCTTGACATACTTGCGCGTCATGCGCTGTGGCAGAACGGGCTTCACTATGGGCACGGCACCGGGCATGGAGTTGGGCATTTCCTCTGCGTTCATGAAGGTCCTCACAGCGTGCGTACCGACAATAACACTACAGAACTCCGTCCGGGCATGGTCATGAGTGATGAACCAGGGCTGTACCGCACAGGCAAATGGGGCATAAGAATAGAAAACCTGATAACCGTAGTTGAAGGACCAACTACTGAGTTTGCCCACTTCTACCGTTTTGAAACGCTCACCCTCTGCCCCTACGACAAACGTCTTATTGACTTCAGCATGCTAAACGATGAGGAAAGAGCATGGGTAGAGCAGTATCACGCAAGAGTGTATGAAACTCTTGCCCCGCGCCTCAACGATGATGAACGCCTCTGGCTCAAAGCCAAATGCGAAATATAAAACATTTCAAGTTTCAACCTCACCGATCCTTTTACAGAGATTGCGCAACTGATGAAAGATAACGCGGATCTCAAATTTGAGGTTCAGGGTCACACGGACAACACCGGAACAGTAGCCGGAAACCAGAAACTGAGCGAGCAACGCGCGCAGGCGATTGTGAATAAATTGGTAGAGATGGGTATCGCCGCCAACCGCCTGTTCGCTAAGGGCATGGGACAGAGTGCGCCGCTTGCTGACAATTCAACCGACGAAGGTCGTGCTAAAAACAGACGTGTAGAATTTATTAAAAAGTAAAACGATATGAAAAAATTAATCTTAATGGCAGCAATCATGCTGACCATGCCATTGATGGCACAAGAGGAAGAAGTATGGCATTACACGCAGGGCTGGATACCTTCTTGGTACTCCACCTCTATTAATCTCGATGATATTAAAGCCGCTTCGACTCCGAAGAATATGTTGGAGGCTGTAGACCGAATGCCGGCGTTCCCGACCGCAGAGCAAATCTACACGGTGGAAGCCAAAGAAAAAGCCTTGCGGGATATCTATCAGCCATATGAGAAAGCACTGTTTGCTGCTTGGGATAAGAATGGCGAGGTAAGTCGCGATGTGGACCGCCGCATTAAGGTAGCAGGCGAGAAACAGCAAAAGAGCAACCAAAAGTCCATGGCGCAGTACCAGAGTAACGTGAACGCAGGTCTCATGCCTTCTCAGGAAGAGATGATGCAGCTCTATATGTCCGGTGAGATCAAGGAGAACATGTCCGAAGCACAGATGATGGACGTAATGGCTGGTAAGTTTGCTGCTAAATGGGGTATCTCCAAACAGGAATACATCAAGATCATCAACATGGCACAATCCAATCCCAAAGGAACGGAGGCCTATCTCAAATCGAATCATCCTGACCTTTACAAGCGTCTCTATGCAGCCAACGCGCCGTACGGCAATGAGAACGTCCATGCCGACGATCCCCGCAAACCGGAATTCGATCGCATCAATGATGGACTGCTCAAAGCGCAGGACGACCTGCAGGAGGCTCGTGTTGCCTATGGAGAAAATCTTCAATATAGCCAAACCCATTCGAAGTATATGAAGATTTACGAACAGATGGAAAAAGAGTGGGATAACAGTTCGGAGGCAAAGCAGATTGAGGCTATTGAAACGGCGCTGCAGAAGCGCCTAGATGAATGGTATCCGACACTTAAGAATGTAAAAGGCGAAGTTCTTTATCCCGCTTGGTTCACCACTGAGCGCCAGAAAGAGAATACCCTCATTGACCAATGGAACAAGCGTTGGGCAACGAAATGGATAAAAGTGGCAGAAGATGGCGACAAGGCATACCGTCCGATCTTCAGACGCATCGCCGAACTGGGTATGGAGAACGATAATATAGGTCAGCAAGGCGACACCGAGGAGATGATTTATCTGACGAATAAGAAATTAGTGTGCACACTCTACGGTCAAATGATGAGCCTTTATGTTCCGATAAGAGATGCGATGGCTTTCCCTGCCATCGAGCATGTAGCAACGACCGGCTACACGATTGTTGAAGCGTTCTAAATTATACGAAATCAATCATATTTCAAAAAGTGCGCCCGGTACTTATAGGGCATAACAAAATGAAATAGTATTTGTATTTTTTGCTCACATTATGTTTGAGCGGAATGTTGCTGGTAGGTTGTAACCTGTCCAAACCGGATCCGGATGATCCGACAGAAGAAACAGAGAACCCCAAAGCCGGTGATGACGGTTACTGGTGCTGGAAAGTTACGACCACTATTCCGATGGAAGGCACGGATGATTTCGTAACAGTAGAGTACCAGTGGGAGACGGCAGAAGAGATAGCTCTTTATGTCGAAACCATGAACGAAGCTTACAAAGCGACAGGTGGTAAAGTGACGTACGAGAAACCAAACGCCAAAGACAAGAACGAGTGTTCGGAGCTGGACGACCAAGCAGGCAGTAACATTGATGATCTCACCGATTGGAAAAAACAATACGAGAAAGCTGAGCCGGGTATTTATATGAACGGTAACGCCTTACTCGCTAAAGGTACGGATGGTTCGATTTTCCACATCGACGACGTGACCTCGTTGCAGACTCCCAATGCGGCAGGAGGCAAACCCTGTATCCCGAACAATTGGCGTGCCTATGACGGCAAGAGCAGTACTTATTTCTTCTGGATGGATTACTACAATGACAACGACGGCAATTGGTTTACTTTCACCTACGAAGATACCGTTTTCTACAGCGTAGATGGAATAATGGGCTTTGAAGCCGACAGTTGGGATACAGAATTTACCGGAGACGGACTCGTCTATCCGGAATACGAGATCATGTACTTTGACGGCAAATTAAAAATCGAATTTGCGGTGTCCAAAGTGGGAACGGTATAACCGGAGAGTGAGGGATTCGAGGACACCGGCATTACATGCAAGTGAGGGATTGGGACGCCGCCTTGCTTTGCAATTCCCCCCAATCCACTTTCTGTGCCAGAGGCATCCTGTGCAAAGCTACAGTTCTTACAACCGAGTTAACGCACACAATAAACAGACTAATGTCCGCTATTTATTGCCCGTCAATAGGGCAATATGAGTAAACTCCTATGCCCTGCTGACGTGCAAAAAAAATGAGAGCCATATGACTCTCATTTCTTGTTTTGCGTCACCTCGGTTTCCCGAACTCGACGCTCTGCGGAAAGTGGGGGATTCGAACCCCCGAAACGCTTTCGGCGTTTACACGCTTTCCAGGCGTGCCTCTTCAACCACTCGAGCAACTTTCCTTGTGTTTGATAACTATTATGATGCGCAGCAGGATATGATCCTGCTGCAAAAAAGCGGTGCAAAGTTAATGAAAAAAAACGGTATGGCATTGTAAACGTCACAAAAACTTTTCTGGCAAGATGTTATTTTTGTTTCACCATACGTCATCAGTGTCTGAATAAACTTGAAAATCAAGCTTATAGACGCTCATATAGGCAGAATTGATAAAGTGCCCTGTATTAGATGTTACATCTTCAGTGAATATCAGCGGCTGTGTCTGGCATGGCATCCATGCGGCTCTCGGAGCGTCGATATGCTGTATTAGGACCGGCTCTGTGTGTGCCTGCTGCCGCAGCTTGTACAGCATTTCCATTCGTGTCGCTCGTTGGTCGCGGTAGCGGCGCAGTTCTGGCCATGATGCCGCGCTGATATAAATATTAGCAGCCGCCAGCAGCACCAATGATGCGCATGCTGTCTTCATTTCATACTTTGCTACTGATGCACTCAAAGCATTTTTGATTAAGTAGAGGCAATATACAATGTAAGACAGCGACATAATTTCAAGATGTGCGACTGAACGTTCGATATATATATCGCCCACAGCATATACCATAAGTGCGAGGGTCACCAACGTAAGCAGTACCCCGATTCCCAAGCCTACTGCCATGCGTTTCGAGGCTTCTTGTGGTGTTATGCCGGTGGCTTTTTGGGGCAGGAAGGGCATCAGGATGGCGCCACCAATAAGGTATATATACCACCTGTTAGTGTTCATGAGTGTCAAGTGCACCATGTCTTTCCATAACGTGGCCATGTACATCCCAACACTCATTTCTGGTCGTGCTATAGCGTTCATTCTGACAACGTTGCCTGGTGCCAGCGCCAGTATGATGAACGCTATGCTGGCAGAGAATATGGCATTAATTACAAGTCCATGTCTGTTAATGGTTTTGCGGAAGTCATAGCCTGATTGCTTCCAACGCCAAGCCAGATAAAGCCCTAAAGCGCATAAAACCGTTGGAGCCAGTGTTTCTGTTGTGAAGCCTATGAGGAAAAACAGAACACCTACTAACTTGTATGCCAAGGGAGATTGTGAGTCAGATTTTTCAAGGCGGTACAATTCTGCTAAGCCCCACAGCAATATGGCATGCCCGACGTGGTAGCACATTGTGCATAGCCAAAAATAGCTTGCTTGGTCGTAGAGAGCCATGTAATAGATGTTGATAAGTGTCATTGACAGTGGCACTGACATCAGTGGTTTTGAAGTGGTCAGTATTGTCAATGAACGCGCCACCATCATCACTTGCAGGAGATAGCACAGCATGAAACCTACCAACATAGTCTTGGTTTTGATGTATAGCACTCCAAGCACGGCATTGATGAAATGGAAAAGAAAACGTCCTTGCCATGTGTTGTACATGATGATAGGTAGCGACAAAATGCCTCCGTTGTGGGCTTGGGCTGAAAAGTTGATGTCATCGGCATGCAGTGCATTTACGCTTTCCACAAGACAGAAAAACACAGCTGAACTTATGGCGGCGAGCGTCAGAACACATAAAAACGTAATGTTTAAGGCTTTATTTTCGTGCGGCTTCATGTTTTTGAGCTAATGTTGCTTTTACGGGCATTATGTGTCAATGCTGTTAAGTTCATTCCCGAGCAGTTGGCATGCATTTTTGTCGGTTATTTTCCCTATTTCGTCTGATGATGTGCCAAATACTTCGGCTATTTTTTGCGCTACGAGCGTGAGGTAAGCCGATTCGTTGCGCGTGCCGCGGTGTGGCGTTGGCGCAAGATATGGCGCGTCGGTTTCCAGCACGAGCCTGTCCATTCCGAGCGAAGGCAATATGGAACCGAGTTTTGCGTTTTTGAATGTTACTACGCCGCCTATTCCGAAATAGAAGTCGCCGCATTTCATGATTTCTTTGCCCCACTCGGCGCTGCCCGAATAGCAGTGCATCACTCCGCGCAGACGGCTGTTTTTATTCTCTTGTAGTATGCGCAGTGTATCCTGAAAGGCATCGCGCGAGTGTATGAGCAGTGGCAGGTCGTAGTCGAGTGCCCAACGGATTTGCTGACGGAAGGCCTCTTGTTGCTGACGGTGGTTGAGTTCCACAGACGTGTAATCATGTATAGAGGCACTTTCCCCTTTTTGTTTTTGGCTTGCGGCATTATCATAATGATAGTCGAGCCCCACTTCTCCTATAGCGAGCCACTTTCGGCTTTTGAGTCCTGTTTCGACCCACTGCATCTGTTTTTCAAGGTCGTGCAGTTCTTCGGGCTGTAGTCCGATGCTGGCAAAGCAATAGTGTGGATACCGGGCTTCGGTGCGCAGCATGGCGTCATATTCCTTTTCGCTTACTGACGCGAGCACCATTGCTTTGACGCCCGCCGCCTTTGCGCGTGCGACAACTTCGTCGCGGTCTGCATCGAAGTCGGGGTCGTAGAGGTGTATGTGTGTGTCTATCATAGGAACAGAATCACAAGCTCCACTCAAAGCCGTCTTTGGTGTCTTTTATGCTGAATCCCAGTGCCGTTAGTTCGTCGCGTATGCGGTCTGAAGTTGCCCAATCCTTGTTGCGTTTTGCCTCAAGGCGCATATTGAGCAGCAGGTCTACAGCCTTTGAGAGCGCTTCGGTGCCATTACCTTGTGCGCTATCACCTATGCGAAGCCCGAGTATGTCAACGACGAATGTTTTCCAAGTGTCCTGCAGTTCCTTGAGGTCGTCAGGGCTGATGCTGCCCTTGCCGTCATGGATGGTGTTGATGGCTTTTGCGGATTCAAACAGGTGTCCTATCACGAGCGGAGAGTTGATATCGTCGGCCATGGCTTCCTCGCATTTCTGTCTGAGTCCGGCCACATCTACTGTGGTATTACCTCCTGCCTTGAGCTTCATGAGCCTCTCGTATGCCTCCGTAAGTCTTTGCAGCCCTTTTTCCGATGCCTCGAGTGCCTCGTTGGAGAAGTCGAGCGTGCTGCGGTAGTGGGCTTGGAGTATGAAGAACCTTATTGTCATTGGGCTGTATGCCTGTTTGAGCAGCGGGTGGTTGCCGCTGAAGAACTGCTCCAGCGTGATGAAATTGCCGAGGCTTTTGCCCATTTTCTGCCCGTTGATAGTTATCATGTTGTTGTGCATCCAGTAGCGCACAGTGGGGTGTCCGAGTGCGGCCACGGATTGGGCTATTTCACATTCGTGGTGGGGGAACATGAGGTCCATGCCTCCGCCGTGAATGTCAAATTCTTCTCCGAGGTATTTGGTGCCCATGGTTGAGCATTCGAGGTGCCATCCCGGAAATCCTTCTGACCAAGGGCTTGGCCAGTGCATGATGTGTTCAGGAGCAGCCTTTTTCCACAGCGCAAAATCGATTGAGCGGCGTTTCTCGCTCTGCCCGTCAAGCTCGCGGGTGTTTTCGCGTATTTCGTCGATGTTGCGCCCCGAGAGTATGCCATAGTGGTGGTCATTGTTGTATTTTTCTACGTCAAAATACACAGAGCCCTGCGACTCGTAGGCGTAACCTGCAGCAAGTATGCGCTTGATGAACTCGATTTGCTCTATTATGTGTCCGCTGGCATGTGGCTCAATGCTTGGTGGGAGCACGTTGAGTTGTTCCATGTCGTGGTGATAGCTGTTGAGGTAGTGTTGCACGACCTCCATGGGTTCGAGTTTTTCGAGACGCGCCTTTTTTGCTATCTTATCTTCCCCCTCGTCCGCATCGTGCTCAAGGTGGCCCACGTCGGTGATGTTGCGCACGTAGCGAACTTTGTAACCAAGGTGTTGCAGATAGCGGTAGAGCAGGTCAAATGTGATTGCAGGGCGCGCATGCCCGAGGTGAGCGTCGCCATAAACTGTGGGGCCGCATACGTACAGACCCACATGCGGGGCGTGAAGAGGCTTGAACTCCTCTTTGAGCCGTGTCAGAGTATTATAAATGAGCATGTATTGTAAGTTTTATCAGTCTCTTTTTTTGAGTATAGGCAGTAACATCATTGGCAGGAAGTTGTTGAGCATCCATAGCATCACTGCCGCCAGTACGCACAGGTGCGTGTCATTGGTGATTGCGGCAAACACTACCGCCGCCCATGCTCCCCGCACTCCAGGGTCAGCAAGCGACACGCTCGGCGTTATGGTTACGAGCAGATAGTAGGTTGGAATGCATATTATTGCGTCGTCAACTGTGAGCACCACGCCAACCACGCGTATCATCAGGAACAGCTGAATGCAGAACACGCCGTAGCGCACGATGGTTAGCGCAAGAGTTTTCAGGTAGTCTTTGGGTGAGATTTCGGCTCCTGCCTCTGTCATTTTTTTGAGCCACTGAAAGCGCGTGCGCCTGTTGATGAATTTGCATATTGGGCGGAATAGCAGCCATAGCAGCACAATAGCTATGCAGATGGCGGAATAGTAGTTGTTGTCGTTTTGAGGCAGTTGTCCCCATATTATGGTGGGCCACAGGCCGATGCTGACGATGACAAGCGTGAGCATGAGCGCGCATAGTGAAGCGGCTGTGAGCGCTTGCCAACGGTGTTCTTTGTCAACGCTTATCGCCCGCCCGGGTATCTCTCCTATTCTCATAGGGGTAAGCAGTGCTGCGGCCCATCCGGCGAGCACGTCTTTAACAGCACTGCGGATTCCAAAGCGTTCGCTGCCACGCATTGCAGTACGCCATCGTTGCGCCTCTACAACAATGTTGAAAGGCACGAGGGCGAGCACGGCAAGCAGGCCAAGCGACTTCTTGAACGTGAGGTGGCGCCAGCAATCAATCAAATCGCCATAGTGGTCAAAGTTGGCAAGTTTGTATGCCACAAAACCATAAACAACAAGGACGAACAGCGCAAAGGCAATCTGCCATAAAATTTTTTTAGTTGTAGTTTTCATCGTCATCAAAATCAAGATTTCCCATGTCTGCCTGATACCTGTTCCGGAATTTGTCCATTGCGTGTTGGAACGTGAAGTGTTTTTGTGCCAAATAACTGATGATTACTGCCACGATAGTGATGATTACCTTCGATGGCGTGGGATAAATCCCCACGATTTCAACGAGCAGTTTTAGTCCGAAATAGTTAAGCAGCAGGTTGCCAGCCGACACCATAATGTATCTCAAAGCCTGTATGTGGCCATCAATGTTTGACTGTGTAAATGTTACATATTTGTTGAGATAGAACCCCGTGGCAAGCGTGATGGGATAGACTATCATCAGTGTTGCGATATGCGGCGATAGAGTAACCGACCCTATTCTGACGAGATGGTGCTGGATGCCGAAGTTGTATATCAGAAAGTAAAGTATCCAGTCGAATGCGAGGTTGCCGCCTCCACAAAAGGCGTAGCGGAATATCTCAAGCGGAAAATAGCGTGAAAAAGGAGGCCGATAGAACAAGTCTATCGTGCGGGTGATCAGATACGCTAATTTTCGCAATAAACTTCTCATGCCTATTTACGCTCCTGTGATGAGGGGCAAGTGTAGTAGGGTAGGGTATTTGAGTCAAAAATGCAGCCTCGGCACTGAAAATGGAGTAAACTCCTCCAAATATATGTGCCTTTAACTCCAATTACGCACAAAATTACGAAATAATTTTGGAAATATTATATTTTTTCAACAAAAAACACTAATTTTGCAACCTAAAACTGAAAAAAGTAGCAAAAAGACTATGGACGACCAACCTCCTGAGCGTAATGCGATATGTAACCCCAAAGAAATCTTTGGGTCAGCATTTTCTCCGCAGCGAGGAAACAGCAGCCCGTATCGCTGAAAGTCTGGCCCTTGGCGCCCCCATGAATGTCCTTGAAGTTGGACCGGGAATGGGAGTGCTGACCCGTCATTTGCTGCATAATGAATTTGTGCGTCTCGAGTGTGTTGAACTCGATGCGCAGTCGGTAGCCTACCTTGCCGAACACTTGCCCGATGCCAACGTTATACACGCCGACTTCCTTCACCTTGATTTGAGCATGATGTTCAATGGTGAGCCCTTTGCCGTGATAGGCAATTATCCCTACAACATCTCGTCACAGATTTTTTTCCATGTCCTTGAGCATAGGGACCGCATACCTCTGTGCTGCGGTATGGTTCAGAAGGAGGTCGCGGAACGCCTCGCCGCCAACCCGGGCGGCAAGACTTACGGCATCATTTCCGTCCTGCTGCAGGCATATTACGACATCGAGTACTTGTTTACCGTCCCTCCTGATGTTTTCGACCCTCCTCCAAAGGTTCAGTCAGCAGTGATACGCATGAGGCGCAATTCTGTTCAGCGGCTCGACTGCGACGAGCAGTTGTTCAAAACAGTGGTTAAAACGGCTTTCAACCAAAGGCGCAAGATGATGCGCGGTTCACTCAAAGCTCTGCTCGGCAGCGGGAACAAACTTCTTAATGACCCTGTTATGACGCTCCGGCCAGAGCAGCTTTCGGTAGAGCAGTTCGTGGAGCTCACCAACAAAATAGCCCTCGAAAGGCAGTAAAACATATTGTTAACCCATTAAACGCCAAAGCATTATGTCGTCTCTCAAAATATTCTACCAAGACGGGCAGAAAGTCAAACTGTCACGTTCGCTCGACATATTAGAAAAAATTCAGCGCAAGGACATTATCTGGATTGACCTTGTTAACGTGTCGGAGGACATAGAAAGCCGTTTGGAGGACTTCCTGAAGATTTACATACAGGAAGACGAGGAGATGGAGGAGATTGAGATTTCGTCGCGCTATATGCAGACGGATGACAGCATCGTTGCCAACAGCAACTTCCTCCACACCGACTTCAGGATTGAGCCTGTGTCGTTTATCATCAAGAACAATGTTCTTGTGTCGGTGCGCGACTCCGAACTCAAATCGTTCAACGAGACCGTGAAGCGCATTTTCGTCAACTCTGGTAACTTCCCAAGCGGCTTCCACGTGCTTGTTGATTTGCTTGAGACGCGTGTAGAATACGACGCCGACATGATAGAGGACACCACAGAATACATCACCAACCTCTCAAAAGACATAAATGCCGCCAGCGATTCGATGGACGAGGACACTCTCTTGCAAATCAAGGAATTGCAAGAAAAAATCATGATAATCCGTCAGAACATCATCGACAAGCAGCGCGTGGTGAGCAATATACTCAAATGCCCCTTTTTCCCCAAGGAGTTGCAGCCCCGCCTCACCATGATAATAAAGGATATAAACTCGCTGTTTGAGTACACGCGGTTTGGTTTCGACAGGCTTGACTATCTTCAGGACACCTTCCTCGGCCTTGTAAATCTGCAGCAGAACCAGATAATAAAGATATTCACCGTGGTGTCTGTCATATTTCTCCCGCCCACGCTCATCGCAAGCATGTATGGCATGAACTTCGACATCATGCCCGAACTGCACTGGCGCTACGGATACCTCTTTGCCATAGCGCTGATGATAGGGTTCTCAGCCGCCGTAATCGGATATTTCAAGTGGAAAAAGTGGATATAGGAAGTGAACGTTTTTCTGTACCACTATGGCAGACAACGCGCGAATATTATTGAAAAAAACGCCTTTTTCGGTGTTTTTTTTCAAATAATTTCGCAATTACGAAAAAAAATTACTAACTTTGGAGGCTGAATAGGCACGCCGTGATTCACGGTAGTGTATTGATTGTGCGGGCTTGTCTCCGCAAGTGTTGAGTAAGAAATCTTTTAATTGTTAATAATCAATATATTAAAATTAAATAACAAATCAACAAACATGAAAAAACTATTTGCATTGTTTGCTCTGGTTGCGCTTGTTAACTATGGCGCACCCGTGAGCATTGCTGCTCAAGAAGCAGAAGCCGCAGCTCCCGCAGCTGAAGAACAAGTGTCTGAAGCCAACGACGAAGGCCTTGTAGCCGAAAGCGCCGAAGAGGCTCCCGCAGCCGAAGAACAAGGTATGCACAAAGCCCTCAAGCAGAAATTCATCGAGGGTGGTGCTTTCTTCATGGCACTCGTTGCCCTTGCGCTTATCCTTGGTCTTGCCGTTTGCATTGAGCGCATTCTTTACCTCTCACTCTCAAAAACTAACACAAAGGCTTTGCTCGCCAACGTTGAGGCAGCTCTTAATGAAGGCGGTGTTGAAAAAGCACTCGAGGTATGCCGCAACACACGCGGTCCGGTAGCATCCATCTTCTACCAGGGTTTGAGCCGCTACGACGAAGGACTTGACGTGGTTGAAAAAACTGTATCATCATACGGTGGCGTTCAACTCGGACAACTTGAGAAAAACCTTTCGTGGATCACACTCTTCATCTCAATTGCTCCTTCTCTCGGATTTATGGGAACGGTTATTGGTATGATCGAGGCGTTCGACAAAATCCAACAGGTTGGTGACATCAGCGCAACGGTTGTTGCCGGTGGTATCAAGGTTGCCCTTCTGACAACCCTGTGGGGTCTTATCGTTGCCATCGTTCTCCAATTGTTCTACAACTACATTCTTTCGCAGATTGAGGCTCTCGTTAACGAAATGGAAGACGCTTCAATCAGCCTGCTCGACATTGTAACCGAATACAACAAGAAAGCTTAATATCAACCTCCTAACCTCTAAACAAGGAAAATAATGGAAAAAGTGTCAAAATATGTAATGTACTGTCTTATGGCAGTTGCAGTAATCGCCTCCTTGATGTTCTTCCTTGGCGGCGATGCAGGCACGATAGAGGTGGGTGGCGACTCGCTGGGTGTACCAAAATTCACCGACACGTTTCTTAACGTGTGCTATGCCTTCACCGGCATCGCAGTTATTCTCACCTTCTGCGCAGTAATTTATTCATACGCTGCAAATGCCAAGAACGACCCCAAGGGCGCTTTGCTCTCACTCGTTCCAGTTGCATTGTTCGTGCTCCTCTTCGTGGTATGCTGGTTCCTCGGCGACCCGTCGGAAATGAAAATCATTGGATATGAGGGAACCGATAATGTAGGTTTCTGGGCTCAAGCCACAGACATGGTAATATACGGCATCTACTCGCTGCTCGTGATTACAGTGCTCTCAATACTGTGCGGCGCTATCTATGGCGCACTGAAAAAATAAACGAATAAAAAATTCTTAACAATGGCCGAAAGAAAGAAACGTAAAATGCAGGAGATTAACGCCAGTTCAATGGCCGACATCTCATTCCTGCTGCTGATATTCTTCTTGGTGACCACCTCTATGGACGTCTCACAAGGTCTCTCGCGCCGCCTCCCGCCCCCTCTTCCTCCTGACGCTCAGCATCAGAAGAACGAGATTAAGGAACGAAACATATTCATCGTCAAAATTAACAGCCAGAATGAGCTTCTCGTTCAAGGCCAGATGATGGACGTGTCGCAGTTGCGCGCCAAAGCCAAGGAGTTTATCAAGAACCCGAATAACGACGCCAACCTGCCAGAACTCGTTACTGAAGAAGTTCCGCTGCTCGGGCAGATGACTTTCACCAAGGATCACGTAATCTCGGTCCAGAACGACGTTGACACGCAATATCAGGCTTATGTGCTCGTGCAGAACGAGCTCGTGGCTGCCTACAACGAGTTGCGTAACGAACTGTCGATGGAACGTTTTGGAAAACGCTACGAAGACCTTGAAGAGGACGAGCAGAAAGCCGTGCAGAAGGTGTATCCGCAGAAGATTTCAGAAGCCGAACCTAAAAACTACGGAGGGAAAAAGAATGGCTAAAATACGTCGCGGCGGCAAAAAAGAAATGCCCGCCATCAACACATCATCATTGCCTGACATCATCTTTATGTTGCTGTTCTTCTTCATGACAGTAACATCGATGAAAGAGGTAACCTACAAGGTGACAATCCATCCCCCCGAGGCAACAGAACTGCAGAAACTCGAGAAGAAGTCGCTTACGCGCTACGTTTATGTAGGCACACCGACCGAGGAGTTCCGCAAACAGTTCGGTTCGGAAACCCGCCTGCAACTTGACGACGCCTTTGCTGACGTGTCGCAGATTGAGGATTATGTAGTCCGCGAACGTTCAGCTATGGACGAGGACGAGCAGAACCTCATGACCATCAGCATCAAGGCAGACAAGGACACCCGCATGGGTATCATTGGCGATATCAAGCAGGCACTGCGCCGCGCATACGCGCTTAAAATCAGTTATGCCGCAGTGCAGCGCACATCCTACTAAACATTGTTTGTCATAATACAAAATTCAACCCCCGATGTTTTTGCATCGGGGGTTGAATTTTTACGTGCCGACTTAGGTTGTCATTGTTTCATTATAGTAAGTCGTTTTATGTTAACTTTTGTCATACTCTGTCATGATTTCTCGAAAGATAACCTCAAATATGCGTATATACAAAAATAGCGAGATTTCATGCAGTCACGCTCTTGAAGGCTCTTAGCTTGCCCATAAATACCATGAAAACATTGAAATCTCACGCCAGATATGGTTGCATCAACCACCAATGATTGGTGAGATACCACATACCTAAGTGGACATTCACTGATTCTGTTTGCGGTATTTATTTGGAATGTTGCATGATTTCAAGATGCGCAAACAGCGTCAATAAACGCCATTTCTTATGTCATGTCAGAACACTGTTCCGACAATGCAGGTGTACTCATTTTTTTGTAATGACAATAGCAATTATTATTTTCTCGTTGTTGTTGCGGTGTGTTTTGATAATGCGATATCGTTATAACATAAGTGTGCGCAAAAAAACAGCGCGGCTCGAATTTGGGTCCGATTCCGCGCCTACAGAAGTTATTTTTTGCTGTTGTTGCCTGTAAGAAATATGTTACCATTCTTTCTTGTCGCAGTGGATGCATGGTCCTTTGTGCGGCAATTGGAATAGCATGGTGAATTTTAGTCCGACCAGCAGGTTATTGACTTTTGCGTTGTCCGCGCGCAGAGTCTCAAACGTGTGGTTCATAGTTATGAGTTCGTTGATGTCAAGATTTGGTTCCTCTTGATACCTTTTCATGAAGTCTTCAGATATGCTCAATTCTGGTTTGGTGTTGTTGCGGTGAAGGTTGAGCAGTCCGTAGTCGGCAAATAGAGCCACGCGATAGCGAATTTTGCTGTCCTGTCTTGTTAAACTGAATCCTGTTTCTCTTGTTGACCGCTTGCCAAATTGCCATCCTAATTCGAGCGAAACAGCCGCGCTATGGTTGAGTGTGGTGGTGCTGTTGGTGGTGAAGTGTTTGTGGTCAAAGAATGCGTGGTTATACATGTCGGCGAAGTCATCAATAAACTGCGGGTATGTGCCCGTTGTTGTGATGTCCGCATTGATTTTGGTTTTTGTGCTCATGCTTAAGCGGAATTTACCACCGGCGAGGAAATAGAAGTTGCCGAATTGTCCGCCAAGCATAATTTGTAGTGGCAAATAGTGGGTCGTGAGCCTGTCAACGCGGTTGTCCACGTTATAGTTGTAAATAAGCGCGTCACCCTCACTGTCGTAAACAGGATTGCTGCGTGTGCCTTGATGATGGCTGAAGTTAGGTACAGAAAGACCCACGTTCTGATAAGTGTAACCTATGCCGAGGTTAAACAGCAAATGCCCATGCTGAAGTTCATATGTGAACCCTATTTCTCCGACTCCGCCAATTTCGTTATGCACGTCTTTGATGTCATGTAGCATGGTGGAATATGCGCCGGCAACCCAAAAACCTACGAGATTATCAACCGCATACGAAGCACGTGGACTCATAATCCACGCTAACAGCGATAACAATAGAATTTTGACCTTAAAACTTTTCATATATGAAGGCGAGCGGAGCCTTATTTTACTTTTTAACTTTTCTGCAAAGTACGGAATATACGTAATGCGCTAACTCTGCATTGCAAAGTTAAACATTTTTTTCCAAAAAACTGAAATATGACTAATTTTTCTTAACTTTGTACTCAAATTATGGACGATATTCTACAAAATATCACTGAAAGTGAGTACAAATACGGTTTTACGACCGATATTGAGACCGATATAATTGCTCGGGGGCTCAATGAGGATGTTGTTCGCGCTATTTCGGAAAAGAAAAAAGAGCCGGCTTGGCTATTAGAATTTCGTTTGAAAGCATTCCGCAAGTGGCGTACGATGAGTATGCCGCGTTGGGCTCATCTTGAGATACCCGAAATAGATTTTCAGTCCATATCCTACTATGCCGCACCACGCAGTAAGACTGATGGCGCTGACGGAGAGATAGACCCCGAACTGATGAAGACTTTCGACAAGTTGGGCATACCGCTTGAGGAGCGTAGGGCATTGGCGGGTATGGCTGTTGATGCAGTGATGGACAGCACGTCGGTAAAGACCACCTTTCGTGAGACATTGGCAAAAAAAGGGATTATTTTTTGCCCTATAAGCGAGGCAGTGCAGCAGTATCCCGAGCTTGTGCGCAAGTATTTGGGGTCTGTGGTTCCTGCCGGCGACAACTTTTTTGCGGCATTGAACAGCGCAGTGTTTTCTGACGGCTCGTTTGTCTATATCCCCCGCGGCGTGCGTTGCCCTATGGAATTGAGCACTTATTTCCGCATAAATGCCATGGGCACTGGTCAGTTTGAGCGAACTCTGATTGTGGCTGACGAGGGTGCTTACGTGTCGTATCTTGAGGGTTGCACGGCCCCCATGCGCGACGAGAACCAATTGCATGCGGCGATAGTGGAAATCGTGGTGATGAAAGACGCCGAAGTAAAGTACAGCACAGTTCAGAACTGGTATCCGGGCGACAAGGACGGAAAGGGCGGAATATATAATTTTGTTACTAAACGCGGTCTTTGTGCAGGCGAAAATGCGCGGTTAAGCTGGACACAGGTTGAAACGGGCTCAGCCATCACTTGGAAGTACCCGTCGTGCGTACTGCGGGGTGATAACAGCAGCGCGGAGTTTTATTCAGTAGCCGTGACCAACAACCACCAGCAGGCTGATACCGGCACCAAGATGATACACCTTGGCAATCACACCCGCAGCCGCATTGTGAGCAAAGGCATATCGTCCGGCGTTAGCCAAAACTCCTATCGTGGACTTGTGCGTGTCGCCAAGAACGCCAGCGGGTGCCGCAATTACTCGCAGTGCGACTCTTTGCTGCTCACCGACAAGTGCGGTGCGCACACCTTCCCCGACATGCAAATTGCCAACCCGACGGCCGTCGTGGAACATGAGGCGACCACATCTAAAATCTCCGAAGACCAACTATTCTACTGCATGCAGCGTGGCATAAGTCAGGAGGATGCCGTAGGGCTGATTGTGAACGGATATGCCAAAGAGGTGCTGCAAAAACTGCCTATGGAGTTTGCCGTAGAAGCCCAGAAACTGTTGCAAGTCAGTCTTGAAGGTTCGGTTGGATAATACATTAACTTATAACTTAAATACAAAATGAACTTCGACAATTCAACATGCCTGTATTGTCAGCACACGACTGACAATCTCATGATTAAAATCTGCGATCTTGGTGTTTCAACTCTGTTCTTGTTTCGTGAGCAGACCTACCGCGGACGTTGCCTTGTGGCTTACAAGGACCATGTTAATGAGTTTCACGACCTGCCGCGTTCCGAGATGCACGCCCTGATGGATGATGTGGCTCGAGTGACCAAGGCTATGAAAGAAGCCCTCAACGCAGAGAAAATCAACATAGGGGCTTATGCTGACAAACTTGCGCACGTTCATTTCCACCTTGTGCCCAAATATGTTGATGGTCCTGATTATGGCGGAACTTTCACTATGAACCCGCAGAAGACGTATCTCATCGATGAGGAATACAATGCTTTGATAGAGTCAATAAAAAAGCGCCTTTGAGGTTTACTATATATAGAGCAAATAATTAAAAAAGTAATATACAATGGAAATTCAAGGAAAGATTATTATGAAGCTCCCTCTTCAGGAGGGCACTTCCAAGGCTGGAAACCCGTGGAAAAAGCAGGAATATGTGCTTGAAACTTTTGGCAATTATCCGCGCAAAGTCAAATTTGATTTTTTTGGCGAACGTGTTGACCAGTATCAGCTGAACGAAGGTGAAGATGTAACGGTTAGTTTTGATTTGGAGAGTCGTGAGTTCAACGGCCGCTGGTACACTGATGTCCGCGCCTTTTCTTGCCAGAAAGGTGTAGCCCCTGCTGCTCCCGCCGCTCCATCTCCCGCTGCCCCTGTGGCTCCTGCTGCCGCTGCGCAACCTGCGGTTACGGCTCCACAGCCCCTACAGCCTTCTGCCCCTGCAAATTTTGAAGATGAAGGAGAAAATTCTGACCTGCCGTTCTAATAAACGCGTGCAGTAAAGTCTTTTAACCCAAATCAGTCAGCAGGCTGATTTGGGTTAATTCTATGCCAACCCTGTTGTTGTAGTGCTTCGCAGTAATAACGTAAGTCCGCTCCGAACCATCAGTTCGGGGCGGACTTAATGTTTTGCGTCTGGTTATTTGAGCGGGGTAATCCCCACAGATAGGTCCAACAGAATCTAATCTGTTCTTAGACCGAACACAGGTTCAGACGGGTAAAATTCAGTCGAAGACTAAATTGTAATTACTTACGTTGCTTACGAAACTTATTTTTTAGGTGCGATGTCGGGGTTGGGCTGGTGGTCTATGCGGTTTTTTAAGTCCTCATATTTATCAACGATTTCCTGTTTGATGCTCGTTGTGGTAACCCCTGCACCGTATGGGAAATAGAACACTGTAACGCCCAGGTCACGCAGGTAGTCGTATTTGCCTTCCCAATCGTCTCCAACCACAAAGACGTCGATATTGAGTTTTTTGACCAGTTCTGTGTGGTCAAGGCTCCTCTGTGGAATCACTATGTCAGGATATTTGAGGGCTTTGATGATGGCTTGCCGTTCCTCAAAAGGTATGATAGGCGGCCTTTTGTAGCTGCATACTAATTCGTCGGTGCTGACTCCGACAATAAGTGTGTCGCCTAATCCGCGCGCATATTCTATCATTTTGAGGTGGTTACTGTGGAACATATCGAATGTCCCGCTTGTGTAAACTACTATTTTGCCGTTGTACATGGTCGTTATGGGTTAATGAGTTTGTTATCTTACGATTTTGAATGAGTATCTTTTTCCATTGTCAGCCCTCACGGTGAGGATGTACACCGCATGGTCTTCCGGCAGCTGCATTGTCAGACTTCCGGTAGAAAATTCGATGTTATTAATGAGTTGTCCGGTGTTATTCCATAGTTGCGCTATGCCTTTGTTTTCACCCCACGTTATGTTGAGCGTGTTGCCTGTGCGGACGATTTGTGGCGCTTCGGTGTCATCCTCAAAGGTGTGCGCGTAGAACGGGCAGCTGAGCACCTCGTGTGTTTCGCCTTGGCGTGTCAGACCTACTTGATAATAGCCTTCGAGGTTAAGCAACTCGTAGGTTTTTGTCATGTTCAGATATGAGATGTTTTCGCCCTCTATGAGTTGTCCGTTAAGATACCACCTGAAAGAGCTGAACTTGAATCCGCCGTTGTATTTCTTGTTATACACAGCCAACACGTCGCCCCACTTTTGCGCCATCACTCCACTGCTGTAGTAAATAGATATTGGCAGTTCAATGCGCTTGTCATCGCAGAGTTTGTCATGCAGCACGATGGTGAAAATATAGTCGTTGTCGGGCACCACATTGCTTGCTATTGGCACTATGAACTCGTCTTGGTTGGCATCCGTTACGCTATGGTTTGCGAGGCCGGCTTTTCTTGCCCGCTCATCCCATAGTATATCATAGCCGGTTAGAATGCCGTTTTTGAGTGTGAACGGTATCCTTAATTCTTGGTCGTCGGCGCAAATATGGTCAGGATAGTCACCTATCTCCACATCTACGCAGTCTGTTACGATAAACGTTTTAATGCTAACTGTCTGCGGTTGCGACACGCAACCGTGGCTGTTGTAAACCACGATTTCATATTCCCCGGGTTCTAAGTTGTCAAGGCTTCCGTTTCTCTCGCCGTTGATTGTGTACCATCCGCCTGTCGGGATATTGTGTATAGTGATGCGTCCTTCTGGCGTGGCATCTGTTATGTCCTGTTTTTCAACGCTGAATGTTACTGGCGGCAGAACGGTGAGTTTCAGCGTTTCGCGAAATGTTTCGCAGCCTGTTGACTCGTCAGTTTCGACATAAGTGTATGTGTCTGACTTGTTGCACAGTTGTCCGTGAAAGTCAATAGATTCGCCACTGCATATTGTTTCAGTAAGCGTGCGTTCTTCATATTCGAGTTCGTCCACATGTAGCGTGTATAGCAGCGAGTCGCATCCGTACATGTCTTGCAGCATCAGCGAATAGTCGCCAGCCTCGTGTACGTTGAAATGCTCGTCATGATATTCGCCACCTTTGCAGATAGTCGCGTTGAGTTTTGTTTCCTTAACACTTGGCCATGCTATGACTGCCGTGTCCATGATGTCGAAGTACTTTCCGTTGCAAGCAGTGAATTGTAGCCTTGCCGTCAGTGTGTCTGGCACTTCCGCTCTTGACACGTTAATGTCGTCCCCATATCCGAGTATCTTGTCGGTTACGCCAGCTCCGGCGTAGTATGACACGGTGTAAAGCGGTGTTGCGTATGGGCTGAAACGCCAAGCCTCTGGTTTGGCGCGGCTAACAGTCCACACATCTCCGTTGTTGCGCCCTGGCGCGGCAATGCCGTCAGTGCCGTCAGCATTCTGTATGCCTATGATGCCGCGCCCCTCGTTCCAGTCGCTGCAACTGTTTGAGTATTGGCACGCCGCAGCGTTATATTCATTCTGGTAGTGTCTTTCTTTAACGTAAACATCAATGACGTTGGTGCCTTCATACAGCACAATGCTGAACGTTTCTTTCAGGTCATCGTGCCTGAATAGCGGCACGTCGTTCCACTCCACCATGAGCATACGGCATGGGGCCTTGCCAATCACGCCATAATATATTGTTCCGCCATATCTCGGGTCTATGTCTTCAAACACTCCGTAAATGGCGTTTAGCCAGTTGCATCCCTCGCCTCCGAGTTGGCTGCTTGCCGGCCAGTGCCTTTTTGCCGACAGGTCATATTCGGGGCTTGGTAGCGGCGGCAGTTCCTGGAGGTTCCAACCGGCGAATTTTCCTGCCACGGAAGGATTGAACGACAATATGCCGTTTGAGCATATAACCACTTGGTTGTATGTTCCCTCGAAAAAGCAGAAGCCGAATGGCAGTTCCTGAATGGCGTCCCAGCGGTCGTCAACCTTGAGTTGCCTCATCACAGTGTAGTCGGGTTTTGGCGGATTATAGTCAATTTTGTCAACGCGGTATCCTGCCGGATGTCCGCCGCCCGCCATTACAAATGGCGTTATATTGATGTTTTGCGTGTTGCAGCCTTCAACTTTTATCCGTGGCAGTTTTTCTCCCACGTTCTGTGCAGGCAGCGTTATTTCGGGACAGGCATCAGCAGGTATCACATCACCTTCGTTGACGCACTTGATGCCCGCCACTTCGCTGAAGATGCTCAATGAGCCGTCGCTGCATCGGCTTCTGACGCAGAATGTGTAAAGTCCGCTTTGCAGCATTTCGTATGGAATGACGACGCTGTTTGATGTCAGGCCCTCAATCCTCTCGGGTTGCGGCGATCCGTCGATGTAAAATGACACGTCGTAGGTGAACGATTCAGGAAGAGCGTCCCATCTGACCACAAATCCGCCAGCCACTTTGTCTTCTTCGACGGTGATGTTTTGTGGCACTGGTACTGTCGCGCATTCTGTGTCGTTACTGCGTGGGTTAAGTTGCACGTTGTCGATGCACGCGCCGGGGTTGAAGGTGTTGGTGCCGTTGTTGACCCAAAGGAACAGCAGGCAGTATGGTTGCTGTTGTTCTACCAGTGTTGTTGTGCGGTATTGTTCCCACATGGCGTTCTGGCTCAGTTGTGCGATTTCGTATTGCGCCCATGCGTTTGGAATGCCTGAGTTGGCGGTTGAGGTTATGGTTCCCACAATGTCGTATGGCATCCAGAACACTAATAGTTTGTCAGCCTCCATATCTCCTAACGCTTTCCAGTTGAATGCAAGGTCGTACTCGCCTTGCGGCAAGTTATCGAAGCGTCGCAGCGCGATAGTCCGCTGGTTGTCTTCGCCGTAGTATTCAGCCTTCTCACTATTTCCGGCGTGAATATAAAGTCCGAAGAACCCTAACTTGCGGGCGCCGTTGCCTATGGTCCAGAATGTTCGCAGACTGCTGCGCTGGTTGTGGTTAAGTTCCCACAGAGCATTCTCAGCATTGTCCTCAAATCCGCAAAAATACGGAAAGTTTACGGTATATTGAGCCATGGCGCAGTTGGCAAACAGCGTCAGCAGTAGCAGTGCGGAAACAAGTTTAGGTCTAATTGCCTCAATCATTTTCATACCCCTATGCGCTTGGTTTCATAAATGCGCATAATAATCAGTTTGCAAAATTACCATTTTTTTTCCAAACTGTCAAAAATCGAAACGTTTTGACAGGTTATTTATTAAAATTTCAACAATTTGGGGCTATTTTTTTACGTTTTTGTCACTTTTTAACAAATTTGTTAAAAATTTTTTGTGTCCTTGGAAAATAATGCTTACCTTTGCAGCGTTTTTGATTTTTTAACATACTTGTTAAAAAATGGCGAAAGCCGGCATGAGTTTGTTAAAGTCGTTAATTTGGCTTAAAATCAATGAAGTATTTAGGTATAGACATAGGCTCCACAACGCTGAAGTATGCTTTGCTTGACGAGCGAGGCGAAGTTTTGGCGACTGACTACCGCCGCCATAATGCTCACGTGAGCGGTACCGCGTCAGCGGCATTTGGCGAGTTGATTTCCAGTGTTGGTGACACAGATATCCGTGTTGTGATGACGGGTTCTGTAGGCATGGGTTATGCTGAGCGCTGGGGCTTCGATTTTTCGCAGGAGGTCTTGGCGGAAGTAGAGTCGGTAAAGAAATTTTATCCGAGTGTAAAGACCTTTGTTGACATAGGCGGTGAGGATTCTAAGATGATATTTTTGCCCGAGGGCAAGGTACCAGACATACGCATGAACGGGAGTTGCGCTGGCGGCACAGGCGCGTTTATTGACCAGACCGCTACCCTGTTAGGCATTGAGATTGGCGCATTCAACAAGTTGGCGGCTTCCGCCACAACCATTTATCCTATCGCGTCGCGCTGTGGTGTATTCTCAAAGACCGACATACAGAACCTTATAGCTCGAAAGGCGCGCAAAGCAGATATAGCAGCCAGTGTACTTACTGCTGTCGCGATGCAGGTTACCGCATCGTTGGCCCGCGGAATGGACATAGAGCCTGACGTTTTGTTTTGCGGAGGTCCGTTTGCATTTATTCCAGAGTTAAAGAAGCATTGTGAGCGCGTGATGGAGTTAGACCCCGAGCGCAGTTTTATGCCAGACCGCGCGCATCTTATGCCAGCCATAGGTTGTGCTCTGATAGCCAAAGGTGGCAATTCGCCGGCGACTACGCTGCGGAATTTGGTGGATGTGGTGTCTGACCATCAGCGCAAAGAAGTGGTTTCAGACCTCAAGTGCATTTATGTAAGCAGTCTTAAGCCCTTGTTTGAGTCAGAAGACGAGCACCGTGCTTGGGCGGAGCAGAAAATGAGGTACCACGTCAAACGCGGCACTATTGACGACAGTCATCAAGCTGACTATTTTATGGGAGTTGACTCTGGTAGTACGACAACGAAAATTGTGTTGCTCAATTCGTCTGGCGAAATGGTTTATAGCGACTATCGCCGCAATGCCGGTGACAGTTTTCAGACGTTCCGCGACATGCTTGCAAGTATGCAGGAAAATGTGGATAATCCTGCGAACATAAATATCGCCCGCAGTTGTGCCACTGGCTATGGCGAAAGTCTTTTGCGCACGGCATTCAGCCTTGATGACGGCATAGTAGAGACCATGGCCCACTTTAGTGCCGCACGGCATATCGAACCCAACGTGTCGTTTGTGCTTGACATAGGAGGGCAGGACATGAAAGCCATATTTGCGGATTACGGGTCAATCAAGCGCATAGAGATAAACGAGGCGTGCTCCAGTGGCTGTGGTTCATTCATCGAAACCTTTGCCACCACGTTGGGATATAAGGTTGAGGACTTTGCCATGATAAGTTGTCATGCCAAGCACCCTTATGATTTAGGCACACGCTGCACTGTGTTCATGAACTCTAAAGTCAAGCAGGCACTGCGCGAAGGGGCCAAGATAGAAGATATAGCGGCAGGCTTCAGTTATTCAGTCGTTAAGAATTGTCTGTATAAAGTCATGAAACTCAAGAATGTGGAAGATTTAGGCAAACACATTGTCGTTCAGGGCGGCACGATGCGCAATCACAGCGTTGTTCGCGCACTTGAAATCATAAGCGGCGGTAATGTGAGCTTCACCGACATTCCCGAACTCATGGGAGCGTACGGCTGCGCCCTGTATGCGATGAAAAAACATACGCAGCAAGCCCCGTCAAATAATTTTTAGTCAAATAACAATTAAAAACTAACAAACGTGTCTAACCTGACAGAATTAACCTCCGCCAAGAACTACGAGTCGAGTTTTGAGACGTGCTCGGGTTGCACCAACCGTTGCGAGATAAGGAAATTTGTGTTTGACAACGGCAACACTTATTATAGTGGCAACAACTGCGAGAAGGTTTACAGCAACAGCGGCTCTGCGGTCCGCAAAGGAGTGAACATGTTTGCCGAAAAGTATCGTCGGCTGTTCAGCGCAGACCGCATTAAGCACATAGACCTTCATCATCCATTGTTGACCATAGGTTTACCCCGCGGGCTTGGGATGTACGAGAATTTTCCGTTTTGGCAGGTTCTGCTTGCCAACTGCAACATCAAGCCCGTGTTGTCCTCTCCGTCAAGCAATGCCCTGTATCAAAAAGGTTTGCGTAGCATAATGGCAGATAATATATGCTTTCCCGCCAAGCTGATGCACGGGCATATTGTTAACCTGATAGAGCATAAGGTTGACCGCATACTCTATCCTTATGTTGTTTATGAGCGCAAGGAAGACGCCGGCAGCGGCAATTCATATAATTGTCCTGTGGTGTCGGGTTACAGCGATGTGCTGCGTAGTTCTATGGAGCCCGAAAAGCGGTTTGGGATACCCCTTGACAATCCTGCGGTGAGCTTTAACGATGCCGAACTGCTTCGTGATGCGTGTGTGGACTATCTAAAGCAGTTTGGAGTACACAAAAATGTTGTCCTCCGTGCTTTGGGCGAGGCTCAGAAGGCGCAGAATGAATATCTGGAATGGCTTGAGAGCCGCTCGCTGGAAGTTTTGGAAAGCGCCAAGTCGGAAAACCGCATGGTTATTATGCTTGCCGCCCGTCCCTATCACATAGACCCTCTGATACATCACAAGATAGCCGATGCGATATCTGACATGGGCATTGACCTGATAACGGAAAATGCAGCCTCTCATGCAGGCAGCGATGTGTATAAAGACATCAATGCCATCAGCCAGTGGGCATACCCTAACAGGATATTCAAGGCTGCCCATTTCTGCGCCAAGTCTTCGTATCCTAACTTGCATTATGTTGAGTTGACAAGTTTCGGCTGCGGTCCTGATGCGTTCATCCTTGACGAGGTTGACAACATACTCAGCCGCGAGGGCAAAAATCTGACTTTGCTCAAGATAGACGACGTGAATAATATAGGCTCGCTGCGTCTGCGCATACGCTCACTGGTAGAGAGTGTGAGCCGGGAAGATGGCATTCAGCGTCAGGATGCAGCAGGACATGCTGGAAAGTCAAGAGGTAGTCGTGGCACCAAAATCTTTACGCGTGAAGACCGCCGCCGCACTATAATAGCCCCTTATTTTGCCGAGGGTTATTCAGAGTTTTTGCCATCCCTGTTTAAGGCTGTGGGCTATGACCTTGTGTGTCTTCCTCAAGGCACTCAAAGCGATGCTGAGACAGGTTTGAAATATGCAAATAACGAAATCTGCTATCCAGCCACAATAGTCATTGGCAGTATCATGAACGCCCTCAATAGCGGCAAGTATGACCTTCAGAACACAGCTGTTATCATCACCCAGACAGGCGGTCAGTGCCGTGCCAGCAATTACTATTCATTGATAAAGAATGCCATGGTGAGCGGCGGCTTCGAGCATGTCCCGCTCCTGTCGCTGGCCTTGGGCAGTGGCGTTAATGCCACTCAACCCGGTTTCACCATTGACTGGAAACGTATAGCCCGCACCCTTATCCATTCCATTATTTTTGCCGATTGCCTCAATAAACTCTTTTTTGCTAGTGCTCCACGCGAGACTGAGAAAGGAGCCGCCCGCAGACTTCGGCAGCACTATCTTGACAGTGCGCAGCCCCTCGTTGAACGGCGCGACATAAAAGGACTTAAGGCATTGATGAAGCAGGCGGTTAGCGACTTTGCATCAATAGCGCAAAACCGGCAGGTTCCGCAAATAGGTCTGGTGGGTGAAATATATGTCAAGTACAACTCGTTTAGCCACAAGAACGTAGTCAACTGGCTTGTTGACGAGGGAGTGGAGGTTGTGCCTCCTGCAATTTACGGCTACTTTATGACAACATTTGTCGTAAAACATATCAACCGCGAGATGCACGTCAAGCGTGAGAGCGTGCCTCTGTGGGTTACCGATTTGATACACCGCTACATACGCCATGTGGTGCGTTCATACGAGGACATTTGTAAAGATTTTCAGTATTTCCGCCCGTTCTCTCACATATTTCAGGATGCCGAACGTGCCGGCAAAATCGTAAACCTCGCCGGTGACTTTGGTGAGGGCTGGGGCATACCGGCAGAGATAAGCCATCTTGCGGCAGACGGCGTTGACAATGTTATAAGCCTTCAACCCTTTGGTTGCATAGCTAATCATATCATATCGAAAGGGATAGAAAAACGCATTAAACGTCTTTATCCCAATCTCAACCTGCTGTTCCTTGACTTTGACAGCAGCACGTCTGAAGCCAATGTTTACAATAGGCTCCATTTTATGGTTCAGAATGCCAAGGATGAAATGTCACGTAATACAATAATTAGGCAACAACCTGTTGCATAACGCCGCAAACAAGAAAATAATTCATATAAAATGAAAAACAGTATACGCCGCCAGAAATTGCTTCATGCCGCCGAGCGTCTGTTCCTTTGCCGAGGTTTTGCATCAGTGTCAACAACGGATATCGCCCGCGAAGCAGGTTGCAATCACGCATTGATACATTACTACTTTGGCAATAAAGAGGATTTGTTCAGAGAAGTTTTTCTTGAAAAAATTCGTCAGATACTGACCACGCTGATGAATTATCTTGAGATAGAACGCCCCATTTTTGAGCAGACAGACAAGTTTATAGACGCTTATTTCGACTTGCTGACAGCCAATCCCAACCTACCTTTTTTTATCATCAACGAGCTTACACTTAATGCAGAACGGCGCAGGTATTTGCGAGTGAATTTCGTGGACAAGCCCATCACCCGCGAGGTGTATCAGCGTGTGGATATGATGATTAAAAAAGAGATAGAGCAAGGAAATATCCGTCCCATCGAGCCCAAGGATTTGTTGCTTGACATAGCCGGAGTAACTGTTTTTAGTTTTATTGCTGTGCCTGCTTACCGTGATTTTATAACAGATGACGCAGATAGCTTAAACCTTTTTCTTGCTGACCGTCGTCAAGAGGCTAAACTGCTCATCCGCCGTGGTCTTTTGCCACTCTGATTTAGACTGAATTAAAACTAAAATTGCTATCTTTGCACATGTTACTAAGGTTTTATGGTAAAAACAAAGGTAACAAAAAAGGCTGAAACCCAAGAGAGGGCTTCAGCCTAATTTTATAGCGAGAAAAAAAGTTTTACCGGACAGCAA
>JAFTCC010000060.1 GCA_017454915.1 Paludibacteraceae bacterium
ACCCACTACACCCTGACAGTGAAAGACCTCGCTGCTGAAGGCCTTGAGTACAAATATACTTGCGGCGAAGACTGGAAGTATGTTGAGCTGACCGCCGAAGGTGGAGAAGTTGCCAACCGTTCATATAACGCAAATGACGTAGTCGCCAAGTGGAAAGAAGTTCCCGGTGCAGGTCCTGTAGAACCCGGCGAAGGTTTGACTTTCAAAGTAACCGTACCCGAAGGCACACCAGCCGTTTACGTAGCCGGCAACTTCAACGAATGGTCATTTGCAGCCATGACAAAAGTTGACGACACCCACTACACCCTGACAGTTGAAAACATCAGCGCAACAGGTCTCTTGTACAAATATACCTGTGGTGAAAGTTGGGACTATGTAGAGAAGGACGAAAACGGCAACGAACTGGCAGACCGCACATATAACGAGGCTGACGTTGTTGCCCGCTGGAACAAGATACCGTCAGGTCCTGTTGTAACAGGCGTAACCTACAATGTGACCGTACCTGAAGGCACTCCTGCAGTTTACATTTCAGGCACTTTCAACAACTGGACATTCACCGAGATGGAGAAAGTTGACGACACGCACTACACCATCACAATTGAAAACGCCACCACCGACAACGGCTACAAGTACCTCTGCGGACCCGACTGGAAGTTTGAGGAAACCGACCAAGTTGACAACCGCACATATAGCGAGAACGATGTTGTGAAGGGCTGGAAGGACATACCGCAAGAACCTATCACCACCACATACTACATAACTGGCGAGACCATCGTAGGCGGTTGGGCAGCTGACCAGCAGGCTATGGAGAATGGCTCTATCGTGCTTCACCTCGCAGCCGGAACATACCAGTTCAAGATTACCGACGGATCGTGGGACGCTGGTCACAACTGGGGTGGCGACGTAGTAAGCTCTGCAGAAGGCGCTGAAGTTTCTAAAGCCGACGACGGCAACGTTATCATGGTTCTCGGCGTAGAATCAGACGTTACAATCACATTCGACGGCACGAACATCACCATCAAGGCTGTTCCGTCAGACCCGAGCGGTCTCAACAGCTCTGTTGTTATCAACTACTGGGTTGAGAACAGCACTCTCAACGTTAACCTCAACGGCGCACAGCGCGTGGCCATGTTCGACGTTAACGGTCGCATGGTTGACAACCGCATCGCCAACGACTTCTATCAGATTCAACTGCCTGCCGGAGTTTATATGCTCCGTGTTGACAGCTCTGTTGTGAAAGTCGCTATCAGATAACATCCCTTTTCTTTAACACATAAACACTAACTAATTATTTTCCCTCCGTGTCGGAAAGCGTCACGGAGGGATTTTGTTTTGCCGTATGCCAAAATTTCACTAACTTTGAGGCATGAAAAATACCGTTCTGCTCATAGATGCGTATGCCATGATTTATCGTGCGTATTACGCTTTTATCAATGCGCCGCGCGTCAATGCGTCCGGCAAAAACACTTCAGCGATATTTGGTTTCGTAATCACGCTTGACGAACTGCTTCGGCAGGTCAATCCGTCGTATGTGGCTGTAGCGTTTGACCCTAAGGGCGGCACTTTCCGGCATGAGGCATACGAAAAATACAAGGCGCAGAGGCAAGAAACGCCCGAGGATATTCGGTTTGCTATTCCATATATCAAGCGCATCCTGACGGCGATGAACATTACGCAGATTGAGGTTGCTGGTTTTGAGGCTGATGATGTGATAGGAACGCTTTCCAGAAAACTTGCCGGTGATTCCAATACCATTTTGATGGCTACTCCCGACAAGGACTATGGGCAACTCGTTACACATAATGTGCTAATGTACCGTCCTCGTCACAAGGGAGGTTTTGAGACGCTCGGCCCGAGCGAGGTGTGCGAAAAATATGGGCTTCAGCGTCCCGAGCAGGTCATAGACCTTTTGGCGCTAATGGGAGACAGTTCCGATAACATACCGGGCTGCCCTGGTGTAGGAGAAAAAACGGCGGTGAAACTGCTACAGCAATTCGATACCGTTGAAAATCTGCTTGAGCACACCGATGACATCAAGGGCGCCCTGCAGCAGAAAGTGAGGGAGCATGCAGAAGACATTAAGTTCTCAAAATTCCTCGCCACAATTCGCACCGATGTGCCTGTTGACACCACTTGCGATGACATAGTTCGTCGCAGCGCTGATGTGAAGGCTCTCTCGGCCATATATCAGGAACTCGGTTTCCGTTCGCTGCTCAAGAAACTGCAGAGTGCTGACTCTAACGCTGCCAACACTGCCGCCGTGATGCCTGCCAACGGACAGTTAGACCTCTTTTCGCAGCCCGATAATAAGATTCAAAACCCGACCGCTGAAGTAGTAGGAACGTCACTTTTTGAGCATCACAACTCTTCTGCCTCACCCGATATTATCAACATTCCGCAGAGCATTCCGCAACGTGTAGGAATTGCAATTGATGGTTCTTCAATAGCTGTTGCGGTAGATGAGAAATCGGCTTTTCTGATGGATGATGTTGACGCTTTGCGCACATTGCTCATCGCCAATCCCGATACGGTTGTTGTGGCTCACGACCTCAAACCGCTTCTTCGTATCCTGCCTCCCCAATGCCGCAAGTATGACACATTGCTTGCTCATTATGTGCTTCAGCCCGAATTGCAGCACGACATAGAGTCGCTGGCGTCAACACTGCTCGGCGTTGAGATAAGTAGCGGACTATCTGATAAACAACAACTTGCGGCAAAAGCCACTGTTTCGTTGGCGCTCAGCTATGGGTTTGAGGCTCAAATCGACTCCAACAATATGCATGACTTGTTTTGGGATATTGAAATGCCCTTGGTGCCTGTTCTGGATAAGATGGAGCGCAATGGTGTCCGCATTGACACAGCCGAACTCCGCCGCTCGTCAGACGACCTTGTGAAGCGTATGGGCCAACTTGAAGGCGATGTGCAGGCGTTAGCAGGAACAGCTTTCAACGTTTCATCTCCCAAACAGGTAGGCGAAGTGCTGTTCGATCAAATGCGTCTTGACCCTAAAGCCAAGAAAACAAAGACAGGGCAGTACGTGACCAGCGAAGATGTACTTGAACCATTGAGGCATGAGCATCCCATTGTTGACAAGATACTTGACTATCGCGCCATAAAAAAGCTGCTCAGCACGTATATTGACGCATTGCCACTGCTAATCAACGCTCAAACTGGCAAGATTCACACTTCCTATAACCAAGCTGTAACCGCCACAGGCAGACTGTCGAGCAGTAATCCCAACTTGCAGAACATACCCGTCCGCACTGCTTTAGGCCGTGAGATACGTCGTGCCTTTGTGCCTGACGATGGATGTCGTTTCATGAGTTTCGACTACTCCCAAATAGAGTTGCGCCTTATGGCTCATTTCAGCCAAGACCCGCACATGCTCTCGGCTTTCAGGGGGGGGGAAGACATACATGCCGCCACCGCTGCCAAAATCTTTAAGAAACCGCTCGCCGAAGTTGACAGCAATATGCGACGTGTGGCCAAGACTGCTAACTTCGGAATTATCTATGGCATATCTGCTTTCGGATTAGCGCAGAGGCTCGGGGTGTCAAGGACAGAGGCTAAGCAACTCATCGACGAGTACTTCGCGTCATACCCGCATATCGCGCAATATATTGAAGACATGAAGTCAACTGCCCGCAGGCTCGGGTATGTCGAAACGATGTTTCATCGCCGGCGTTACCTGCCCGACATCAATTCACACAACGCCACCGTTAGGCAGTTTGCTGAGCGTAATGCCGTCAACGCGCCAATCCAAGGTACCGCTGCGGATATAATTAAAATGGCGATGATACAGGTTGACAAAATGCTCTCCGACACGGGCAGCAGTGCACAGATGATTTTGCAAGTGCATGACGAACTTAACTTCTCCGCACCTTTCGGCGAGGTAGAGGACCTTCGTCAAGCGGTTACCGGCATTATGCAGGACGTTGTCCAACTTTCAGTGCCGCTGATAGTTGACTGCGGCATTGGCGACAACTGGCTCGAAGCACATTAATGTATTTACTTTTTTACTATTTAGTGGTCCACAATTTTTATAAAGACGAACATAATTGTCAATCCTTGAGCAATATAGTGTATATCTTCAACTTGAGCGCGGCCTGTCGGGTAATACAGTAGAGGCGTACATGACCGATGTGACAAAACTCGATGAGTATTGCCGTGCTCATGGTATAGACATCATTCACGCCTCGCAAGACGACATTCAGGAGTTTCTCTATGAGTTGAGCCGCGGGGCAGAGAGTGACGAACTACGGCAGATTTGTGCGCGTTCACAGGCGCGTGTGTTGTCCGGAATACGGCAATTCTACCGCTATCTGCTCTATTCCGACACCATAAGCGAAGATCCCACGCAACTCATTGACGCCCCTAAGATTGGACAGCATTTGCCCGAAGTGCTCACAATAGAAGAGGTTGAGAGCCTAATAGCGGTCATTGATTTGTCGGTGCCAGAAGGGCAGCGCAACAGGGCAATAATCGAAGTGCTCTATGGTTCAGGACTGCGCGTGTCTGAGCTTGTCAACCTCAAACTTTCTAATATGTATATCGACAAAGGGTATATGCTTGTTGAGGGCAAGGGCAGCAAGCAGCGGCTTGTGCCGCTGTCTGACGAGGCGGTTAAGCAACTTCGCTTTTGGTTTTTGGACCGTGCGCATCTTGATATAAAACCCGGCAACACTGACTTTTGTTTTCTCAACAGACGAGGCAAACAGCTCACGCGGGTAATGGTGTTTATCATAATTAAGCGTCTTGCCGAAATTGCGGGCATAACAAAGAACATAAGCCCCCACACCTTGCGCCATAGTTTTGCAACCCACTTACTTCAAGGTGGGGCTAACCTGCGTGTCATTCAAGAGTTGCTCGGACATGAAAACTTGGCGACAACAGAACTTTACACGCACATTGACGTCCAATATCTGCGCGAAGAGGTGCTCAGGTGCCACCCTGCCAATCAGCGGAAATAAACAGTTCACCAATTATATCCGACATCGGCCTGATGACCGGTTAATGTATAACCCCAATTTTTTGAAAATATATGGAAGAGAATCGGCAACAGCCTATTATAGAAGTTTGCGGCGTGAGCAAGAGTTTCGGCAGCGTTGAAGTGCTGCGCGGTGTTGATTTGACGGTTAACCCGGGTGAGGTGCTTTGCATCGTGGGCCCAAGTGGAGCAGGCAAAACCACACTTCTTCAGATAATGGGCACGCTCGATACCGCCGATAGCGGCACAGTCAGACTACTCGGACAAAATATTGTAGGATTGAGCGAAAAACAACTTGCCCAGTTCCGCAACAGGCATATAGGTTTTGTGTTTCAGTTTCATCAGCTCCTGCCTGAATTTACGGCAGAAGAGAACGTGATGATTCCGGCTTTGCTGTCTGGTGCAGACCGCGCCGCAGCCAGTGCTGATGCCCGTGCGCTGTTGGAGCGCTTGGGACTTGGGGCAAGAGCCAACCACAAACCGTCAGAACTTTCGGGCGGTGAACGTCAGCGCGTGGCTGTGGCAAGAGCTCTGATTAATAAGCCGGAGATTATTTTTGCCGATGAGCCGTCAGGCAGCCTTGACAGCGATGGCAAAAACGAACTGCACAGAATACTCTTTAGCCTGCGCGACGAAATGGGGGTTACGCTCGTTATCGTAACGCATGACGAAACTCTTGCCGCCGCTGCCGACAGAATGGTAAGAATGCACGACGGCAAGTTTTGAATCCCAATTTCTAATGATTGATTAGGCTACAGCGCATTTATTCTGCTGTGCCATCTAAAATGCTCTTCATGCGGCTGGGGTCGTTGAGCAACTTGATTGCCTCTTGCAGGGCTTTGTCGTTACGCAGGAAGTAGCTGTAAATGCCTTTGTCGGGGTAGTAGCGCGACAGCAGTTCCAAGGCAAGGTTCTCGCGGATATAGTAGTTGTCTATCGTGAATGCCTCTTCAAGTGTGGGGTTGAGTTTCGCGTTGAGAGCCTCAAGCTCTGCCGTGCAGACACTGTCGATGCCGTCAAATTTGAGAGCGCGCTTTATGTCATCCATGTACTTGGCTGATAAACTCTGATATTTGTATCCTGTGTTTTTAAGATACTCAAGAAACTCTGCCGCCAATTCGTCCGTAACCTCAAAATCTTGCGGCGGCGCAATGGTTTTGTGGCTTGCTGCATATTGGTTTGCAAACAAGAAAAATTGGCTGTCTTGGTTGAGACAGTAACTTAATGACCCGCCTTTTTCTTCTTCTTTAATATTGATGTCGGGTTGTATTCCTCCCCCGTCTTTTACTATTCGCCCGTGCGCTGTTTTGAATTCTGATGTTAGGCTGTCAGGCATTCTGTATGCTCTGCCGTCCTCATGCGGGTGGCTGTAGTCAATGGCCTGAATGCAGCGGCCTGAAGGTATATAATATTTTGCCACTGTAACTTTGAGGTTTCCTCCGCCCTCTATTTCCCTCACGCTCTGCACAAGGCCTTTTCCAAAAGTGCGTTGTCCGATTATCACGGCGCGGTCGAGGTCTTGCAGTGTGCCAGCCACGATTTCTGATGCGGAGGCAGACGATTCTCCAACGAGCACCACAAGCGGCAAGTTGCGCCACAGTGGTGCTTGTTGCGTTTTGTATGTCCTTATTACTTTGTCGCGGCGTTTGGTGGTAACCACGGTTGTGCCCTCGTCAATGAAGTAGGAGAGTATTCTTGCCGCCTCGCCTACTATTCCGCCCGGGTTATCGCGCAGGTCTATGATTAGTCCGTTGAGACCGTCTGCCTGAGCCGCTGACATTGCCTCAATTTTGCTGCGGAACTCTGCTGCAGAGTTTTCGGTGAAGTCAGAGAAGTTGATATACCCTAAACCGCCGTCAAGCAGTGTGGAGAATTCTACTGCGTCGAGCTGTATCTCATCGCGAGTTACGGTCATTGTCAGTGGCTTTTTTTCGCCAGTGCGGGCCACTTTGACTTTCAGTGTTGTTCCTATTTTTCCCCTCAGCCGCTGGCTAACCTGCGAACTGGTCTGTCCCACCATTTTGTCGCCGTCAATGGCAAGTATGGCATCACCTGCGCGCAGCCCGGCATTGTACGCCGGTTTGCCGTAATATGGCATTTGTATGTAAACAGTGTCGCCAATGGGGTGGATGATAGCTCCTACGCCGGCGTATTTGCCGGTGGTCATCTGGTTGAGAGTATTAGTCTCGTCTTCTGAATAATAGGTGGTGTAGGGGTCCGTTTTGGACAGCATTGCGTTGATGGCGGCACGGTTGATGGCCTCGTAGTTGAGAGTGTCCACGAAGTTAACGTCTAACGTCCGCATAACTTCGTTATATATTGACAGTTGTTTTTGTATTCGTTCAGCGCTGTTGTCGGCGGCGATGTGTGCGCTTATGGCGAGCAGGGCAAATGCTATAAATGCTGTTTTCTTCATTTCGGTTTCATTATTGTAGTTCTAATATGCCTTTTGGCAGTGCCGGAGGCAGGAAGTCGGTGATGTCTTTACCAAACAGGTAGAGGTCCCTCACCACCGTTGATGACACGAAGGCGTTGTCGGCGTCAGTGTATAGCGCCACAGTTTCCAGCCCCGAAAGCTTTGCGTTGGCTTCTGCCATCGAGCGTTCATATTCGAAGTCTGCCACAGTCCTCAGTCCTCGTAGCACAAACTGTGCGCCCACTTGACGTGCGAAGTCAACCGTCAGGCAGTCGTAGCTGCTCACGCTCACGCGTTTCTCGTCTTTGAAGGCGGCGCGGATAATCTGCTCACGCTTTTCTATGCTGAACAGCGTGCGTTTGCCGGTGTTCACACCTATGCCTATCACTATCTCGTCAAAGATGTTAAGCCCGCGCTCCACGATGCGGTAATGCCCTATCGTGAAAGGGTCGAATGTGCCTGGGAAAATGGCTTTTCTGCTCATGGTAGTTTGTTTATGGTTTTATAGTATGCGCGTATGTCTATGGTGTCGTTTTGCAGTTGAGGCACCACTTCCTCCTGCTCGTCGGCAGGCAGCATACGCCAAGTTTCGTTGCTTGTTATTATGCTCTTACGGTCGTCCGACAGCGTTGCGCTAACGAATATCGGCTCGCAGCCTTTTATGTGTGTGCTTACTGTAGCCCGATGTCCTTTTATGGGCTCTTCGCCTTGTGCTCCTGCTGGATATACGTAAATCAGCGAATTGCACCATGGTGAGCATGTCGTGAGCAGCGCGCACATGAGAGTGTCGCTGCCATAGGTGTGCATCGAAAAGTCGATGGTGGAGTTCTGCGCGGGTGAGAACACTATCTGTTTCCCGTCAGCGCTGAAGTATGTCAGGCGCATTTTTCCGCCGAGGCTATTGTATATGCTGTCGCTGCGGCCCGATATGCCGTGCTCAATCAATTCACGCACATGCCCGTCGCTGATGAACAAAAACATCTCGCAGTATGATGTCAGCTCGCGCTCAAAAGCCGACTGGCCCCATGCGCACCATGATGTCATAAGCGATAATGTAAGGACGGCAATGCGAAAATATCGTGTCGCTAAGTTATTTGTCATTTTTCTTTTTCTTCTTTTTGTCCCTTTTCTTAAATATGTCCTTGATACCCTGCTTCATGTTTTGGAAGAACTCTTTCCCGTTGTCAAATTCTTCTTTGTACACAAATCCCAAGCCCTGCTTGGTTTGTGCTGTTGACAGCGAGTAGCGGTCCACGGTGTGGGTGTATGCCTTTGCGCGTATGGTTCCGCTGGGGTTGAGCAGGTATTCGATGTCGGCGTCGCCCACAAATTTGTTTGTGGTCATGGTGCCGTTGCGGTATCCGAAGTTGCCGTTTATGATGAGCCTGTTGTTGGGCTGATAAGTGAACCCGGCTTCATATTCCTGCATTCCGCTTTCGCCTTCGCCGTCTTGCCGTACGTTGAAGCCGAGCGTGAAGTCCTTGGTCAGTCGCGACAGCCAGCTGTTGATTTGTCCGGTTACGGTGTTTGTCAAAACGGAGTAGGCGTCGTTCTGCGAAATGGACATGGTGGATGTCCTCATGTAGTCAGGGGTGTAGAATTTATTGAGCAGCAGCAGGTAGAGCACTTGGCGGTTTTTCATCTCGTCGGTGTTGATGATGTTGCGCACTTGTTGCCGCAGCGACTCGTCGGCGTTGGGCAGCTCAACATCGAAGTGCAGGCTCGGCTGTGTGAGTCTGTCGGTGAGCGAGAGCACACAGTTGACAGGTATGGTGGTGCGGGTGACGGACTGGGCGAGAGTGTTGTCAAGGTCGTTGAGCGAGGCGGTGGTGCTGTATGTTGCGGTAACGTTGAGCTCGCCGTCTATCGGGTCGCCTGACCAGCTCATGCTGCTGCCGCGGAGTATCTTGAAGTCGCGCCGCAGCACATCTTGGAATGTGAAGCCAAACTGACCTGCCTCAAGTGTGTACGTGCCGTAGAGTTTTATGTCGTCGGTGTCGTCATACACGATGCGCATATTGCCGTAGCCGTAGCCCTGCAGCATGTCGCCTGTTTTGGGGTCGATGATGACGTGCACTGTGGCATCAGGAGTGGCCTCCAACTGAAGGTTGAGATATAGTTTTGACTTGAGTTTGTCGGTGTTTTCGATTTCTTTGGTGTGCCTGCGGCGTTTAGTGGGTATGACGATAGGCTCTTCTTTGGCCACGAAAGTTACGAAGTTGTTGTCGGTGGCTGTGGCGGCGCTTGCCACGTTGAGGTAGAAACTGGTGTTACGTTCTGTTCTTGCGCTCACGTTGATGTCGGTGCGGCTCTCGTCGCCGTTGATGTACACGTTGCCTGTGCCGTATGCTGTGCCGTAATACAAGTCGTTGTCGCGGCTTGTGGTGTTCATCGCCATCATGGTGTCAACGTGCAGCAGCAGGTTGTATCTGAAGTCTCGGAACGCTCCGTCATGTGTCAGCTCGCCCTTTACGTAGCCTTTGTGCCCTTCCGGGTCGCGGATGTTGATGCTGTCAAAGTTGATGCTTTTCGGAGTCATTCTTACTGTATCGTCAAAATAGTATTTTGTGCCGAGGAAATTAACCCCCAGCATTCCATTTTTGACGAAAGCCTGCCCGTCAAGTTGCGCGCCTTTCTTTTTAGGCGCTTTGGCGAGGTGCACTTGCCCGTACGCCTGTCCGCCTACGCTCAATGTTACAGGTTCGGTGTATGTGTTGATAAAGTTAACGTCAAGTCCTTGTGCCCTGAACACGAAGTCGACGGTGTCGCGCGGTATGCCCACAAAGCCGTCGGCAAACGCTGTGGTGTCACCGGCCTCGTTCATCACTATGCCGTGCATATTGAGGCGCATGGCGTCGCCGTCCCAGTCCGAGCGGGCATGAATATCGCCTACGCCGTAGCCGTTTATCTCACCTTTGCGCAACATGATGTCGGCGTCAAGTACCGGCTCGCGGAAGGCGGAATAAACATCGGCAGTGCCGGTTATTATGCCGCCGAATGTGATTTCTTTGAGGGGCACGAACTTCATTATGTAGCCGAGGTTTATCTCACTCATTGCCACGTGCAGCTTGTCGCTTTTTTCCCAGCCTGCCAATCCGTCAATGGCAAGGCGTTGTCCCATGCCGTTAAACAAGAAGCCGTCAACGGTTATCGTGGTGTCAGCATTGAGGCGGATATGGTTGGTGCGCAAGTGCCATGTCGAGTCGGCGATGATGATGTCCGAGGGACGTATGCTCAAATCGACGATAGGCCTGCCCATCTCCTTGCTCAATCCAACACCCATGTTTATTTTGCCGCGGTGTGAGATGCTGTCGTTGTTGTCCCACGCCACGCTGAAGTCAACAGAGTCGTTGCCGGCCTTCATCGAACTGCGCCAAATCACAGGCTTAACATCACCTTGCTCAAGGTAGGCAAGAAAGTTTATGCGGTCGTTAAGGTTGTTGAAACTTAACGTAATGTCGTTCAGCTCGGCACCGTCCACGGCAAGGTCGGGTATGGTGGCGGTGAGGTCGAAACGCTGTTCGCTGTCGTTAAGCCGTCCCTCAAATTTTGCGGTGCGGTACATCTCAAGCGGAACGTCAAGAACGTCAAACAAGTCGTCAAGGCTCTGCACATAGACATAGAAACTGATGTCGTTGTCCGTCTTGATTTTCTGCAGGCGCGTTTTGCGTGCGTCTGACAGCAGCGACGGCAAATTGCGCGCTACTATTTTCTGAAGGCTGGGCCATAGTGTGCTGTATAGGTACCGTCCCTCAAACTTGGCGTTTACGATGTCAGAGTTGATTTTCAGCAGAGTCTCTTCTTTGCCCGTTTGTGATGTTATCACGAGTCTCTCGCTGCCGAACACTTTATTGCGGTTGACCACCGTCAGGCTGTCGATGACGATGTATCCGTTGAGGTTGTCAAGGCTGTTGCCTTCCATGTCAATGTCCACATTGGTTCGCAGTGCCATGTCGGGATACTGCTCACCCATATTGAGCTTGTAGGGGTGGAAGCGGTTGAGGGTGAGGTTGAAGTCGAAATGTGGCAGTCGGCTTTTGATGTCCACGAGGCCTGCGAAGTCAAAATCGAGGTTAGGGTCATGTATCGAGGCTTTTCCGTCGAAAACACCCTTAGTGAACGTGCCGTCAAGCATGAGGTCGTGATACTGGTATCCGAGCAGTTCAAAGAGTGCCACCCGTCCCTTGGTTTCTGCCCTCAAAGGTTCTGTGCGGCTATAGTGGGCATTGACAGTGAGGTCGCAGCTGACTTCGCCGAGTTCCTTGACGTTGACAGTGCGCCCGAGGTTGAAGTGATGCGCCGACACGGTGCCGTCAAATATCATCCAGTGGTTGACACTGTCGCGGTTAACCTTGGCGTTTATGTTTACTGAGCCTTGCGCTGTGGTCACCAGTCCGCGCATTCTGGCTCCTGCCGTGCTTCCCTCGCCGTGGCCCTTAAAGTGTATGCGCCCCAGCCTGCCAAGTTCGTTGCCGAGGTTTACAGGCTGCATGGTGATGCTTGCCAAAAGGTCCTCTATGTCGCCCTTGGTGATTGTCGCGTCATCGATGTCGGCTTTGCCGTGGAGCAGGTTCATGTCGGGCAGACCGCCGACGTATGCGCTGCCGCTGACCAACGGACGACCGTTGTAGGTGAAGTTAAACGACGGAAGCAGAATGCTGTCAACACGCCCAATCAGTTTGAAAGTGCCGTCAAGATAGCTGCCGTTGTCTTTCAGCCCGCACTTCAAAAAAGACAGGTCGCTGAGTGACAGGTGTATGTCGTTGTTCACAACGCTGAACCCCACTTGACCCCAATCCATGGTTTGTGTGCTGTCAAACAATGCCTCGTAGCCGTTCACGCGGATGTCGTTGAGTTTGATGTGCGAAGACGGCAATTCAGCGCTCAAGTTGGCAACAAGGCTGTTGCGCGAAGCATTGAAATCGCACCTCATGCGTTTAACCTCAAGTCCGCTCTGCTCGTGAAGCCGCATATTCACCAATTGTGCGGCAAGGCTGTCGCCGCTCAAGTGGTTGAGGATGACAGACGTTTCAATGTCGTCAAAGTATATGTTGCAGGCGCTTAACGCATGGCACAAACTGTCGCCAGCGCATGGCAACTGTCGGAAGCGGAGGCGGGAGCGGGTAATGTTGACCTGGCCGATTTGAGCGGTGCCGTCTGACGGCATTTCAAAATTTCCCTGCGGCAGAGCGTCAGCAAGAAATTCATAGTTGCCCAAGCCGTTCTCGTCTATCACGATGTTGCCGTACAGACCCACAATGTCAATGTGGTCAACAACCAATTCGTGCTTGAGCAGCTTGAGTGGTGCCAGTTCCACGTCCACGAGCCCTATGTATGCCAAGGTGTCGTGGCTCTGGTCTTCAATGTATATGTCCCTGATGTTGAGCGAACTGATGAATTCAAATTCTATTGACCCTATGCGCACGTTGCTGCCCAGCATGCGCGACAACTTAACCGTTGCCACCTGCGCGGCGTAGGTCTGGATGCGCTTGTCGCTCAGCATAAACAGCAGCCCTGCCGTCAACAACATGAATGCAAGGACAATCAGCGATACTATTTTCAGAAAATTTTTAATAACTTTGCAGTCTAAAAGTGCGACAAGTGCGCACGACACCATTTTAACCTACAAATTTACGTTTTTTTCGTGAGAAAAACGCAAAAAAGACGTTAATAACCGTTGATTTAACGTTATTTAGCCGTTTTTTTTGTTAAAACATCAAAATGAGTACCAAAAATATAGTAATCCTTGGCATCGAGTCGTCATGCGACGACACCAGCGCCGCCGTCATCCGCGACGGCATTCTCTTGAGCAATGTAACCGCCAGCCAGTCAGTCCACGAGGCTTATGGCGGTGTGGTGCCTGAACTTGCTTCGCGTGCCCACCAGCAGAACATCGTTCCTGTAGTGTCGGAGGCGCTGAAGCGCGCCGGCGTCAGTCGCGGTGACCTCTCGGCTGTGGCCTTCACACGCGGTCCGGGACTGCTGGGCTCGCTGCTCGTGGGCACTTCTTTTGCCAAGGGAATAGCGCAGGCACTCGGCATTAAGATGATAGATGTCAACCACTTGCAGGCGCATGTCTTGGCTCATTTCGTGTCGGAGGGCATTGAGGGGGAGCGTCATCCCAGTTTCCCGTTCCTGTGTCTGTTGGTGTCGGGAGGAAACTCGCAGATTTTGCTCGTCAAGAGCTACAAAGAAATGTCAATCATAGGTCAGACCATTGATGATGCTGCCGGCGAGGCTTTCGACAAGTGCGCAAAGGTGATGGGGTTGCCATATCCGGGCGGGCCGCATATCGACAGGCTGGCAAAACAGGGCGACCCTAAACGCTTTAAGTTCGCAAAACCGCATATACCCGACTTCGACTACAGCTTTAGCGGACTAAAGACGAGTTTCCTCTATTTTTTGCGTGATGAAATCGCCAAAAACCCTGATTTCATCGAACAAAATCTGCCAGACCTGTGCGCCTCGCTTCAAGCTACCATAATTGAAATCCTGATGTCAAAACTGCGCCTTGCGGCAAGTCAGTATAATGTCAACCATATTGCGCTTGCCGGAGGTGTGTCTGCCAACAGCGGCCTGCGCGACGCCTTTGTCAAGTATGGCGAGGAGAGCGGAAAAGAAATCTATATACCCAAGTTTTCTTTCACCACCGACAATGCCGCTATGGTGGCGCAGGCAGGGTATTTCAAGTACCTCGACGGCGATTTTTGCGACATGAACCTTGCGCCCTACGCGAGGGTAACAGTTTAGCGTTAACTCCCTATTAAAATTCTTTATTGATGAAAACCATAGCCATAATACTTGCCGGCGGCCGCGGTCTGCGTTTCGGCGGCACCACCCCTAAGCAGTTCATGCCTATGAGCGACGGGCTGACGGTTCTGCAGCACAGCCTTGAAGTGTTTCAGAGTGTTGACGAAGTGGATTCAGTCTGCGTTGTCGCCCACCCCGATTACATCTCCGTGGCGATGTCGCAAAGCCTGCCTTACCCCAAAGTAGCAGACATCATAGAGGGGGGTGCGGAAAGATATGAAAGCACACTTAACGCGCTCAAAGTTAGCGTGTCGCCCGATGACATACTGCTCATTCACGATGCGGCACGACCTTTTGTGACGCCCGCAGTGGTCAAGCGTTGCATCGAAGCCATGAAAGAGCATGACGCGATTGGCATAGCGCTCCGCGCAACCGATACTGTGTGGCGAGCCAACGCCGACGAAACCATAGCCTCTGTGCCCGACCGCAGTGTGCTCTATCTGGCGCAAACGCCACAGTGCTTCCGGGCGGCGGTTATCAAGGAAGCTTTCGGAAGAATGTTGGCGGACAACGCAGCGGAGCCGAAACACGACATAACGGACGACTGCTCGGTAGTGCTTAAGTATATGCCCGAAGTTAAAGTCAAGATTATTGAGGGCGATCCTCAAAACAAGAAAATAACTTTCAGCGATGACCTCTAACGTATCATACCAGCCATCCGCCAACCTGCGGCGGCTTCAGCTCAGGATGCTTGACATCCTGATGGAGATAGACAAGGTCTGCCGCCGCAACAGCATACGCTATTGGCTCGATTTCGGCACCCTCTTGGGGGCTGTCAGGCATGGCGGTTTCATACCATGGGACGACGACCTCGACATCGCCGTGCATGACGAGGACTACGACAGGTTCTTGGCATGCTGCGCCAAAGAGCTGCCAGAGTGGCTGGTCGTGCAGACCGAAATCACGGAACCCGAGTCGCACATGGGGGGCGGACTGATAAAGATACGTGACAGGCAGTCGCTTTACCTGCACCCTGGCGAAAGGCTCGACGGCAAGTACTCGAAAGGAGCTTTTGTCGATTGCTTCCGCTACGTTAAATATCCCGATATTTCCGACAAGACTTTCAAGTTCCTGTCAAGGCGCATTTCGTTTGCGTACAACTTCTTGAACTACAATCCGCGACTCAACTTCAAAAACATAGTTTGCTATTTTGCTTATCCCCTGTCGCTGGTGTGGCACAGGTTTGTGTTTAAGTTAGTGTCTGCCGTTAAGGGCAAGGGAACAAAATGGTTCTCCACTCCCGAGCGGTATGTTTATGGACTTTTTACCGATGAAAAGGCGCTTTTTCCGCTATCAGAGATTGAATTTGAGGGGCATAGTTTTCCCGCTCCTGCCAACCCCGACCAGCGGCTGCGTGACAGCTTCGGCGACTATATGCAAATCCCGCCGCCCGACAAGCGCCGCACCCACGTGCTATACTATGCCGAAGATAAAACAGCTCTTACAGTTGTCTGAAGTTATTTAGGGTTAAAATGTATTAAGAGTGCAGCAGAGATATCGCATGCGTGTCAGCTTTTGACATACACGAATGGTTGTTGCTATTATGTTGGTTTTGGGGTTCACGAATTTCACGAATTTCACGAATGTTTTTTGCTATTAGGTTGTGTTGATTCTCGAATGACACGAATTCCCGAATGTTTCCGTGGTTTTCGCTTCGCTCCACCCACGGCTAATGTTGTTTCGCCCCTCTGGGGTTGGAATTGATTTGATGTTCGCGTCGAAAACCGCGTTAGCGGTGACACTATGATAGCCGTGGGTGAAGTGAGCGGCAGCGAACATAACCCACGGTACGCATCACACACCATATTCAAGCCGCGTTAGCGGCGGCACAACATTTCCCGTTTTTTTGTACCGCCCCTACGGGGCTAAATCAAATGATATTTCCGTTGTCCGTGGTTTTCGCTTCGCTCCACCCATGGCTAATTCTGTACCGCCCCTCTGGGACTAAAAAACGAATGTTTTTCTCCCTTAAGTCCTTTTAATCCCCGTAGATTATCTTCCACAGATTACACAAATTGTTTTGGGGTTCACGAATTTCACGAATGACGCGAATTGCACGAATTTGTAGTTTGGAGCGAGGAGATTGGGTTGAGTTGCGCGATTTGTAGGTTGGTTTCTTGCTGTTTGAAAAAGTTTTATTATCTTTTTATTGTTGTCCGGTAAACCTCCCCCAGCATACCATTTCTTTCCGAAGCCCTTTATTACTGGGCTTCGGTCTGCGTTTTCTGAAAAGTAAGCCCCCCTTAGTCAAAAGCGTGGGCTGTGGCGGTCCTTTCATGGCCTGTTTGGCAAGTATATTGTCCCATGTCCTGTCTGGATTCTCCATGAAACTGATGAAGTCAATGTAGTACATGAGCGTCAGCCGCACCATTGTCACCACCTGAGAGAAG
>JAFTCC010000061.1 GCA_017454915.1 Paludibacteraceae bacterium
AACTGAAAAAGTGAAAAACTGCCCCGATTTCGCATTTTTTGAAAAATAATTGCTAAAAAGTTTGGCTAATTCAAGAAAAATTCATACCTTTGCAACATAGTTGCAAAAATGACATCAGCGACTAAAAATTGCGGCATAGCCAACGGGAAAATTTTTGTTAACCATGGGGCAAGTTTTTCATAGGCAAAGCGCAAAAACAAGGATCAAGGAAAAGGTTTTAAGGACGCGGAAATTTTTTAACACCCTTAAAATTTACAACAATTATGGCACTTAAGGTAAAGGCAGTAGAGAGACTGCTGAAGTTTTCAAACAAACCGAATGATCCTGGCGTTTACCGCTATGTGATGAAGCCTGAGATGTATTCTACGCTGACTCAGGCAAAGGTGATCAAGGAGGCTGCCCTGCGCAGCGGTGTGAGTCAGGGTGTGATGAAGGCCTGCTGGGATGCAGCTGGTGAGGTAATCAAGGCGTGGGCCACCGAGGGTCACAGTGTGGCACTGCCCGGACTGGGAAGCATGCGCTTCGGACTGCGAAGCAAGGCTGTGGAGAACGTGAACGATGTGAAGACGAGTCTGATTTCCAGCCGCCGCATCATCTTCACTCCCAGCGTGGATCTGAAGGACGAGCTGGCGAAGACCGCCGTGCAGATCACCTGCATAGACCGCAACGGCAACGAGGTGAAGCGTGTGACCTCAACCTCAGGCGAGGTGGAAGATCCCGAGAATGGCGAAACCACGGAGAACGGTGGATCTAACTCGAACACGAATCCAACGAATCCAACGAATCCAACGAATGGTGGCGGCACGGAGGGCTCAGGAGATAACGGCGGTGGCGGCACCGACAACTCGGGAGGCAACATGGACTGATAAATGAGATTAAATCTGTAATTATGAAGAAAGGAACTTGGAAGACCGTCATTCAGGTGATTGTGAGCATCCTCACAGCAGCCTTGACGGCACTGGGAACTACCAGTTGTATGGGCCATGGCCCAGTCGCTCTCTGAGCGAAGTGAATAGTAAAGAATGAAGAGGGACTGACAGACTTGAGCTGCCAGCCCCTCTTTTTCTGTATTTCTTAACCCTGTGAGTAAGTTTTTATTAAAAAGTAGACAATTATGTAATTTTTTTCGTATCTCTGACTTCGCCGAAAGCACTACAGGCTCTTTCCGTGACACTTCTTATATTTCAAACCGCTGCCACAGGGACATGGATCATTGCGGCCAATTTTCTGACCAACCCATGGATTATCCTCCACAGATAGCTTTGCTTGATTGGGTTGAGGCGTCTTTCCGTTGAGGATGTCTGTCATCAGGTAGGCCTCTTTCTTCAATTCTCTCAACATAGGACCTAATGGTTCCTTGGTTGACAGTTTCGGAACAAAGGATTCTGCAGGATAGTCAGCAGCTGTAAATCCCCGCAAATGCCATAGTGGGAGATTGTTGGCAAAGTCAGCAAGGTGCTGCATCCCTTCTTCCGCCAGCCTGTCTGTCAGTTCTGTTTTTGTACAATCTTAAGTAGTGTTTTATCTTGTTTCATTTTTGTCAATTGTTTATTTGAATCTTCTTTTGAGCTTGCTCGTCTCATGAATTGCGATTGCGACATTTTGTGTGGCATCTGCTAGAAAAGTGCGTA
>JAFTCC010000062.1 GCA_017454915.1 Paludibacteraceae bacterium
ACAAGCGTCCTCCGTATGGAAAAATGTGTCCGAATATATATGTTTTTCCGAGCCTCCGACTAATTCGGGGTCTCTTTCGTTACCAATACAATTTTCGGTAACGAGACAGGTAACGATTTGGTAACGGAACGATGGTCATATTTCACAATATGCATTCCTGCCCATCGAAACATGGAATACATAATATCAGCAGTTTTTCAGGCACTTATGGGAATAACCTCCACATTCGTCACACCCTTGATTTCTTGGTTATAATCCCCTATGCTCGTCACGCTGTTGGGGATGGTGTATGAGCCCTCAAAAAGACTTGGGCAGTTTTCTAATGTTTTGCCGTCGTCAGAAAAACGGAATCCGAATTAATCTGTGTATGACATGGTTATGGTGTCGCTTGGTTTTATTCGTTGTTGTCGTACTGCTTGCGTGCCCACTGGAAGAGTTGGAGCGGGAGGTGGCAGTAGCCGTCGGGGTGCTTGTCAAGATAGTCTTGGTGATACTCGTCGGCAGGATAATAGTTGCGGAGTGGCTCTAACTCCACCACAATAGGCTGGGCGTATTTCTTCTGCTCTTCGTCAAACACGGCTTTTATCTCCTCAAGCTGTTCGGGTTGAGTGTAATACACGCCTGTCCTGTAGCGTGTGCCTTGGTCGTGCCCCTGCTTGTTGAGCGAGAGCGGGTCGATGGCGGTAAAAAACATCTTGACGAGAAACGTGAGGCTGACTTGCGTGTCATCGTAGGTTACCCTAACGGTTTCGGCATAGCCTGTGGTGTCAGTATAGACCTGCTCGTAAGTGGGATTAGTCGTGGTGCCGTTGGCGAAGCCTGTCTCGGTGGACAGCACGCCTTTTATCTGCTTGAAGAAATGTTCGGTGCCCCAGAAACATCCTCCCGCGAAATAGATGTCATTTGTCATAAGGCAGTTGATTTCAGAGTTTGAACGCCTCTTTGACTATGTTTTTATAGTCTGTTTTTTCCCACGTGAAGAGTTCCACGTCAATGCTTTTTTCTGACCCGTCAGGCAGTCTGAAAGACTTACGCGCAATCATAGGTGTGCGACCCATGTGCCCGTAAGCGGCTGTTTCTTCGTATATCGGGTTGAGTAGTTTAAGCCGTTCGATGATGGCTTGCGGTCTCATGTCGAAAATTGCGGCAGTTTTTTCAGCGATTTCCGCGTCTGTCATGTTTACGTGCGCCGTTCCGTAGGTGTTGACGTAGAGGCTAACGGGTTTAGCGACTCCGATGGCGTACGCCACCTGCACGAGCACTTCGTCAGCCACTCCAGCCGCCACGAGGTTTTTGGCTATATGCCTTGCCGCGTATGCCGCTGAGCGGTCCACCTTGCTGGGGTCTTTGCCCGAGAATGCCCCTCCACCATGTGCCCCCCGGCCACCATAGGTGTCAACGATAATTTTTCGTCCTGTGAGTCCGGTGTCGCCGTGTGGTCCGCCAATTACAAATTTGCCCGTGGGGTTGACATAGAGTATGAACTCGCCGTCGGCAAGCAGGCGCGCGTATTCAGGGTCACGCAGTGCGACGCGCGGCAGCAGTATGTTGCGCACATCGGCTTCTATCTGCATCTGCATGAGGCGGTCGGCTTCGGCTTGTGTGGTGCCGGCATGGGGTAGTATGAACTCGTCGTGCTGAGTGCTTATTACGAGAGTGTGCAGGCGCACCGCATGTCGGTTTTCGTCATATTCTATCGTTACTTGGCTCTTGGCGTCGGGGCGGAGATAAGTCATTTGTGTGCCTTCGCGCCTGATTTCGGCGAGCTCGATGAGCAGCGCATGAGCGAGGTCGAGGGTGAGGGGCATGAGGTTGTTGGTCTCGTTGCTGGCATAGCCGAACATCATGCCTTGGTCGCCTGCGCCTTGGTCGCTGTCGTTCTCAACGCCCCGGTTGATGTCCTGCGACTGTTCGTGAAGCGCGGAGAAAATGCCGCAGCTGTTGCCGTCGAACATGTAGTCGGACTTGGTGTAGCCAATGCGGTTGATGACGCGGCGTGCTATGGTCTGCAGGTCGATGTACGCCTCTGACTTGACTTCGCCTGCAATGACGACCTGACCTGTGGTGACCAGTGTCTCACAGGCTACTTTGGAGTTCTTGTCAAGGGCGAGGAATGCGTCGAGTACGGCGTCTGAAATTTGGTCAGCCACTTTGTCGGGATGACCTTCCGAAACGGATTCGGACGTAAAAAGGTAGTGTGCCATAATGTTTTAGCAATTTTTTTTGGCTGTGGTTGCAATCATCAGAAATCCATCCACAGTGTGGGTTTAACATTTGTTCAAAATCAGCGAAAATGCACTATGTTCGCCTTTTCCGCTTTGCGTATGCAAAGTTACGATTTTTTTTCTTAATTTTGCATAGTTAATAGTGTATGCGCGGCAAACATTTCGTCATAATGCTTATGATGCTTGTTCCCATGCTGTCACATGGCCAGTCGTGGGAAGCACGCTTTGTGCGCTCGCAGAGCCGAGTTACAGAACTGCACACGTTCAGCGATGTGATGTCAAACAGCGTGTATGTGGTAAGCATAGGTCTGCCCATCGCCCAAGTTATAGCCGGTTGCGCGATGCGCGATGATGAGCAGATACACAATGCGATAGCCAGTGCCGCAGGAGTGGCAATCACCTTTGGACTTAAAGAGGGCATTAAGCACATCGCGCAGCGTCAGCGCCCTTTTCAGCGTTACCCTGGGTACATAGAGCCATATTATCATGATGACTCATATTCTATGCCGTCGGGTCACACGGCTCTTGCTTTTAACACGGCTACCATGCTCACGCTGCAATACCGCCGGTGGTATATTGCCGTGCCCGCCTACGTGTGGGCAACCGGCGTGGGATATGCCCGCATCAATATGGGTGTCCACTATCCGTCAGATGTGCTTGCGGGTGCCGCACTGGGAGCATTGAGCGCATGGGGAACATACGAACTCAATAAGTTTATATGGAACGCCACGGGCAACAAGCCACTGTTCAAAAGTTCACGGCGCGAACGCCGCAAAACTGACCCCGAACAACTCGGAATGTTGTGGCCCAAATGTGAGGAATAAAATACTGCATTAAATAACAAGGGTTGAACTTAATAAATTCTTAATTGTCGAAAATTCTTTTCATATCAGATGCCCACACTCCTCCGCTATACTGCGTGAGAGCGCGTTTCTTTGCCGACTACTTGACGCGCCAAGGACACAGCGTGATGTTTGTTAGTGAACGTTATGATGATGAATGCGACTGCGATAGTGTAGAAAGTCCTACTTATCTGCACAAACCGGTCGGAGTGTATAGTTCCAACCCATTGGCCCGTGTCATAAAGCGCACGTTTGTGTGGCTTGCAGACATGGTGTTACCATGCAAGGAGCGCATATTTACCCGTGGTGTGCGTAAGGCTATAGCCGGGCAGATGTTCGACGTGGTCATTTGCTCCACCTTCCACAGTTTTCCTCTTTTGACGGCGCAAACGATAGCGCGTGAGCATAATGCCAAACTCATGGTTGATGTGCGCGATATGGCAGAGCAGATGCATGGCTACGTGTATCATGAGTTTCATCCTCGTGTGCTGCATTGGCTGTTTTCACTGAAACATAAGGCAGAAATACACAGGCGCAACAGCGTCTTACGCACTGCTGACGCGCTGACGACCGTATCGCCGTGGCACGTTGAGCAATTGCGGCAATATAACCCTCACGTGACGCTTGTGTATAATGGCTATAACGAAGGTTTTGTAGTGCCCCGTGCGTTGTGTCAGAAGCGGTTTGAAATTGTGTATTTAGGCAAGTTCTATGGCGAACCGCTTCAATGTGTTGACCGCTTTTTTGAAGTGGTGGGCAAGATGGTATCCGCCGAAGACATGGACATCAACATAGTGTTCTACACTGATGAGGCAAGCCGTAGCCGCCTGTCAGAGCATATTCCGCAAGTGTTGGCGGACCGTATTAGTTTTGAAGGCTATGTGCCTCGGAATCAGGTTTACACAGTTCTTTCCGAGGCTTCTGCCGCCCTTGTGCTGACCAATAAGGAGCGTCCTGAAGGTCCTCATGGCATGATGACCACTAAGTTTTTTGAGGCTCTTGGCGCCGGTACGCCTGTCTTGTGCACCCGCAGTGACGGCTCGTACCTTGCCACACTTGTCAATAGCACGCATGCCGGCGTTACTGACGATGATTTGCAAGAGTTTGAGGAATATATCCGCAGGCTATACCGCCAGTGGCAGGCGTCAGGCATTACTACCGCTGATGTGGCTGACGAGGTCAGGGTGGAGTATAGCCGTCAACAGCAGGCTGCTAAACTAAACAGCATAATTGACGGTTTTTCAAAATAGCTTACTGACGAGAGATAGACGGACTAAATTAAGCGGGCACATCATAACGATGTACCCGCTTAATTTATAGGGTAGTGTGCTCTGTGGATTGTTAGCGGATTTCGTTTCCGAGAACGTCAATCATTTTGCCGTTTGGCAACACTATCACAATCTGTCCGTTGAGCAAAATCTTGTATGGTTTTGCATTTTGTTGAGCATCGTCTTGCGCCTCGTTTATGCCTGTAATGTCGTATTCTTTAGTAACCGACACAGTCATCACTCCTTCTCCTTCGTTAAGCACGCGGAGGTATGCGAAGTCGCCGGATGACGTTTGCAACCACACTTTAGCCATGTCCTGCGTTACGGTGAAACTGCCTTTGCGAGCCATAATCTGGTTTCCGTTCTGGAGAATGTGCTCGTCGGTGTTGGTGAGGTATATGTTGCAGTCGTTAGCGAAAAACAATTCGATGCTTGACTCACCCTCCCAGCTCACCTTGATGTCTTTGTGTTGCCAGTCGGGCAGGTAAATGGTGTAAACTTGCGTGAACCCGTTAGCCGGCATGACAGTTTCTGATTTGATATCAATCAGTTTGGATTGCGTAAGGCATGTAGGGGTGTATGGCGCTATGCTGGCCTGCCCTGTTTCAGAGGTGTTGAAGCGCAGATAGACATAGCCGTTGACTGCGTTTCTCATCCATGTTTGTGTTTGTGCGGCAGTGAGGTAGCATCGCCGCTCAATCCCCTCTGGATTGAAAGCGACGGAGTATTGCGCAAAAGGGTGGTTCTCTCCTTCAAGGCAGTTGGGCAGCATGTCGATATTCAGATCTTCATTTCCAGACCATGTTATCATGACGTTTTTGCCAGCCCATTCGTTGGCAGACACGCGCAATAAATCTCCGTCAGTGACGGTGTAGGCCTGCGACGCGTTCATTTGAGTAATTGTGTTGGCGCATTGCCTCACTTCTTCGTCAAGCACGAAGTTGATGGTGTAAAGAGCGACATCGCCGGACTCGGCAGTAACCATAACCTGACCGAACCCCGGAATATGCTTTGGCTGGTCAATCTCCATCGTTGCTTTTTCGTCATTTAGTGTGGCAGTGATAGTTGGCAGTGATGTTACCACGAGGCGATAGTTGTATGTGCTTGCGCTGAAGTTATCAATCAGTTTGCCGTCCACGTAGAGTGCGGCAAGGCTATTGTCCTTTGAGCGTTGCTTGATGAAGTTGATTGTGTAGGTCTGTGTGTTGCCGGCTTCAGCCGTTACTGTTATGACAGCTGTTCCGGGTATTGATTTGGCCTGCTTAATATCAACTGTTGATGTGCTCTTACGCGCTTCGGCGGCGACAGTGGGTATTTGACCGTCAGGCACTTCTATGTCGTAGTAGTCTGTTACAGCCGGTGAGAATCCCGGAATAGCCGCGCCGTCGATGCTAAGTGACTTAAGCGATGCGTCGGTGTTGCCAGTGCTTTGAGCCACAACTATGCCAGAAAGGTCATATTGCAGAGAGCCGAAGAAGAGGGTGGTGTAGTAAGGTTCGTCGTATTCGGCTTGGTGCCCGTCGTGTGTTGTCAGCGGACGGTAGCGGGCCGCCTTGATGGCTGCCGCGCGGTCTGTGCCGGCAGGAAGTACAGCAGTAATTGTCATGGCTTCGTTGTCAACAACGGCCGGCACACCGCCCACGATATAGTCGGTGAGGTTGTCGTTTATCTCATAGGTGTGGATTTTGAGATAGCCTTCGGAGTTGGCGTACATGTGAACGTAGAGTTCTGGTTGTGCGATGTCGTCAATCACGTCAGCAGTAGCTTCCGGTGTCATTTTCAGCGCGTGGTCTTCGTCCACAGCCGGCAGGTTGTAACGGCCTCTGACCTTGGCAGAGAAGCGGTCAAAATCGCAGTCTTTTGATGTGAGGAACAGCAGGCGTGAGTTCTCGTCAGCCCCTTCCCATGTGATTTCGTACTGTTTGTCGCTCCATTCGCCCAGCGGCCATACGTAGGTGTTGATAGAGTCTTCGGGTGTGAACAGGAAAGAAGTGTTCATGCCGAGCTGGTTGACATAGTCGCGGCAGCGTGAGTGTACAGAGCCTGACGTGATATTGAGCTCAATATTGCCGTAGCAGGTCAGTTTCACGTACGCCGGTATGGCGTATGTTACGCCTTGTCCGTAGAGCATTTCGTTGTAGTTGCTCGGGAAGGTGTAGGTGTAGTATATTTTGCCGTTTTCGTCTGTTTTTGCGCGCAGAGTGTTAATCATAGGCAGGTAGAGTCCGTAATCGCCGGCTCTCTGCACCATGCTTGCCACTTTGGGGTCGTCATACACAGCTTGTCCGTCAACGAATGTGCAAGTGAAGTCCACCTGAATCTGCGGAGCCTGTTGCCCTGCCACGGTAGGGTAGCAGTTGATGGTCATAGGCAGTGCAGAAGTCATTGCCGTGAACCAGTATTCTCCGGCACGGAAGTTATTGGTGTATTCCGCATCAACGTAGATTGCATTGTCGCATGTGCTGCCGGCTTGTGCCATCACAGGCATTGACGTAGTCAGCAAAAGCAGTAGTGCTGCCAGATGTGAAATGATTTTTTTCATTAGTTTATAAGTTTAATTGTTGTTTGCTGTCCTTGGATGATGTAGAGTCCTGTGGTTGCAGGCAGGAATGTTGTTGTTCCGGCTTTTACCAAACCGCTCCAGATGGTGCGTCCGTCGGCGCTGAACACGCGAATGTTTTGGTCTTCAAACGCTTGCAGGTGAATGCCGTTTTCGGAGTAAGCCACGAGTGATGGTTGCTGCGATGATAGTGTTGGCACGCCTTCCAGTTCTGTGGTGCCTCCGTTGAGCGATGGCATTGCTGCACGCACAGCGGCGTTATTGCTTGATACCATATAAACTTCGGTTGGCAGCACGCGCTTTATGCTTTTATCACTATATTTTACGAAACTATAGTCGATAATTCCAGTCGGATAGCTGCCTCCGTCTGTTGTTTTTTCGGTAACGAATACGGGTTTGCTGTCAGAGCATGAGATGTCAAAGTTTCCGAAAGTGGTGTTGCCTTGCAGCGCCATGTAGTTTTCGGCGGGGTAGGAAAGGCTTCCGCTTACGTTGCTGGCATAGGCGCTGTGAGCGCTTTTACCCTGAATCCTTTGTGGACCATAGCCTTCAAAAATGAGGTATTTGTTGCTCCAGAAATAGTTGGTGCCTCCGGGGAAGTAGAGCGAGTAGATATTACCTTTTTTCATCACTACGGTTTGTTGCGCCTGTCTGTTGCCGTCTTGGTCAACGTAAGGCAGCACTACTTCGATTTCATCGCAGTCATACCAGTCGGTGCAGTCAGGGTCTTCAATCTTTTCGCTGAGGAAAGTAGGTGTTGTTTCGCGCGGAGCCGGTTTCCATTTTTCGCCATACTTTTTCTGGTCTTTCTCAAGTAACCACAGATTGTTGTCCTGATCGGGTTGCAAGACGTTGAGGTAGAAGTTGGCAGTTGTGAAGTTGGTTCCGTTGTAATGCTCAAGTTTTGTCAGTTTAGTGTTCTTGTTGGTGAGTGTGTTGAGGATTTCCGGCAGCGGTTTGCGGATGCCAGAGCCTCTTCCCGAGAAAATGTCGGGCAGCACTGATGTTACGAGGGTTTGAGCCATGTCTCCGTCAGCCGCGCCTTGGCGTTGGAAGTATTCTTCCCACTGGCTTTCGTTCCATGAGGTGTTGACGGTCTCGTTAGTAGTTTCAAGCACGTAGATGTTTGCAACGTCGTATGGCATTGAGAGCATGAACCATGCGTCGGAGCGTATCGGCAGCATGGAGTAGATGCCGTTTTCAATTATGTACGAGTCATTGTTAGTTATTTCGGAGAATACCACGCCGTTTTTGTCCGTGGTGTTCATGATGTTTTGCCCTGAAGCATTAGTTGATGTGCTTGTAGTGCCCGGCTTGAAATTGTGGTGTTCTGCGCGGTCAATTTGGAATTCCTCTTTGAGCGTGCGGAAAAGTCCTCCGAGGTTCACGCCTGCGTAGTTGTAGGTGTAGTAGCCTAACTGTGTGTAGAGCAGGTATGAGTTCTTTTGCGGGTACTTGTTTTGGTACAGTGACTGCACTTCCACATTTCCGCCCATGGATAGCATTTCAGTGCTCATGTGTTTTTCGCCGAATGGCGCAAGAGCGGTAACATAGTTGCGTATGTAGTCGCGCTCAACCTTGCAGTCGCCGGTTACGTACACGAACACTTTGTCGTTGGCGTCAGGTGTGAGGCTTTGCGTTCCATATTCCACTTGCTGCGTAGCCGTGGTGCTGGTGTTTACGGTGAGCATCTGCCTGTTTTCGTTAGTAACTTTGACGGTGCCGTTTGGTTTAAGTTTGTCGTTTGGCAGCGCAAGGTCAACAGGCACGTCCAGTTCTTTTCGTTCGCAGAGTTGTGTGATGAATTGCGGCGAAGTGGGGTCAGAGGGGTTGGAGATATAAATGTAAACCGGCTTAGCGCCTTGCTCGGCAGCGGCGTCGCACCTGCGGACGTATGTGTCTTCGGGGAATGTTCCGCCCAGTACTGAAGTGTTGTAGGGCAGACGTAGGTCGGTGTAATGCTCGTACCATCCGTTGGCAACAGCGTCAATTTTGTATTCAGCTCCATACAAGGCAGCCCTGTCGTCGCTTTTCCATGCTTCGGCGGAGTAGGTTGCGAATGTTCCGTCGTAGAATATGACATTGCGGTAGCTGTCAGTGCGGTTGTGGTCAGGTCCCCAGCCGACAGATGTGCCTATGCCGCGGTATTTTATGTTACCTGCCAAAGGCATGTTGACGTTAAACTCGCGGTAGCAGATAGCCATTGTTGCCACGTAGAACATGTTGACGTTACGGTTGCTGACAGGTGTGTGGAACCTGTATTGTCCGCCGTTGAACTCTACTTTACCATTGTGGTTGCCTATGTCGATAGATGGCGCGTCGAGTTCTTTGCCTTCAACCGGCATTTGCATGATGCCGTTGGTGTGTGTGGTGCCGTCAACCCATACGTCGTCGAACAGGAGGCGTGTGCAGGTGTATTCGTAGTTGCTGTCGTCTTCGCTTTGCAAGACGTCTGCCGAAGGTCTGACGGCAAACGATGCGGAGCAGAAGTGAACCATGGCTTCGAACATCACTGCAAGGTCGTTGACCATAGTGGTGATTGATGGGCTGGAACTTACTAATCCTGCCAGCATACCCATTTCAGTGCCGGTGTTTTTGAACTCTCCTGCAGCGCCGCCAGTGATGGTGTTGGTGCCTTTTGAGTGGATATGCACGTTGAATGCCATGCCGTCGATTTTGGTGCTGTTAGACTTGAAGGCGAATGGCGATGCGGCACCCTCAACCATTGATGAGAAAATTTTGGGGATGACAAGTGAAAGGTCTGCGCCTCCAAAGAGGAAACCAATCATGTCAATAGTGCTTGATGCGCTCAATAGCGGTTGTAGTTGCGCTCCAATGGCATTCATAAGGTTCTCGTTGTTGATTACGTTGGCGGCGTTAAGAGCCTTTTGCGGATCCCCGAAAATGGAGTAGAGTGTAGTTCCTATTTCGTTTTCGTGTCCTATTGCCAACACAATGTCGCTGATGTTGCATAATCCGAGCACTTGTCCTGGCGTGAGCCAACTGCATTGGTCCGCAGACATTTTTGTGGCGATAAGTTGTATCTGTTCAGTCGAAAACGAGCGTATCTGGTTTTCGTCGAAATAGCTCACGTTCGTCACGGACATTGCTGAAAGTTCAGCATTAGTGTATGTGCTGTAGTTGTCGTCTCTTGGTCCGTCAATGCCCATGAGGTTTATTTGGGCGTTGGTTGCGATTACCGAGCCGAGGAAGTCGGTTTGTTTGTCTTTCACCTTCATCTGCAGGTTGTCGGTGAAAATGTGCAGGTTCGTTGACTCGCCTCCTGTGAACTGGAAGAAACCTTCGCAGTTGGGGTTGAAGGTGAAGTCGGGTAGTGTGGACCCTGCCATGCTGTGAATGTATTGCACAAAGATGTCGGAGAAGGACTGGCGCATGCTGTTGAGGTATGACGGCATGAGCATGGTAACCTTTTCGGGCATTTCGGCGCTCAGTTTTCCTGCTGTGCTGCCCGTGATATATACCTTTTCGGTAGTATTATCAGGTGTGTTTACTTCTTCGAGTGCCTTTGTTGTAGGGTCAAAAGGCAGCGCTTCGAGCACATACTTTGAGCCGCTTTTTTTGTATGAGAGGCAGACGTCCTGTCCCGCCCTAAGTGTGAATTTAGGGCTTTCGGTTGACGTGTTAAATCCGTCGTTGAGTGATGCGCCTGCCATTGTGAGCACAATGCGCGGCAGCGGATCAGTGATTTCGTAGCTCGTCATACCCGCCGGTATATTCATAAGGATGTAAATCCTGTCCATAGTGGGTTTGCCCGAGCCGTCGAAGACCGAACTGATGAAATCGGCAGGCAACAGCGCGTTAAGCGCGGGGCGCGCTTGCGTCAGCGTGTTGGTAGTTGGAGTGATTTCAACTTCGTTGTAGTTGACGGCACTCAGCCTTATTGCAAAAGCAAGGCAGAGAAGTAGAACTTTGAATTGCAGTTTCATATCGTAACTTCTTTTTTATGCTGTTGTTGTAGATGTTCTTTTTGTGTGGTTTTGCGTGTCTTGGCTCTGTAAGTCATCAATGCTGCGAGCATGAGCACAATCATTAGCCACGGGATGTCTCCCACCGGAGCTAGCGAGGGGTTGAATACTCCGACGCCGAGTTTCCAGTTGATGTAGTCTTGCAGTTCCTTGTCGTTGTTGGGGTATCGTCCGAATTCGGCAAAGAAGGCGTCCATCCATTGTCCTTGTATGGTTGGTATTCCGCTTCCCGGCTCGTCGTCTTCTGGCGTGGGGTTGAACACGCCTGAACCCATTTTCCAGTTGATGTAGTCCTGCAGTTCCTTGTCGCTGCTTGGGTATCGTCCGAACTCGGCATAGAATGCGTCAATCCATTGTCCCTGTACGCCCGGTATGGTGTTCCCGGTGTTGTCGTCATCAGGCGTCGGGTTGTAAATGCCGTTACCTTGGTTCCACTGTATAAAGTCTTGAAGTTCTTGTTCGGTGCTCGGGTATCGTCCGAAAGCGGCGTAGAAAGCTGCCAGCCATTGTTCTCTAATATCGGGCGCATAGTAGCGTGCCGAACCTCCGGCTGCGTTAAGGTTGAAACTCTTGGGTGTTATGCGCCGCGACTTGGTGCGTGAAAGCATAATCTGATATGCTTTGAACTGCGGTGCGTTGAAATTCATTGTACCTCTGTTTCCCGAATAGTTGCCGGAATTGTAGTTAGGCGTTGCAATTACCGGTGCGCCGCCAGCTTCGCCACTGAATGTGCCGCTTGGCGAGATAGGGGTATAATTGAACGATGCGTGTTCAACCCCGTATCTATATTTGCTGTAGTATCTGTTATAATTGCCGTTTATGGCTGGCTTTCCATGGAATGTCATCGGGTGGGTGTAAAACACTCCTCCTCGGCGTTCGTTTTTATTAGGCATTTGGGTTCTTCCATAATAAGGTTTACCGTGAGCATTGGTTAGCACACAGAATGACAACAACACCAGTAACTGCCTAATAATCTTTTTCATTTATTACCTTATTCGTCCTCTCGCGTCGTGGCGTGGACGTTAAAACTAACACTTGGTTTAGGTTGGTTGTTATTTTATTTATTCCTAATCAGTCGTAAGACAGAACTCGGATTAGTTTTTACACTCTTGTTTGATTTTTAGAACTTTACCTTTGCTGCAGTAAAAACTACGCAGTGTAGACTGTGATGCCATAAAAGCAAACAACAATCCACGCTGCAAAGTTACGAATTTATTTTGAAACTACAATGTGAGTTTCTTTAGTTTTTGATAATGCCCCGCCGGTTATTTTTGACTAAGTTTTTTAATTTTGTTCTGATGAATGGTAGGCATTTGTAGATAGCCAGCATAATCAGCATAAGGATGAATGGAGTTTCTCCGACAGGTGTGATTTCTGCGATTTGAATCCATCCGGTACCATTCCAGTACCACCACTGTCCGTCATGGAAGTCCTTGTCGCCGATATTATGTCCGCCACCTCCTGGTATAGGCAGCCAGGCCTCTTCTTCCTCGTCCCAATAGTTGCCTTTGCCGTCCTCTTCGCTCTCTCCAGCCACGTAAACGTTCATTCTTGTGGATACGTTGGGTTGGATTTGGTTTGACGCAACGGTGTTGCGGTAGTGGCGTGCACTAAATCCCTTAATTCGCGAGGCGTTGCCCGACTGCATATACGGGACGTACTGCTTGCCGCCATTGCTGACTCGTGCTGAGGTTTGGTTACCTGTGCTGCGCATAGTTGGGTAGGTGCTGCCATACGATTTGAAGTTTTGTTTGGCAGTCTGGTACATTTCCCACTTGACACCAGTTGTTGAAGACTTGCGCGCTTTGGTGTAATTAGCATCGTAATGCGCATTGTGCTTGAACATGATGTCCACGCTTTTGTTGTGAGTGGTTGGGACGGCAAAATCGCTACACAGCTTGTTGCGCCCTGGACGCATTTCATACGTTACCGCAACTGCCCTGATAGGTGCGCAGAGCGATAGTACAAGTGTCAACAATAGACACGATTTCATTTTTCTCATTTAACTACAATCTTTTCTACCTTATCGGCTGATCTTAAAATGTACACTCCATCGACGCCTACGCGGAATTCTGCCCTTGTGGCATCGCTTGCTTTAACTACATTAATGAGTTGTCCGAGTGAGTTGTAACAATTGATATCTTTATTTCTAATACCTTCGATTATGATTGTGCGATTTGCCGAATGTGCTGCCCACTTCTGTTCGGTAACGGGCTCCAAGTCGGTAGGCTGCGCATAGTGGTTAATCACAGTCTTGAGTAAGAATCGTCCTGACAGTGTGCCTGCATTTGCTTGATACTGATAGTCGTTGAACAGCAGGTCGGTCTGGCTTCCGCTTTGCGTGTCAATCAAGTAAACATGGTCGAGCCTGTCCATGCTGTGGCTGTCGTCAAGTTTGAAGTTCATTGTTCCGCTTGCGGGGTTGTAAACTGTGATAGGAATTGCCTGTTCAGCCATCTGGTCGGGCACAGCGGCAAATGCGAGGTCGCCGCACTCAAGTGAAGAGTAGATGCGAGGTATAGAAGCCGTCTTCGACATCTTAATCACATCGTATCCGCGCTCATATTCGGGGCTGTACTTAGTCGGATGCAGATAGATGCTGGTCTGGTCGCAGGTTTCGTTGCTCAAACCCTGTGCCATTTCGTTTTGGGTTCCATACCACAGGCGTATCCACTGTGTCTTAACCGAATTGTTATCTTCATTGCTTTGTGCGCGTCGGCTGAGACTGCCGTTTTTGAATACCAGTGCCTTTTCTCCGTCTGTTGTTTGATAATAGAACGGTGATGCGGGCTTCATGTTTTCGAGCGGCATTTGGTAATATGTCTCGTTGTCGCTGCTGAGCACAGAAATCTTAATTACCTCGTCAGGTTCGCTGCTCACGGTAGTGGAGTAAACGTTGGTGTAGGGCTGTGCGATGAAGTTCCAGCCTTGGTCGTAACTCTTGGCGGTGCCTGAATAATTGGTGAGGCTGACCTCGGCGTTGTCAGTAGCGCGTGAAGCGTAGTCGCTTGCTTTGACAGGGAACATGATTTCGTAGTAGTAGGCTGATGTTGAGATGATGACATAGCCTTTGTTCTTGCTCATCGTGGTGCCTGTAACTGCGTTCCAGTTGCCGCCCAAACCGTTCTCGGCACGCGCTTGTGAGTCATATTCCATCAGGGCGTAGTGCGAACCATGTGTGGCGTTCTTGCCGTTGGAGAACGTTGTTTTGGTCAAGTCAACGTTGAACGGGAAGCCGATTTGGTATGCGGCTTCTTTGTTTGCCACAATGCGAGAGTAGAACAGGTTGGTGCAGTTGAGTGTTCCGTTGTCGGTGAGCACTGCAGATGCGAATGCTTCGGTGCGGAGCACGAGTTTGTTGACTGTGAGAGTTACACCTGCATTGATTTTCAGTTCTGCTCCTGCCGCCACGTAGATTTCCTTGACGGCAGCGTCATCTTCAACGGTCAGTGTAGCGCCCTTGTGAACGTAAACGACGCTTTCTTCGTTAGTTGCGCCCAGTGTCGCGCTCGCATTGTAGATGTGAGGCACGGTGTAGGTGTGGTAACTTTCGAGGTTATCGTTCTTGTCCGTAGCAGAGATGACGATCTTCTGGTCAGGCTCCAATCCGCTGACAGCAATTTTCATAGTTCTGTCACCAGCGTTAACCGACTTGTCGTCGCGGTTGGCTTTGGTATATGTGGTGCCGTTATATTTGACTTTCCAGTCGGCTTTTGAAGCCGGTGAACTATAGCCGTTCATGTTGAGCAGCACGTAACTGCTTGTCCAGTCAACTACGTCCAGAACTTCACCCATTTGCCTTGATGTGGCGGTGAACCCTGCGGTATATGTCGCGTCTTCTGTTACATTGGCAATAGCAGGTGACCATGTGTTGTTGAAGGCATAGGTGTATTCATCCGTTGTAGTCTTCGTGGGTTCTGTGCCATTGTAGTACGGTGTCGAGCCATATTCCCACTTGTTGTCTGCAGCAGCTGGGTTGTAGAGCGTGTTACCGTCGCCGTCAACGAAAGTGATGGTGTACTTGTTGATGGTCCACTGTGCTGTTATGGTCAATGGTTCTGCAGGCATAGTTTGGTTGTCAACAGACCAGCCGGTGAATGTGTAGCCAGTTTTGTTCATTGTGCTGGCGTCAGGATAAACGAGCGTAGTTCCGTATGCCACGTTTCCGGCTGCGGTGTGTGTGGTAGAGGTAGTTGTTCCGCCGTCCCAGTTCCACGTCAGTTTGTAGTTGTTAACTGTCCACTTGGCGTAGAGGTTGATGTCGTCGGTGTAACCTGTTGCCGCAAGCGATGTTACTTTGCCACTTGTGCAGTCTGATACCGTGAACCATCCGCCGAATGTGTAGCCTTCACGTGTCGGGTTTACGAGAGTGGTTAATGTTCCGTAGGTGTGTGTGGTTGGGTGGTTCTCGCCATGCGTGCCCGAGAAGGCTGCTCCGTTCTGGTCATAATAGGTGATGTTGTAAGTGATTGGAGTCCAGAGTGCGTAGAGCGTGATGGCTGCGGTGTAGTCGGTCGCTCCCAATGTTGTGAGCGCGGTACCTGTGCAGTCTTCAGATATGAACCATCCTCCGAATGTGTAACCTGTGCGTGTCGGGCTGTCGAGAGGCGTTGCCACTCCATAGGTGTGAGTGGTAGGATAGCCCTCGGCGTGTGTGCCGGTGAACGTCGCGTTGTCTTTGTTTCTATAAGCTATGTTATATGTCTTAGGAGTCCACATTGCATAGAGGTTGATGTCGTCGGTGTAGCCCGTAGCAGCAAGCGATGTTACTTTGCCGCTTGTGCAGTCTGATACTGTGAACCATCCTCCGAAGGTGTAGCCTTCACGTTCTGGTGTTACGAGTGCAGTTGCTGTTCCGTAGGTATGGGTGGTGGGGTGGTTCTCACCATGAGTGCCGGTGAACGCAACGCCATTTTCGTCATAGTAGTTGATGTTGTATGTGTTGGCAGTCCATTGGGCCGTGTATGTTGCGGCTTCAGCAGGCATCTTGGCAGCCGGAGTGGGTTCCCAGCCGTTGAAGGTGTAGCCGGTGCGCTCTACGGTGGGGGTTGTGATGACATCGTCGTACTTGACGTTGGAGTATGGCGAGCCTGTAGCGTCCACTGCGGCTCCTGTTCCGGCCACGGTTACTTTACCGCCGTTAAGAGCCCATTTCAGTACGTAGCTTAAACGCGGATATTTGTATTCAATAACCAAAGAACCGTCAGCCAATATCGTTTTGGTTTGTGCTGTTGGCGAAGAGAAGCCCGTGTATGTTTTGCGGTCAGGCGTTACTGTTGTGGCGGTTGTGCCGGTCAGATTGTCGGTGTCGTCCGGTGTGTCGCTGTAGGTGCCGTCAAGCAATTGTTTGTAGTGCTTAACCGTATAAGCAGTGTTGGTGTTAGGTGTCCAGTTGGCGTAAACGGTGTATGCCGCAGCAATGTCAGCAGCCACTTTGGTTATCTTGCCGCTTGAGCAGTCCGCTACAGAGTACCAGCCCTCGAAAGTGTAACCAGTTTTTGTCGGGTCAACAAGGTTGGTGGCGGTGCCGTAGGTGTGCGTTGTTGGATAATTGGCGCCGTGCGTGCCTGTGAAGGTTTTGTTGTCTTTATCCTTATATGTGATGTTGTAGGTGCGCGGTGTCTTGGTATATACTGCGGTATATGTTGCGCCGCCAACTTCAACAGCTGCAATGGCTGGTGTCCAGTGGCTGAAAGTGTAAGTATATTGTGCCGTTGCGGGACGTGCCGGGTTGGCAGGAGCAGTAGGATTAGCGCCTAAAGCGTAGTCAGTTGTCTTGTGAATCTGTTCGACGCAGTCAGGATCGCCGTCGTTCTGGCCCCAGCAGTCGCTCTTGAAGATAACTTTGTACTTGATGGTCGTCTGCTTGTACTTGGCTACGTATGTTACGTCTTTCGTAACTGCCGCCAGAGTTTTGGTCCAGCCTATCCAGTCGTAGGAGTAGGCGTCGGTGCTCTCGCGGTAGGGTTCCTCGGCATTGTTAGGATAAGCGGCCACATCGTTGTAGTTGATTAGCGTGTCGGCAAGGAACGACATGTCGTAGTCAACGAATGTAATAGTATATTTACGCGGCGAGGCGGTGAAGGTGGCCTTATATGTCGCCGCACCCGTGACGGCGGTGATTGTTGGGTACCATGTTACGGGAGTGGAGAACTCTTGTGATGCTGTCGGGGCTTTGACGAGGTACTCAGCCGGACATTCTGGTGTTGTTCCGGCCTCAAACATCGCGGAGTAGAGAACCTTGTTGCTTTCGTCCGTAAAGGTAATCAGGTACTCATATTTTGTTTCCTGAATATGCGCGGTATAAACTGAATCCCCCAATGCTGGAGGCAGGGTCTCGTTCTTGTCGTAGAAATGCCCCGTGGGTCCGTCCCAGCCTGTCCAAGCGTATGTGGCTGTTGATGTGTTGGCTGGTACTTTCGGGCTTACGCCGGTATATCTTGGTGATGTGTTATAAATCACATTGGTATATGTGGCAAGCGCAGTGCCGTCGTAGTTTTTCCAAGTTACGGTTACCGTTCTTGGTTTCCAGTAGCCGCTCGAGGCATCCCATGTGTAGTATCCTCCGTAGTTGTCGAACTGCTCTTGGTTAGCCATATAGTCTCCGGCATAGTCGCCAGAAGTAACCTTCTCGGCTTCCCACCATGTGCAGCCTGCTGTGTTGACGCTCTTGTCGGCATATACGAACTGACGTGTTCCGTCTTCGCTGTGGTATGCGTTGTCGTCGGTGTTAGGTTTAACAGCTACCACGTCGCTCGGGTGTGCGAGGTCGTGCGTTCCCGTGCCGTCTGTTCTGGTGAGCAGGCATCCGTTTTCTTTCACGTTAACCCACTGATAGTCCATGTAGGTGTAAGCGTCACCAGCCACGGTTCCGGTGGTAGGAGTATATGGGTTGGTGGTGTCCTCGTTTTTGAGTTGAGCGGTTGTGAAATTGAGTGTTCGACGATCGCACTCAGTATTTACGACATGCTGTATTGATGTTGGTGCACCAGCAGCAGCGATGAAACGAACTACACCTGCGTCCTCGTTAGTGGAGTGGATATTGGCTCCGTGCTCGGTGGTATAATACTGACCTTCGGTAGTGCCGTGCACGAAGATTTCAGCATCAGGCAGAGGGGTCGTGGTAGGCGGATATTGTGTGGCTCTCGGGTTGGTAGTCCAACTCGGTGAATAAGTAGCATGATAATACCACCTCGAGAAAGTTGTATTGTCAGTTTTGTAGAACCCGGGCCAGTCTTCATTATCCATCACGAATAAGCGTTTGCCAGAAGATACGGTAAGTTTTCCTAATTTACTGATATTTATTTGGGCTCCCGGAATGAGCAATGCATCTTGAGTTACTGTGAATTCACCCTCATTGAGATTGATGGTCATATTGTTTGATACCGGCAGGTAATAGTCGGCTGAATTGACTGTTTGTCCAGCCAAGGAGAACGAGAACTGTCCGAGTTTAGCCCCTGAGTTAACGGTCCAAATACCTCGATCGGTTGCGGGGTCATATTCTTTCTTAACCCAAGTGTCTGCGCTTGCGTCTGCCTGGTCCATAAGGAACATTGCGCCAGATGTACCAACAAGTTTGATATCGTTAGCTTGCTGTACACCAATTATAGACACGTTAACACCTGAATAACCATACAAAGTAGAACCCGGTCTAAAGAGAATAGGTGCCTCCACGTTTTGTATGAAGTAGTCTGTGACAGGGAAAGCGTGCCAAGTACTTTTATTGCTCAACATATCTGATGTAGCACTACCACCACGCCAGTAACCAAGCTGGAAACCTTCACGAACAGTAGAGCCGCTCATGGCAGTTATCTCTCCCTTACCTGTAGTGTAGCCCCAGCAGTTGAGGTTTGAGCCAGACTCGAGTGTTATTTTAGAGCCAGCCACGAGGTGGAGACGTCCGTAGTTTCCGTGTGGAGCACCTGTTATAGCAGACCCACCGTTGGCTGCATTTTGCATGGCTGTTGTTTCTATAGTACCATAGACAGTCATGTTGACGCCTTTGTCAAAAGTAAGCATCAGGAACTGAACAGGAGCCGGAGTGCTTACCGCTTCACGCGTTGGACGCGTTCCCATTGCTGCCTTACGCGTAAGGCTTTCAGGTACAACAAGTGTTGCTTTTTCAGGAAGGATGTAGTTACCTTTAGGCAGTGTGTGGTTGCCCACCATGACGATAGAGTAGGCAGTGCCCTGATTGGCGTTGACGAATTGCAGTGCTTCTTTCAGAGTTTTGTATGCACCAATTTCTGTAGTTCCCTGATATACCCGGCATACCACAGCGCCGGAGATGCCGCTGCCGATAGTGTAGCGGTAGCCTTCGGTGTATTCGGGTGTTCCTGACAGCACGTCGTTGATGTTCTTGCCTTCTTCAACATATTTAGACAAGTTGGTGTTGACATTGTAAAATCCGCCTCCGAGTACCACATAGTTCATCTGGGCATTGCCATGCACGCAGCCGTCAGTGCCGCCCGTGGCCTTGCCCCAGAACTTGCCGTTGTTGACGGTTATCACAGGGCGGGCCACTACGCTACCCTGTGTCATTTGGGCTGCCATGCCGAGAGCGTATGCCGTCGTGCCTGTGGCTGTGGCAGTGTAATAGCCGCTGTTGATTGTCGCAGTACCCGCTATGGCATGGTCGCCGGTGAACGGACCGGATGTGTAGGCGGCTTTCACGGCATTGACATAAATGCCGTAAGCCGTATTGCCTGCGGTGGCGGTGGCAGTTACAGTATTGTTTGTCGCTTCCAGTTCGCCAATGCATTCAAAGCCCGCAACGCCGGCATATTCTGTGTTGACATTTTGATTGCTGTTGACAGCCGCCAAACGAGCGTTGACAAAAATGCCGCGCACGGTTTCGGTGCCTGATGCTGTGATGGTAGAGCCTGAAATGGTTGTTTTCCCGGCCTCGATGAACACGCCAGAACATGTTGTTGTCTTGGCCTCTGCGGTGATTTCGGAATTAGTGATTGTGGTGGGGCCACCGGTAAATACACCATAACATGTTGTGGTGCCGTTGGTCTGCGCATGGATTTCGGCGTTGGTGATGCTCAACTCGCCGTATGAGTGCGCCACCGTGCCATCCTCGTTGGCGTCAGTTGTTATCGCCGGGCCGTTGAGGCGCACGCCGTATGCGGTGGAGGTGGCAGATTTTGCTGTGTATGTGCCGCCGTTGATGACGCACTTGGGGCTGACGGCATATTCGCCATACTGATATATGTCGCTGTATTGCTGGTAGGCAGTTGCAGACCATTTGTTGCTTGTGCTGTCAGACTTAAGGGTTGCCGCAGTCAACTGTCTGCGGTTGTTCCAAATGGACACAGCATCGGCTTCAGCGCCGGTGCGTGTGGTGGCTGTAACGGTCAGGTTCTTTAGTGTGGCGTTGGCAAAATAGGGGAACGCGGTGTATGCGTTGGTGCCGCAGTCGAGCACTATACCCATTGCGGTGCTGTTGGCCTCGGCGCTGATTTCGGCAGCCGTAACGTTAAGCGTGCCAGCCACAGCGTAGATACCGTATGCAGTAGTGGTTGTTGCGTTGGCAGTGAACGTACCACCGGTAATGGTTGTGTTACCACCGGAACTTACCGCGCGGGCGGTTGTCGTTCCCGATGTGGCGATAAACTCGCCGCCCTTGATGATAAGAGTGGCATAGCCTTCGGCATTGCCGCCAAGTTTGCATTCACCAGCCACGTTTGTTTCAGAATCGAATGTGGTTTTTGAGCGTGTTGTCGAGCATGCGGCATAGGCGTTAGTGGTACCCGTTGTGGCGGTGTATTTTCCGCTGTTGATGGTAACGGTGGCTCCGCCGGCGTATTCGCCGTAGTAATTGGGCTGGACGTTCTGATATACCGTGGCGGCAGAACTTGCCGCGTAAATGCCGTATGCTGTGGTGTAAGTGGTGGCAGTTGCGTTTACTTCGCAGTCGGTGAGTTCCATCCGCGCAAAGTAGATGGCGCCATGAGTTCCGTTCACGCCGCCGGTGGCATACACACCGTATGCATAATAGTATTTAGCCGTGACGTCAATCTTGGTGTTCTTAATCTTGATGACGCTGTAAGAGTTGTTTTTCGACTGGTAACTGCCGTAGGCAATAATGCCGTAGGCGTAGCGGCCAAGAGTATTTACATTAATTGTTGCATTCTCTATTGTGCCGGTTCCGGCAGCCTTGTTGGCGTGCGAGCCGTCGGTGGCAGTCGCCGTGCCCATAGCGGTGTTGGCAACGTCAAAATATATGCCGTATGCGTCGTATGTGCCGTTCGCGTCCTTGAGGTTGTTAACATTAAGCGTGCCGCCCTTCATTGTCAGCGTGCCATAGTAGCAGCTGGCAGCCGTGGCATTAGATGATGCCAGCATGCGGATGCCGTATGCGTATCTGCCGGTGGTGGCGGTTGAATTTATTGTGCCGGCGTTGATGTTGACCTTGCCGTATGCCCTGATGCCATATACCGTGACATTGCCCTCGGCGGTTACCTCGCCGCCGTTGATGGTGAGGGTGGTGGTGTTATTCTTGTTTGATTGTTGGTCAATGCCGAACGTGTTGGTGTGTCCGTAGGCCTCTACCTTACCGCCGTTGATGGTTATCGTGGTGGCGGCTTTCTGCAGAATGCCGCAGGATCCGTAACTTGACTTGACATTGCTTGCATACAATGTTCCGCTCTCGAGAATTAGATTACCGGCTGTTAAGTTAACGCAATAGGCAGTGCCGGAATAGGATCCGTTAAGATTCTTAACCGTACCGCCGGTTTTCGAGTCCTTGATGGTCAGCGTCTTGCCTGATTTGTTTATATAAATGATGGAGCCGTTATATGTTGCTGTCAACACTTTACCGTTCAGGTCAAGGGTGAAAGTGTTGGTCACTGTTTGGTTGGCGTTCAGGCTACCGCCTGTTATATCGCGCAGCACTTGCAGCGTGCAGCCGGCGTTGGCGGCGGTGTTGGCCTTTGTCCATGCCGTTGCCCAGTCGCCCTGATAGATGAGCGTGGTGCCGTCGGCGGCTATGACCTTGGCGTCGTCGGTGGCTTCCGCCTCGGCCTCACCGGTAACGGTAACTGTCGATACCAAACCGCCAACTGAGGTAACGGTCAGTTCCTCAATGGTGGTGCCGGCAGCGTTGTTGGGGTTGAATGAGTAGCTGACCACAACTTTACAGGTTCCTGCGGAGAAGTCCGGCGTAACGGTATAGCCCGTGACGGAGAATGCTCCCGCGCCGCTGGTGTGGGTGAATGCTGGTGTTGTGGGGAAGTCGTCCTCTGCGCCATAGTTGAAGTTGAACTCCGCCGTGCCGGTCTTGGTGGCGTCGTTGGTTGTGGTGAACACGTCAGTAGCCGTGCCGCCGACATATTCAAGTGCCGGGAAGCTGGCATTGACGGTGCAAGTTTTTGTGCCTCCGCCTGTGCCCTTCGAGGCGAGCGTTATTGTGGTGGAGTAACTGCGGTTTGCCGCACCATAAGAGCCGCCTCCGTTGAAATTGCCGGTAGCGACAACGTCGGTGCCGTCCATGCTCCAGTTGGTGAGGGTGAAGCCGTTAGCAGTAGTGTTCTTTGCCGGCGTTGCGTTAAGGTCGGTGGCAAGCGCCTTAAGATATTGTGTGGTGAACCTGACGGTGAACGGATAATCCTCGCTCGGATTAGTGGGCGTGAGGTTAATAACGGTGTTGTCAACCCCCGTAACACCTACCGGCACGAAAGTGGCAGTGGCAGTGTATGCTTTCGTGCCATTGGCGGAGGTTGAAGCGTTAAGCGCGACACTATTTGCTGCTCCACTTGTGATTGAGCCATAAACTTTTGTTATGTCTCCAGTGAGTTGAGCATTGTAACCGTCATTGATGTCAATCCAATAATAAAAGGTTCTGCTTCCGCCTGATGTGGTTGTGGCGTCACTCGTGACAACCGTACCGGGATTAGCCGCTGGCTTGGTGCTGGTTTTTGCCACGTACACCGAGCCGGCGCCAGTGGGTTTGTTGTTGGCTTCGCTGATTTTCAAGCTCGCGTAGTAGTTAGAGCTCAACGACCACGCATCACTAATGCCCAGCCCAAGCATCAACAGTATGGAAACCATGAATTTCCACGCTCTAAATCCACGCACGTTCAACCTCGTTGGATTGATACCGTTTTTAACAACATCTTTCATTTTTTATATCTTAAATTACGTTATTATCTTGTTATTTTAGTTGTTGTTGCGGACACACATAGACATTCCCGCCGTCACAAGAGTTGTTTGCTCTAAAGTGATGGCAGAAACGATTGTCTGATAATCAGTGATATACACTTTTCTTTGCACTGACTGATTAGGTGTAGGTTATCGTTTGCAAAGTTAGTGTAATTTTATGAAACGCCAAAGAAAATGTATCAATTTAGCAACATTTTATAATTTGGCAGTCCGCTGGTTCTCGGCGGTGTTCGTCAATGATGATTTCGTCGCAGCCTTGGCAGGCGATTTTTCCGGTAGTAGGGTTTTTGATAGATGTGATGGGGCTATGCAGTGTTGCCTGCACGTCGGAGTATTCAAACGCGAGGTCAGCGTCCGGTCCGAAGGTGCAGTCTTCGAGCACGAGGTTGCGGCAGTAGCATAGGGGTTGCGTGCCGGTGATGTGGCATCTGACGAGGCGCAGGTTGTTGGAATACCATCCGAGGTACTCGCCCTTGACTTGCGAATCGAATATGGTGCAGTTCTCGCTCATCCAGAATGCGTCCTTGGTGTCGAGTGTGGAGTCGTGAATTTCAATGTTGCGTGTGTATTGGAACGAGTACTTGCCTTGAAGGGCGAGTCTGTTTATCTTAATTTGTGCAGATTTGAAGAACGCGTACTCCGCGTTTTTCAGTAGTGCAGTGTCAATCACTCCCTCTTTGCAGAACCAGAACGCCTCTGCCCCCTGTTTGACGGTAAGGTTGCTGATAGAGAAGCCGCAAATTTCGCGCAGCGGCTTAACGCTGTTGATACGGCACTGGTTGAGCTTCAGATTCTTCACGTACCATAGGCTTGCGCGCGAGTCTTTGTCAAAGAGGCAGTCTTCGCACTGGATGTCTTGCCCTTCCCACAGAATGTACATTCCCCTGAAATGGCACCGTTGTGCATGTATTTGCCGGCACTCTTTGAGTCCGGACTCTCCCTCGTTGATGGTTACGGATTGAAGTTGCAGTTCTCGGCTTGCGTAGAGCGGGCGCTCGCCGGCAAAGACTTTCTTATATATATGTGTCATTTATTTATAAAGATACCTTTTCAGTGTTTGTTTTTCGGTTCGCTGCAGGGGTGCGTCGAGGAACTCGACATCGTAAAGTTGTGAGTATAGTGGCAGTTGCGGGTTTATTGTGCGGAGAATATGCAGGCGCAACGCTTTATTGTCTTGATGTTGTCGAGCATCATTGTTATCCCTCACCAGCAACGCCACGAGTTTGCCGTCGCGGGCGAGGACGATGGACTCCGCCACTTCGGGCAGGGCGTTGATTTTACTTTCTATGTCCTCGGGGTGAATGTTCTCGCCGTTAGGGAGCACTATGATGTCCTGCTCAAGGCGGCCCTCGACGTATAGATAGTTGTCCTCGTCAAGGCGGCCGCGGTCGCCGGTGTGCAGCCAGCCGTCCTTGTCGATCTTCCGAGCCGTGGCCTCGGGGTCTTTGTAGTAACCAAGCATGACGTTGTCGCCCTTGACAAGGATTTCGCCGTTGGGGGCAATGCGGGCAGTCATGACAGGACAAACTTTTCCGCAGGATTGTGACTTGTATGACGCTGGAACCACTTGACTAATAAGTGCACATGCTTCTGTAACCCCATACCCAATTGTTAAAGGAATATTTAGACCTATTATTTTATTTTCTATATTATTTGACAGTACTGCCCCTCCAACAACAAAATATTCAATAAAGCGTGAAATGGTTTTTAATAGTTCCAAATGCTTTTCTAACAGAAAATGTTCGACTATTAATGGAGGCGCTACAAATTCAAATGGCTTTATAATGTTTATAGATTTTAACAGACATTCCAGAGACAAATTGTTTACATATATGTATATTTCGCAACCTTGGTTAATGTTAGACAATAATTCACCAATTGTTGACAGTATGTGTGCCATTGATAAATATAGTAGCATTTTTCTATTGTTTGCCTTTCTGTACACAGAACTAACAGATGAAATGGTAGCACTCAGATTACTATAACTCAACATCACTCCCTTGGGTGTCCCTGTTGACCCCGATGTGAAACATATCATGGCAAGGTCGTCCATAGCGCCATGTGGTATGGTGATTGGAAGTGTCGGCTTTTCATCTACTGGCTCGATGCCAGCAATGGTTTCTAATGGCTTTAGGTCGTCCAATAATATCACGTGCTTCACCTGCGGCATGTTTTGCTGTTTGAGTTGGCTCCACAGGCTGCTGTCGGTGAATAGCGCCACGGCGTCGGAGAAGTTTATCTGCCGCGCGATGTCCTCAGTCGCCTGCGTGTGCAGCACCGTGACGGCCACGCCTCGGTAGGCGGCTATGGCAAGGTACGCCACCGCCCAGTTAGCGGAGTTGGCGCCGCAGATGGCGATGTGGTCGCCGGACTTTATGCCAAGAGCATTCATCATCTTGCCGAGACGCAGCATCGCAAGGTACATCTCCCCGTAGGTGTAATGGTTGCCGCGCGTGGTGTCCTGCGCAGTGCCGTCGGCGGTGAGGTAAAAATCGGTCAGCGCGGGCTGGTCCCAGTTCTCGCTTATCGTGCGAGCCAGCCGGTCAAGATAATGTTCGGTCATAGCGGTTGAGATTTTTATTTTTACGGAGTTGAGGGGATATAATTCTTGAAAATTCATGGGAAATTTATGGGCATTTATGTTAAGGACTAAAACACGAATTATCGCGAATTATCCATTAATTTTCATATAATATTCTATTCGTGTTATTCGTTCAATTAGTGGTAAAATTGTTTGAAAATCATATAAATAAGTCGTTTAATGTCAATGTTTTGACAATAGATGCGGAATGTTGGTTCGGCCTTAGCCCGTATGGGGCGATAAATGTGAGGTTTGCTGTCTGGCGGGAGCCGGTTTCGAAGAGGAAATTCTGCGTCCTGACTTTTAGTTTGTCTGCCTCGTCTTTCTTGATAAGATATGGCTCATGGCCATATTTGATTTCGCAGATGTTGACGATTCTGTCCGCGCGGTCAAGTATCAGGTCGATTTGTGACTTGGGTTGCGTCTTTTTGCTGCGCCATGCGTAATACTCCACTGCCATGCCGTTTATGCCAAGAGCAGTCTTTATCTCCCGTATGTGGTGCATAACAACCTGCTCAAATGCCAGCCCTTGCCATGCCTTCACTGCAGGAGTTTCCACTTTGTGCTCCCAGTAATTAGGGTTGGTCCTCACCTTGCCCGAAAAATGAAGGTGGAACAGCGAAAACATGTCTGTTAAGGCGTAGAAACACTCGCGTTTGCTGACTTTGGACTTGTTCCTGACATAATATACACGGATGAAATCGCAGTTGACCAAGTCCTGCAAAATGACCGACATGCGTCCGCTTGTTGTGGCGTTCAACTCCGCCGCTATTTCGTCGCGTGTCAGCCCCTGTTTATGCTCTGACAGAACCTTGATGATGTTGACGTAGGGCTCCGGCGAGTTGAACAGCGATGAGAACAGCCGCTCAAACTCCAGTTGCAGCGGGGCATGTTGGGCGAAATATATCCTGTCGATAGCTTGCGCAAAACTTTCGTCTTTTTTCAGCATATTAAGGTAATATGGTATCCCGCCCAAGGCCATATACGCCTCTACTATCATCTCGCGCTCCCAATGGATGCTTTTGCCCTTCAGGTACTGTTCTGTTTCGGCGAGTGTGAAGGGGCGCAGATAGATTTGCGCGGTGAGACGGTTGTGCAGTCCGCCATGGTTGTTAATCAGTTTTTTTATCATCCACGAAGTCGCGCTGCCGCACACGATGAGTTTGACGTTTGAATGCCTTGATGCCCACGAGTTCCAAAAATGGTCCAGTGCGGCAAGAAAACCTGAACGCGGTGTATCAAAACATGGCAACTCGTCAATGAAAATAATACATTTGGATTTTGACGCCACTCTTTCTTTAAGCATATCCTCAAGGTCAAAGAACAGTTCCATCCAGTCGGTGGCAGCCGTGTCGGTTTTCCCGTATTCTTTTAGCGCATGTCTAAAAACAGTTTTCTGCTCTTCGGCACCGGCATTCAAAGTTCCGGAAACGTAAAATGCAAAACTGTCGTTGAAAAACTCCCTAACGAGAAACGTCTTGCCTATCCGCCTCCTGCCATAAATTGCCACGAATTCTGGCTGTGTGGAGTTCATCAGCTCTTTTAGCTGCTGCTGCTCACTCTCTCTGCCAAATATTTTAGTCATAATATGGGCTTTTTTTTCGATGACAAAGTTATGATTTTTTTTTCTATTATGCAAGCAAAAGTTTCCAAAAGTCGTGTTTTTATCCTACTTTTGGAAAGTTTTCATGGTTAAGGCGTTCCAAAAGTCGTGTTTTTGTCCTACTTTTGGAAATGTTTGATGGCGAAGATGTTCCAAAAGTCGTGTTTTTATACTACTTTTGGAAAGGTTTGTGGGCGAAGTCGTTCCAAAAGTCGTATTTTCCTCCTACATTTGGAACCGTTTGAGGATTTTGCAAAATGAATTATGCAAAATGCATAAAATTGTGGAAATTGCCGCTAAAGGTTTGGTATTGGGCTATTTACATCCATTTCTTTCTATGTAGTCATAGAGATCTTGGAGTGTTACGATGGCTTTAAGTTCCGGCAGGAGTATGTCACAGCCGAACGTTTTTTGGATATAGTCGGCAGTGGCCGCAGTGTCCACGCTACTCAATCCCAAGTCGCGGCGCAGTTCGGTGTCCGGCTCAAGCGTGGCGTATTCAATGCGCAGTTCTTTAAGCAAAAAACTATTGGTAAGTGAAATGATGTCTTGTTTAGTCATGACTCTTTTTGTTTTAGCATTACAAAGTTATGCTTTTTTTGGGTGGATTACAAACAAAACTCCGCCAAAACGAGCGATTTTGTTATCGTTTTGGCGGGATTTGATGGTGAAAATAAGCCAAAACGAGCGATTTTTTATCGTTTTGGCGGAGTTAGCGGCGGTTAATTAGTGAGTAATACGATGTCGCTGCCCCCAAACAGGAAGCGGCCTAATTCTTGTCCCTGATGGACTTCGTTGCCGACCGCAATGCCGTCAGCCAATACTATTGACCCCACCTGTGCAACGCCCACCGGAATGATAGCGATGTATGCGCGCATATCGGTTTCGGCATTGGTGTTGGTGTGTTGGCCTTTTAACGCAGCTGGCTTTTGTCTTTTCACGTAGTGTTCTTTAGTCTCTATCACTATTGCCATGCGTTTTTCAATCATCTGGAAACCGATATTGTCATATTGCTTGTAGCGGTATTTTTGTTGCTCCTCGTCCCAGATGATGTTGCCCCCTGCGCTGAGCATGCCGTTGATGTCCCTAATGTCAATGATTGTGCCGCTGACGGGTGAGTGGAAGCGGTGATAATTATGAACGTCAAGTGTGATGTGTGTGAAGAATCCGTTTTGAAAGAGAGTCTTGCAGTGGCTGTCGCCGAGCAGGTCGGTAACGTTCTCAATTCGTGCTGTTTTTATGTCAAGAGCATTGTCATTGACGTTTAGCCATGGGAATGTAAGTCCGTCGGCAACCGTTGGCGGCGGTGTGTTGACCGATTGCCTGCGTGCGAAGAAGTCGTTCCAGCAATGCCAGTTGTCGGGGGATTCGTAACGGCCGGTATGAAGGTCAAAGCGGGTATCCTCGCGCGCGAGCATATAATAAGTGTTATTCCAGCTGTCCGGTCCATTGAGCCATTCGCCCCATGCGGTATTATACTCCTGCAGCCAAGCGGCAATGCGAGGCTCGTATTGGAGTGATGGATAGATATAGCCGCGGTTGGCAAGAGCGTCAAGAGGTTGGTCTATGAGGAAATAGAAATAGCCGATATTCTGGTCAATCCGTTGGAAGAAAGAGGCGTCCTCGCCAATGTCCATAGCTTGCCACGGCATGCAATGCAGAAAACGGTCCATATAGGTAAACCATTCTTCAAGCGATCGCACAGGGTTTGTGGACAAGTGCGGGTTGGCACAAGCCGCCATTTGGAGCGATTGCTCTGCCAGTTGGCGAAGTTCATTGTCTGCGTCCAGCAACAGGCGCAACTGCGATACTATGTGATTATGTTTAGTCAATATCGGTAATCCATTCGGCATATTTTCTTACGATTGCCGCAAAACGTTGTATAGACTCTGCTTGATAGTGCGTGGCGGAATAGTTAAACCAAAGTTCCAACTTGTTTGGATGCTCATGTATTTCCACGTCCAAAAGCGCGTATGCATATTTCTGCGGCCGTATATGCAGTTCCATTTGCTCAGTCAGCAGGCTTTGGACATATTCTTCATCAGGCACTCGCAACACATTAACCGCATAGTTCCACCGCTTGTCGTATGGTTCTGTAAGCGTGTATGGGTAATTGCTGTGCGCAATTCCGGAACGGATTTGGTTGCGGGCTTGGTTGATTGCAGTTAGGGGATTAGTGATGTCTGTTTTCCTGATACGAAACGGAATGTCGCGGTGCAGGCTTCCGAAGATGCGCTGTTCGCCAGCAGTTTCTCTTCCTTCGTAAGCCCATGTGAGGGCCGCCTCTTCTGTTCCGCAGTATTCCGCTATTGCCAAAGCCGTACATAGTGAGAAAAAACCGTCAGCGTTGAGATAGTGCGATGAAGTGATACTCTGTATTTTGGCATGCAAATCAGAGTAGTCTGCTTTGTGGCATCCGGGTTTTGGAGGCAGGAGAGTGCTAAGCCACCTGCAGTCTGTTGTCGGGCGCACAGGAATGCTTTCGTCGGCAAACTCTCTTTTGAGCCACTCTTGGCTCGTGAGGTAATGCGGCTCCTGCTTTAGGCGTTCGTATTCATCCACATACCCCCAGTAATCGTCCTTTTCCAATGGTTCACCGCGCAATGCCTTAAGGAAATCGTCTATCAGGATTTCAATGCTGCGGCCATCGCCTAAAATTCTGTTCAGACTAAGGTCTATGTGCAGGTCATTGTCCTGAACGTTAATGTCGAAATGGTGATGCTTGCCGTGCAGTATATTTGTTAGTTTTGCAGCATATTGCTTCCCGCACCAGTTTGTCCTCATTGAAAAAACCGGGTGGTTGCTTAATGCAGTCCGCAGGGCTTGCTCAACGCGTGCCGTGTCGGCGGCATGTCCATGCCAAATGAGTTTGGCGTGGAAGCGGTACACGCAAGGCATCCACCGTGACATGTGATAGACGAGTTGCGAGAACGGCAAAAGCGGATATGTTGGCGTGGCATTATTCATTTGCCGTTGTCTGTATTCTCTTCCCTTTTTTTACGTCGTCTTGCAATGCCCCATATGACACCGCCTGCAATAAATAGTAGTAGTAAGATTAGGCATAAGCGCGGAGTGAACCATGGCTTGGGGACAACAACAGGTTCGGCTTCAACCAAATCGCCGACGTATGTCAGCAACGGCTCTCCATTGAATGTGGCATTAGACCACACCTCAAGAAGGTCGTAAGGTGATATGATTTTACGTTTAGGGGTGTGAAATTCATTTAGTTGTCTGCCAGCCACAATGCGGATTAGCAAACTTGTCCACGGGTGATTTTCGTAGTGTTCGACAAAAATGTCGGTTGTTGACTTGTTATAGAATTTTTCAGGGAAGCGTCCGTACGAAATAGTGTCGGGCCGTAGTGCTTCTTCGACATATTTGAGCAGTGTGTTTGTACATCCGAACTTCACCAAGTCCATTGTGATGTTTTGTTCGCTCATCATGTGGTTGTCGAGTTGTTCCCAGAGTCGTTGTTCCGCTGCTGGCGGCATTGTGATTCGGTATTCGTGTACAGCGCGCTGCCAGCGCTGGTAGTCTTTGATGTATATGTCCGTCTTAAATGCGAACATGCTCATTTTAAGGTTGCCGGAGAGATAGTCAAATAGTTGTCCTTTGAGTTTCTCACTTTCGTACGAGAAGCAATAGTCGAGGCCGTAGTAGGGGCATTGCAGTCGCAAGAATGCGTGGCCTGCTATCCCGAGATAGTCTTGGCTGTGTTCGGTAGGTTCGGCAATGCACAGGCTCACGAATACAAAGTCCTCCGCGGAGCGGTCGGGCTCGGCCTGCTGCTCAGGTGTGCTGCCGGCATTGGCATTGAGTTTTGCGGGTTCTGCCCATGCCAATGAGATGAACATAAGCAGTGCTAAAAATGATATGGCACGTTGGTAACGCATATTATGTAATGTGATTTTGTTTTGCAAAGTTACGATTATGTGAGTGAAAAAGCAAATGATATTTCTTACTGAAAAGTTGCTAAAAGTCATTTTAGCAACTTTTCAGTAGTTTCAAGTATTCGTTGTGCATTTTAATTGCAAGTTGCCGGTAGTTGGCAAGCCCTACGTCTTGTTGGCTGAGCAGTGGCATCATGTCAACGGTCATTTTTGCCTTTCCGAGCCTGAACTCGTTATGCGATAGCGCTTCGTAGAAGTTGTGTAGCAGGAATGGTTGAACAGGCAGTTTTAGTTTTTGTGCTATGTAGAATGCTCCGGCGTGGAAACTGGCAAGTCTCCCGTCGCGGCTTCGTGACCCTTCGGGGAAAATCAGCAGGCTGTATCCGTCTTCAATCAGTGGTTTGAGTTCGTCGAGTAAGACGTCCACTCCCTCGTCGGCACTGGGGAAATCGGCAGTCCGCGCAATGATTCCGAACAAAGGGTGGTTGCAGACCCAGCGCCGTGACAGGATGACGACTTTGGGGTTGACGGACATCATAGCGAGTGTGTCGAGCAGTGAGTTGTGGTTGGCGATGTACACTGCCGGGGTAGTGTCAGTAATTTTTGGCAGACGTTTGACACGGCTTCCGGGCGGCATCAGTGCTATGAGCAGCCTGCAGATGTTGCTGAACAGCCTGTGGTAGTTGTCACGGACAGGTATGCTGAGTCCCTTAAGCACATCATAGACAATGCTGACAATCACGAATGGCACAACGACGAGCAGAACCAAGATGCCGAAATATATTGACCTCCAATAGCGTCTTGGCAGTCCGTAGATGAGCGCAAGCAGGCACAATACGGTGTTGAGCAGGCTGATGCGTGTGAAGTCTTTTGCCGGCTTGAAATGGCTCACGCGCTCCTCTTGTGGCGGGTAGAAGACATCGATGGGGCATGGCATGATTTTGACGTTAGCCCACGCTGCCCACACGAGCAGTTCGAGTTCCGCCTCATAGCGCGCGGTAATGAAATTAAGTCCGTGCAGGGCTTCGAGCGGATATACGCGCATGCCACTTTGCGTGTCGGGCAGACGGAGCCCTGTCTGCACAGTAAACCAGAAGTTAGAGAACTTGTTGGCGAACAGGCTTCCGGCGTTGATGTCCTTCCCTGCCAGAGTCCGACTGCCCACGATGATGGCTTTGGGGTGCATGAGCGACAGATCGGTGAGTGCAGGTATCTGTTCGGGTAGGTGTTGCCCGTCGCTGTCAAGAGTTATTACGTGTGTGAAGCCAAGTCTTTTGGCTTTACGGAAGCCTTCACGCAGAGCATATCCTTTGCCTCTGTTGACAGGCAGCTGAACAACATGGAGCGGCATGTCAGCGTCCTGCAGCACTTGCTGTGTGCCGTCAGTGCTCCCGTCATTAACGACAATGATGCCCTCCACGAAGTGGTATGTGCGGCGCAGAACATCGGCAAGTGTGCCAGCATTGTTATACGTCGGTATCAGAGCGCAGATATGTGATGGACATTTTGGCATACACGGTGTCGCTGTCTTTAATTGTTATGTCGCATAGTTGGTCGTTTTTGTGAAGCAGTTCGACACAAACGCGGCATTGTGGAGTAATAGGCCTGAGGAATTTGGAGTTCTTCAGCCCTGTTACCTTAATTGGTGTTCCGGTGTCAATTTCTATGGCTTGTGCGGCAAGGTCAATGAGGCAAGCAGCCGGTGTGATGGGGTTGCCGGGGAAGTGTGCTATAAAGATTTCGTGCGAGGCATTGAACCGCACCTCATAGCGGTGCTCCTCAAGTTGCTGTATGTCGAACAGTAGTGACATTTTATGTCGAAAGCCAAGTTATTAGACAATACTTCGAGTTACCTCTTAACACACAAATTCTTTGTATGGCACTTATGCTGCTGTTATTTGTCTTGTAGCACTTCGAGGGCTTTCTTGTATGTGTCGGACTCGGAGTTGACAATGTAGAAATATCCGTTATAGTTCCAGATGTTGCGTGCGATGAGTGCTTTGATTTGCAGCTCAATACCTTTCCTCGCTTTAGTTCTTTCCTCGTCGTCTTTAGGCTCAAGGTCTTTTTCTTTTGCAAGTTTGTCCACTTTGTCTAACGCATGCTCAGGCACGCTGAAATTCTGCGCGAATGCTTGTGGCGTTTTGAATTTGCGTGTGATGTCCGCGCGGAGACTGTCGGTGAGCTGCGCACTGACGTCGAGTATGATACCCTGTGCCGTAATACGGTTTTCGTATGGTGTGTAGCGTGTGGTGTCGGCAGGTATGAATATGTCTGGCATGATGCCACCTCCTCCATATACCGTGCGGTGTTCTCTGAGAGTGTAGTATTTGAGTGAGTCTGCAAAGTGAATGCTGTCTGCGTTGGTCATTTCCCCGTGTTTGTAGCGCTGGTTGATGTCGTCCCGGTAGTCGACGCCTTTATATGGTTTTTGAATGCATCGTCCGGCAGGAGTATAGTATCTTGACACGGTAAGCCTGTATGCCCCTTCGGCAGGAGCGGGGAACTGCCGTTGCACAAGGCCTTTGCCGAACGTGCGCCGCCCTATGATGGTTCCGCGGTCCCAGTCCTGTATGGCTCCGCTGACGATTTCCGCCGCCGAAGCAGAGTATTCGTCGACGAGGATAACGAGCGGAACATCCTTGAGTGAACCTTTGCCGTCAGCCACGAGCACTTGCCTGCGTTGGTGAATGCCTTCGGTGTATGTGATCAGGTCGCCAAGTCGCAGAAATTCGTTGGCTATTTGATGTGCGGCGGTGAGGTATCCTCCTCCGTTGCTCCGCAGGTCAATGATGAGTTTTGTGGCTTTCTGTTTTTTCAGTGCCGTCCACGCCTCCATGAATTCCTCATACGTTTTTGCCCCGAAGCTGTTAATCTTGATGTATCCGATTTGTGGCTGTGCCATAAAGCTTGCGTCAACGCTGAGCACTGGGATTTTGTCGCGCTTGAGAGTGAAAGTGAGTGGTTCAGCTACGCCGTTTCGGACCACGCCGACAGTAACGAGTGTGCCTCTTGGTCCTCGCAGCAGTTTCTGAATGCGTGTGTTAGTGATTTTGACACCGGCAATTGTGCTGTCGCCCACACTGATGATTTTGTCGCCAGGTCTCATTCCAGCACGCTCTGCAGGGCATCCGCTGATAGTCTGTATGACATATAGAGTGTCATTGGTCATTTGATACTGAACGCCGATGCCTTCGAACTCGCCGTTAAGGTGCTCTTGTGACTGCTTGAGCTCTTGCTCGGAGAGGTAGGCAGAGTGGGGGTCGAGTTGTTTTAGCGTTTCCTTGACGTTGTTGACAATCAACTGTTTCATGTTGACGGTGTCAACATAGCTGTTTTCGACGTGCAGCAGGAAACGGAAGTATTCTTCGAGCAGTTGTCGCTGGTTGTACATTTCTGTTTGCCCCCACATCGTGGCAGCGGCAAACATGGCGGTGATAAGTATTGTGAGTTTTTTGAGCATTGTAATGAGTAGTTATTTGGCAAAAGGGCAAGATATTTTACAATATACAATTTTACAATTACGCTTAGCAATTTGCGAATATGTTTATTCTTCCAGCCTTGGTATCACGGCTTTCATGACTTTGCGCTCGTTGACGAGTTTTTTGCTGATGTTGTCGAGCAGGCCGTTGATGAATTTATGGCTGTCGTCGGAGCCGTATTCGCGCGCAAGGTTGATGTATTCGTTGATTGTAACTTGAATTGGAATTGTCGGTATAGACATGATTTCGGCAATAGCGATGATAAGCACGATTCGGTCGGTCATTACGATTCTGTCGAGACTCCAGTTTTTCAGTTGCTCCTCAATCATGTCGTTGTATTGGTGGTAGTTGACACAAGCGTCAATGATGATTTTTTCACCGATTTTGGTGTCTCTCTCGTCGTTGAATATAGGCTGTAGTTTTGCCTCGCTTCCGTCTTCCTGCTTGATTTTTTTTATTGTTTTGAGCGCGAAGTCAAGCGCTTGGTCAAAGTCAGACGCTCCGTATAGGCTGCGCTCCTCCATGATTTCGAAGAGTTGTGTGGAATTGACGAGCACGTTTCTGAAGATTTTTTTCCAGATTTCTTTGTCCTCATCGTATCCGCATTCTTGTGCGCTCATATATTCGGAGTAAAAAGGCTGCAGCATGATGTCGTCAAGCAGAATTTTGACAGTTTCGGGCTGTTCGTCCCACGTGAGGTGTGCAGTTCTGGCGTAGGAGTTGAGTTCGTCGTTGTCTGCTATTTGCGCTGCAAACCTATTGTTGACGAATCTCATGTTTGGATTCTTTTCCTCTTCCGTTGGCAGGTATTTGTTTCGTGCCGTTTCGATTCTGTCTTCAGCCTCTTGCGTCAATGCTTTTATGAGCATGAGCATGAGTGCGTATGTGTCATACGTTTCGGCATAGGACTTTAGAAGTTTTTTTGCTGCGTTTCTGCCTTCGGTAAGTAGCAGTTTTTGGTCAGTGGTTTCGAGGCTGTTGTTGCTGACCTCTGCATAGAGCACCAGCATTGCTTTGGTGCGTATAAGTGTGCGGTTAATCATATTGATAAAAATAGTCGAAAGTCGAACGTCTAAAGTTGCCAGGCAAGTGATTTGATGATTTGGTAAAAAACAAGAGGCACGTTAGCCTGCGACTCACGTGCCTCTTGTCGTATGGTGCGCAGGATGAGACTCGAACTCACACGGCCGTAATGGCCACTACCCCCTCAAAGTAGCGTGTATACCAATTTCACCACCTGCGCATAAGAGTAATAATTTAAGTTTTGTTAATTGTTATGTTCTCCGACTTTAGGTGCCCAAAACAGGACTCGAACCTGCACGACCTTGCGATCACTAGTCCCTGAAACTAGCGCGTCTACCAATTCCGCCATTTGGGCATTTGGGATTTGTGCTGGTAGGAAATCCCTTTGTCAGAGAAAAAAAGCGAAACCACCGTCTCGCTTAGAGCGGAAAACGGGACTCGAACCCGCGACCCCGACCTTGGCAAGGTCGTGCTCTACCAACTGAGCTATTTCCGCGTTAGCTGCAACTTAACGGCTTTTGGCAATGCCCTCATTGCCCCTTTCAGTTGCGACTGCAAAGGTAAGACTATTTTTTGAATTGACAAAACTTTTTACCTATTTTTTTTTGAAAAAAATGTGTGCCTCATAAAAAACGGCGGCGCAAACTTGTCTGCACCGCCGTTTCGCGTTAGTCTTAAATGTTTATTTGACAATGATTTTTGCTGATTTTCTTTCGACATTGAGTATCACAGCGCCTGTTGGCAGTTCGATGCTGTTAAGTCCTTCGTTAGCTTTTCCGCTTGTGATGCAGCGCCCTGTGGTGTCGAAAATCCGGAACAATTGTCCGCCTTGAGCGTTAAAGTGGAGTCTTCCGTCGGCTGCGAATGCTCCGAGTTCTGTGGCATCAACGGTTGTGAGGCCTGTGTTTGTAGCCTCGGAGTATGCGAAACTAATCACAGAACCGTGAGCGGTGGTGACCGTGCCGGTTAGTGTGAGTCTGCCGTTGGCGTCATAGTTGACACTGAAGCTGCCGCCAGTGATGAAGTAGATGTCAACATTTTCTCCGTTAGGAATGGTGGCAAGGCTGTAGGCATATCCGTCAATGCTGTACCCAGTGCTCGCCCAGACGAACCAGTTGAGCCCGTTCGCTTTTGAGACATCGAGGATGGGGAAGTTGCCTTCAGGCAGATGTCCTTGGCTTGCGAGCCCGTGGTCGAGCCAGATTTCGAACATCAGTCGTTCGCCGTTTTCGCCCTGCAGCGATATTATGTAGTCGTCGACTTGATAAAGGCTATAGGTTGAGCCGTCGTAGTTGTGCTCAATGCTGGCGACTTTCACGTTGAAATTGGAGCGCGCTGTTGGTTCTTGGTTGTATGCCTCGTCGTTGCTGATTTCGGCGGCTGCCGGGTCGAAGACGTCAGCTGTGGGATACTTGAATGTAACGGTGCTTCCGAAATATGTCTTGCCGTTGAGCGCAACGGTGAGTTGCTGTTCGATGTAACCTATGGTCAGCGAGCCGCTTGTGACGAAAAGGTAAGGTGTGCTTTCGCCCAAAGCCGGGTCGTAGATGTAGCATCCGGTCGGGTTGCCATCCTCGTCAATACCGTCACTTGCCTCTGCGTCGCCAAACATCTCGATGGTGTATGTTCCGGCGGGGATTGCGTTTTCTGCATTTTTTAGCGTTAGCATAGCTCCTCCCTTTATGCCGTCGGCGTTCTCAAATGCCAGGTGCCAGACGTAGAGTCCCCATTCCTCTGACAGTTCGTCGTCTTTGGTGGCGGTAACGCTTGTCAGGACATAGTTTATGTTACGGACTTCGCGGCTTTCCAGTTCGAAATACTCGTCGCGGCTGAATGGAAACTCTACTTCAGCCCGCAGCATGTCAGCACATGCCATCAATCCACAAATGGTAAATAATAAAAGTTTTTTCATTTATAAGGCTTGTATTGTTTTTATTTTTTTATACTCCAAAACTGCGCAAAGTTACGAAATTCAGTGTAATTATGCAAACCGCAGCATGTTGTTGGGGGGATTTGCGGCATGTCAATAGTGTGTGTTTATTCCACGATGAGGCATAGTCCGAACTGGTTGTAGTTTTTCTGGTTTCGGAATTGTCCGTATGGATTGCTGCCGTGGTAGAGCCTTAGCCCCGCTGAGAAGCGTGAGAATAATCCGGTATAGTGCAGGTTGTTATATCTGAAACCGATGAAGACATTGTAGGTGAAAATCCGTTTTTCCTTTTGTATTGCATAATCGATGGCGCCGTTGTCGTGCCACGTGAATGACGGGTATCCGAGAAGCGCTCGGTTGCGTATTTCAATAGACGCCACTCCTTGGAATCCCTTTTTTGCAGGACTCTGGTATTGGTATTGCAGATATGCTTCCCACGGCGAGCGTTTTTTGCGCGCAAGTGTAGGGTCTCCCTCGTTTTCATCGATGAAGTACCATCCGGACTTAGGGTTCCAGAGCATGACCAGCCCGACGCGGAAGCAATGGTTTTGCGTCAGCCTGTCCTCTTCGGCATTGAGCGTGAACTGCAGTTCCCACCAGTTGGCAGACACATTGACGCGCTCAATAGGCAATCCGTGCCGCCTGTGCTGCAGTGCCAACTCGTCGCCGAGGTGTGTGCTCTCGTGGGTGAACGGGGCAAAAGTGATGGCATAGTTTTTTGCAAAGCCTCGGTTGAGCCGGTGCAGGAAAGTCCAAATAGGCAGGCCGATGCGATAGTCTGTATCCACGACAGGTGATGTGCGAGGTTCGAGAAGGTCGAGCCATATCTGCGCTTGAACGGGCATTGTTAAGCCAATGGCAAAACGTGAGCTTTGACTATCTGACAATGCATCCGCATCCTTATTTTCGCCCTTTCGTCTTTGGTTTTCGGCAGATTTAATGTTAGCCCAGAACACAGGAATGTTGACACCTATGTTTCCATAGAAGCCAATGCGGTAGGCTTTGTCTGTCTGTCCGTAGTCGTATTCAGAGTGGTTGGTGGCGCCGGCGACGTCAAACCTAAGGAAATGCGGATTGATGTCTGCCAGCAGCGACTGTGTTGCAGGGCTGTATCTGAAAAATCCAGTCCGCAGGCTATCGGCTCTGCCCCACGAAGTCAAGGAGGTGCTCAATAGTATGATGATGAGGTATTTCCGCATAGAATTAGTCGCAGAGCGCGTAGAGGTCGCCCCGCGGGTTGACGAGCATGACATTGATAGCTGAATTTAGCACGGCATGCAATTCTGGCGGTCCGAACAGGATGTCGTCAAGCCCGTAGTCGCGTGAGGCGGAGAGGAGCAACATGTCCCATTTGCCGTCTTTTGTTTTGCCGGTGATTTCCTTATAGACTTTGAAGCTGTCCTTTTCCGCATCGTAACTCTCATAGCCGAGGTTAAACTTGTCAAGCAACGCAGCGATTTTGTTGATAGTTAGCGATGCCTTGCTGCCGTAGTCTTTAGCCCTGATAAGGTCAATTTTAGTGCCGCAATACCTTGCGAAAGCGGCTGCAAACTGGCCTTTCTCGACTTCTTCCTCAAGGAATGTTATAGGGCAGGCGATGTGAGTGGGGATAATGGTGGAAACACTGTTGTTGATGAACGTGTAGGGTATTCGCAGTTCGCGCGAGGCGTTAAGATAAGCCTTGACGGTCTTGCGGTCGTGAGGCACGGCGTAGAAGACCATTGATGTTTCGTCATCGATGGCAAACTGCAGTTCGTTGGCTTGGCAAATCTGTTCGGCGTAGTCCTTGTCAAGCTTAGTGCACAATAGCCTGATGCTGTCGTTCAGCGATTCATTAGGGCTTATTGAGGGGTGGTATATAATTTTGATTTTCATTTTCATAATCAGCTTTTTCTCCGGTTGATTATTTTCTGGTGCTTATGTTTAATGTAACAGGCAGATGGTCGCTTACCCCACCTTTGTAAAAAGTGCCGCGGTAAGTTCGGTATGGGTATCTGACGCCCTGTTTGTTAGGTTTGTCGAGCATCCAGTCCTGCGCAAATATCTCAACGTTCTGACTGCTTAATTTTAGTGTGCCGCAGTTTTCGCAGGTAGTCATTGGCAGCGATGCAAGCACATGGTCGATGCAACTGTAGATGCCTTTGAAACAATATGTTCCCGTGTTTGTGCCATCGTATTTCGTCATCATATCCACCAGCAAGCCGTCGTTGAGCAGCGCTTTCTGATAATGTCTGTCCGAAGTGGGGCAGTTGAAGTCGCCCATGACAATGATGTTTGCGCACGAGTTTGCCATTATGATGCTGTCGGTCAAAAGTTTGATGATGCTGAATGCGCACTGCCTTTTTTCGCTTGAGTTCACGTTGTCGGCTCGCTGCGATGGCAGGTGGCACATCATAATATGCAGTGTGTCCGACTTGCCGAGCAGAGCCTTGCAATATAGTATGTCGCGTGTTGTGAACTCTGGCTCGTCAGGGTAGGCCACTTTTACAAAACGAGTATGCAAAGGCTTGAAAATCTTAGGATTGTAGAGCAATGCCACGTCAATGCCCCGTTTGTCAGGCGAATCCTGGTGTATTACCCGATATCCAAACCTCTTGAGTGGTCCGTTAGTCATACGCTCGAGCAGTGCCCTGTTCTCCACCTCACACAGCCCGATGCACGCAAATGGCTCAAAACCGCCGGCATTGACAATCACCCGGCTTATGTCCACTATTTTCCTCTGCAAGCGGCATTCGTTCCAACCGCGAGCGCTGTCGGGTAAAAACTCGTAATCGTTCTTGAGGCTGTCGTGGTGGCAATCAAACAGATTCTCAACATTGTAGGTCATCATCCTGTAGTTGCTTCCGCCCTTGTTTTGGGCATGGCAATATGATGCCATGAAATAAAAACAAAGTGTTGCAAGAATGATTTTTTCGCTGCTACAGAACACTTTGCGCATTGCCGCTGAAACAACTTTGAACATATCAGTTGCAAAATTACGTTTTTTTTGGCGAATTTTGTGTAAATTTGCAGAAACAAAAGTTTTTTATGCCCGAATTTTCGCTTGATATTTATCGCGCTTTGCTTATTGCGCTTCGTTCGGCAGGTTATCAGTTTATGACTGTGGAGCAGTACGCGTCATCTCAAATTGGTGAAAACCAGCGTGTGGCAGTGATGCGCCACGATGTTGACAAGCTGCCCCGCAACTCGGTTCTGATGGCAGATGTGGAGCACCGTGAGGGTATGCGCGCGACGTATTATTTCCGTTGTGTGAGCGACAGCTACGATGAGCCGAGCATCAGAAAAATAGCCTCTCTGGGACATGAGATAGGTTACCACTATGAGGACATGAGCATATCCGACGGCAATGTGGAAGAAGCGTATGCGCATTTCTGCCATTGGCTCGAAAAATTGCGTGCCTTTTATTCTGTTCGCACGATTTGCATGCACGGAGCCCCTACGAGCAGATGGGACGGGCGAGACCTCTGGAAAACATTTGACTATCATCAACTTGATATAATCTGTGAGCCTTATTTTGACATTGATTACGGCTCCACGTTTTACTTGACAGATACAGGACGCTGTTGGGACGGCTTCAAAGTTTCGGTGCGCGACAAGATACCGACATATCAGGACCAGTGGGTGCGTCAAGGACTTGTATTCCACACGACAGCCGAAATCATCAGGGCGTTGGAGCAGCAAAAGTTGCCGTCGCATGTGCTTTTCACCACACATCCGCAGCGGTGGAGCAACGATTTCTGGGCCCGTCAAGTAGAACTTGTTTCACAGACATTGAAAAATGTCATCAAACGCGCCTTCATAGTCTTGAAAAAGTGATTATAATGACCGTCAAATTTTGGGATCAACTGAAAAAAATACGGGAAAAATTTTGCGGGATTAAATATTTTGTCTAACTTTGCGGTCACAAAAGGGGTATTAGCTCATCTGGTAGAGCGCAACACTGGCAGTGTTGAGGTAAGCGGTTCGAGTCCGCTATGCTCCACAAGAACAACGGCGCACAATGGTGCGCCGTTGTTCTTGTGTGTTTATTGCCTCGTTATCTGACATTTATTTTACAGCGAGCCATATATTTTCCACGCAAGCCATAAAGCAAAGGCAATTTGTGCCAGCAGGATGAGCGGAATGCCGATGCGGAACTTGTTATGCAGAGTCTTGTGGTGCCACACTTTCATGCCCAATAGCGCACCAACACTACCTCCAAATACAGCAAGCCAAATCAGTGTGCTTTCTGATATGCGCCACTTGCTTCGCTGTGCTTTCCATTTGTCAATGCCGTAAACGAAAAACGCCGTCGCATTGATAACCGCAAGGTAAATCAGTGCGACATAAACGATATCAATATTGCTGTCAAACGAAAATGAAATAGGCATGTGCAAAGTTACTGATTTTTTTTGGCCTCATCACACTCGCAAGTTTAATTACATCTTTAACGCGTAAAAACTCATATTTACACTAAATATGTCAGAAAATGCACTTGTCGTTTCAAAACATTTGTGTAACTTTGCGTGTCTAAATATTGAAACTCATCATAAGATCATGAAAAATATAATCAGGACCACTGCTTGCATTTTATTGTGCGGGCTGTTTTTCAGTTGTTATTCCCCTTTGCGCGCCCAGACACCTTCGACAGAAGGCACTGCATTTTGGCTGTCTTTTATGCAGAATGAATCGGACAGCAAGGTTGATTTGACGATTAACGTGTCGGCCAAGCGCGCTTGCCAGCTGACGATAGAAAATCCGAACACTGGTTTTGTGAAACGCTACAACCTCCAGCCCGGTTTGAATGAGATAGAAGAGGCCGCCACGCCACTCAACGAGTGCTATAACAACAATTCGGAAGTGGTTAACAAACGTGCTCTCTACATTACGTCCACCGACACGATTTCGCTGTTTGCGTCCAACTACCAGCAATCGGTTTTTGACAATGCGGCGATACTCCCCGAACCGGCATTGCGCGACGAGTACTTGGTTCAGACATACCCCAATTCTGACGGTAAAAAGTCGTATCCGCCAGAGTTTGTGATTGTTGCGGCAGAGAACAACACGATAGTTGACATCACCCCGACCTATGCCACTGCCGGTGGCAAACAGCCCGGCGCGACTTTCAATGTAACGCTGAACCGTGGTGAGTCCTATCAGGTTAAGGCTCAAGGCTCTAATGTCGGTTCAGACTTCTCGGGCACGAGGGTTAAGGCCCGCAACGGCAAAAAGATTGCTGTGTTCAACGGCAACCAGTCGGAGTCCATACCTTATGCCGAAGGAAGTGACGGTGACCACCTTTTTGAGCAGGCGATGCCAGTGGCATATTGGGGCTCGGAGTTCATCCTGACCCGCACTATGAACCAGTTGTGCGCCATATTCCGCATCACAGCCAAGAACAACAACACCGTGCTGACGCTTGACGGCAACCAGATTGCGACTTTGCGGGCCGGTGAAACGTATCAGTATGAAATGACAAGCCCCAAGGAGGTTGCTTATCTTGAGTCCTCGTGTCCTGTAGGTGTTTATATGTACCTCACATCTGGCCACAAATTCCCTGGAGCATTTGAAGGCGATAAAATGGGCGGACCAGCAAGCGTGTGGATAAGCCCTGTGGAGCAGATGATTAAGGAGGTTAACTTTGCTACCGACGACAGGCGATGCAAATACCACTATGTGAACATCGTGGTTCTTTCAGCGTACGCCAGCACAGTGACACTGACAGGAAAAAACTCGGGCGCACTGCCTTTGCAGTTCGTGCCGGTGCCTGGATATGATGACTACTCGTTCACTAAAGTCAATATCGCTCACGACAGTTATAACATCAAGAGTAGCCGTGGCGTGATAGCATACGTTTATGGCTTGGGTAAGACGGAGAGTTACGCCTATTCGGCAGGCTCGTCGGTTAAGGTCACCAATGGTATATCTATCAACGGCGAGCCATTCTCGCCTGATGATGACGAGAATACAAACCGGTTCAAGAGTTGCTTTGGCGATATGCTTCACTTTGGCAGCAGCATGAAGGACGTAGATTACATAGAGTGGGACATGGCTGACGGCGTAACCTACACTGGCAATGATTTTGACTATATGTACGATGCTCCAGGCATTTATGACATGGAATGCACTGTACACCGTTTCTCCAACCCCTGCGACGGCAGCTCGATGGAGGCAGTGATAAAGGTTAGGGTAGAGGTCAACGTTCCCAAAGAATACACGCGCTACACATTCGAGTGTGCCGAGCCCGAGGACGGTGATATGTGGCGTCCTCAGGAGATACGCGAATACACAGAGGAGTATGGCTGCGACAGCATTGTTCATAAGATAGCCGCCGTTAACTTCTCGGCTGAAGTTAACGAGAGTATCACAGCAGAGGACGAATACACCTTTGACGGTCAGACCTACACCAGTTCGACCACTGTGGACAAGCTTTATCAGCGCAATTTCACAGGCTGTGACAGTCTTGTGCATTACGATATAAAGATAGTTACTTGCCTACACATGGAGATGACTCCGCCAGATGCTGCCATTTGCACTGACGAGCAGAGCAGTTTCCTTGTTCCGTTCCACGTGTCGCGCGGCGAATACAGCGGATGGGAAGTTAAGTTTAACGCTTCGGCTCATGCTGCTGGCTTCCGTCCGAACATGGTCAGCGAGGTTGACGGCGCACTACAAGTGGCATTGCCAGAGAACGCTGAGCCTAACGACGCATATGTGATGCACGTTAAGTTCTTCGATATGTATGAGTGCAGCGACCGCGAATTTGACATTCCGTTCACAATTAACTATGCAGTATCAACGACCTTCGCCCAGAAGTGGGACGATGTTCTGGCGCTGTACAACGAGCACCATAACGGCGGTCACAAGTTCTCGGCATACCAGTGGTATAAGAATGGTGAGCCGGTTCCGGGTGCGATAGGCTCCTATTATTACGCTAAGAAATTTGAGCCTTCAGGTGTGCTTGAGGGTTGTTCGCAATACTCGGTGCTGCTGACCGATGAAAATGGTAAACAACTGATGTCTTGCGAATACCAGGTGGCTTGTGAGGATGAGCCGGCTGATGAGCCGACGGTAGAAGTAGAACCCACACTTGCTGACGGCAGTGAGCAACTGCATGTGCTCGCTTCTGACGCGGCTGTGATGACCATCTATAACACTGTAGGTCTGCCTGTTTCTTCGCTTCGCATTGAGGCTGGTGAAACGCAAATTCAAGCTCCGGCAATGCAGGGGACATACTTGATACGCACAGTGTTCAATAATGGCAAAACCAGCACTAACCGCTTGATTGTAAAATAGTTTTTTACAATAATTATGCTAAACATCCCTCGCGCCCGTGGCACGGGGGATGTTTTTTAGATTAGATGAGGAACCATTTTCAAATGCCGTTTAATATGCGTAAAAATGCTTTTTTAATACTTTTGCTATGCTCGTTAATACCTTTGCGTGCAGTAACGATTCACACCATAGGTGACTCGACGATGGCAAACTATGACTCTATGCGTGTAACGCGAGGGTGGGGTATGTATCTCGGGCTTTTTCTTGATGACAGCGTGCGTGTTAACAACCGCGCGAAAAACGGGTCGAGTACACGCACCTACTATGAGAATGACACTCTGTGGACTAAGGTCAAAACGCAAATTGTAAGAGGTGACTACGTGTTCATACAGTTTGCGCACAACGACGAGAAGTCGAATGGAGCTGATGCAGAACAATTGATAGAGTATTACACTTCTGTTGGTGACACGGCTAAAGCAGACAGCGTGGACCGCCGCGGGACGACGCCCGCAACGACCTACATCCAAAATTTACGCCGCTATGTAACCGAGGCGCGTGCGTTGGGTGCCATCCCTGTTTTGATTGCTCCGGCGGCGCGAATGTATTTTTCCGCAGACACCATACGCCGCGCCGGACTTCATGACCTGGGCGATAAATTTACGATAGTTACGCCACATGGCGTTGTGGAGGGTAATAAAGTGCCGGCCGCAGATCACTCAATGGACTATGTGTGGCACATGAGGCAAGTGGCGGAGGAGATGCAGGTGCCTTTTATGGATCTGACGACAGCCACGCGGCAACTATATGAACGTCTGGGCGATGAGCGGTGCCACCAGCTGCTATCTGACGGCAAGGGGCACACGCATTTCAGTGCTCAGGGAGCAAAGCAGGTGGCAAAGTTGTGCGCAATTTTGATGAAACAAAACATGATACTTGCCGAGCATGTAAAAGCAGAAATACCCGAAGAGTGACCTGTTCGGGTGCAAGTGTGACAGTGTAGATAGCTAAAACTAAACGTCAGCCATGCAAATTAGCGTGACTGACGTTTAGTTTTGTGTTGTGAGATAATAGCCAGAAATACTATGTTACTCTGTTGCGGTTTGCTCTTGTGCCGGCTCGGCGATAGTCTCTTTTGCCGCTTCCGCCGCAGGTTCTTCGACGAGAGCCTCGTCAGGGTTTTCAGCTAATGCCTCCTCCACAGGCTCTGGCTCGCACAATGGGGAATGCAGACCCCAATTGCAGAACACGTCAGCGAGCCATAGTCCGCAGCAAACAAGTGCTGCAATGAGCAAGGTGATGAGTGTTATCTGCCATCCTGAAAGTCCCTTTTTGGCATACGGGTCTTTGAGTTTCACAATCGGGTATTTGGCAATTTCCGTTAATGTTGCGCCGAACGGGATGTTGACTATTGACGATGCGTTGACTGCCCATCCGTTTGCGTTTAGCAGCGGAGCTATGTTGCGTTTGCGCAATTTGAGCCATGCCATAATCATGCTTGGTCCTGAAATTACCAGCAGTATTCCGAGCACTACGAGTATGCCTTGCCACCATGTAAGTGACACGAAACCTTTAGCAACGCTCACGAGTGCTGTGCCTATCATGCCTAATGCCATGCCTATTGCGGCAAAAATGCCTGCGAATTTAGCGATGTCGAATGGTTGTGCGGCTTTTGGCGCGTTGGGGTCAGCAGGTGCAGGTTCGGTAGCGAGTTTTGCTGTTGCGTCCCCCATCACTTTGTTGTCTTTTTCAGCCGCACGCTTGTTAATGAAGTCTTCCACCCACTTTGCCATACGCCGGTATGGGCTCCAGAACGCTTGTCTGATGCTTATTGGGTTCTCGACGATTTTGGTTATTGTAGCGTCCCAGTCGAGTCCGTCACGGTCGTAGAATATGGCATGTTTGCCTACCATGAGGTCGCCTGTTTCACCCACTGTCATAGCCGCCACGATGGGCATCACTCCGGGTTTCGCTTTGCTGCGGCAATCGCAGTAGATGAGGTACATTCCGCTTGCAGGTGCCATTGCTGCGTGTGCTCCGGCGTCGGTTACGCGCAGGCATAGATGACATGCGCGCTGGTCAATCATAAGCGTGCCGGCTTGGAACACAGCCTTGATGTCTTTGTCAGGTGAATAGAAATCCTGCAGTGTGACGAAGTTCTTGAGCAGCGTGAAGAAGTCGCGGCGGAGGTGTGTGAGCCGGTCCACCGTGCTGATGGCGTTGGCTTCTTCCTCAAGTGCTTTGTCTTTCTCTACTATTGCGAGTAGTTCGTCCTTTATGTTCTCTTTAGCCAGTTTAGCCACGAGTTCGGCTTCGAGCGCTTCAACACATTCGCCTTTTTTGGCAGCCAGCCATGCTGTGTATTCTGCGAATTGTGCGCCGAGTTGAGTCCAATCGCTTTCGCTCAATGTTTTAGCTTTGGGGAATGCGATGGCTTTTAGTGTGGCGAATGGTGCTGCCCATGCAGGGTTGACAGGTGCTGCGAGGTCTATTTCAGCGTTTCCTGTGATTCGTGCGATGGGGTATGCCGCAATCTGGTCGGTTTTCTCTGTGAGGTTGTCAGCGCTAATGGCTTCTATGCTTGCTGTCTGCACGTCGAGTGCAGCAGTGCTTTCGGCGCTATATGCGGCGAGTTTGTTTCGCAGGAAATAGTCGCGCACTTTAGCGTCGAGCGCATTATATGCTGCGAGTGCGTTGTCGGTGTCGTCACCAAATGGCAGCGCAGGCTTGGCAGCAAGCCATGCCTGATGCTCGGCAAGCGCAGTGTAGAATGCCTCAATTTGCTCACTGTTTACGCCGTCTTCACCGCTGCGGTCTTTCACGCCGGCGGTAACTTTGATTGCCGCTTCGATGGCCTCTCGCTGACTATCGTTGTCAGCGGATGCCGGTGTGATTATGCCGTCGCCGTTGTAGCGTGTCTTGGCAAAAATGGCGATACTGTCTGATGTGTCTGCCACGCTGATTATGTCGCCTTCTTTACCGAGGTTGCTAAGTATTTGCTGTGCTGATTTATGAAGTTTTTGTCCTTCTTCAGAATCGGTGTTTATGTCGGTGAGCTTGATGCTGTCCGCAGCCTCGAGCAGGTCGTCAGGATTGCGCAACACTTCGCACAGCCATTGTGAGGTCTTAACCACGTCGTTAACGTGTATCTTGCCGTCGCCGTCCATGTCGGCATATCTCATGCTGGCGGTGTCCGTTTCCAGCCCCTCGACTGGACATGAGAGTACAGTCCACATTTTCTGGTCGAGTTCGCCAAGGTGGCGTATGTCTTCTCCTGACTGAATGCAGACGCGTGTCGTGCCGCCCACATTCTGGAATGTCCACTTGTAGTTGTTTTTCTTTTCAGCCATAATTTATGTATTTTTAGATTATTTGCTTAACTGCAAAAGTAGTGATTATTTTTTATTCCGCCAAAATTTTTTGCCTATTCAGAAAAAAGTGTTACCTTTGCACCCACATTGGCGATTATGTTTGCCATTGTTTATGGGCTCCGGTGGTGGAATCGGTAGACACGAGGGACTTAAAATCCCTTGGCCTCACGGCTGTGCGGGTTCAAGTCCCGCCCGGAGTACAAAACGCTCTCCTTGCGAGTGCGTTTTTTTTATGTTTTGTCGAAAGCATGGTTAGTGATTATCCAATTTTGAATTTTTGTCGATAATTTTCTGTGTATGCGTAGTGCCGCGCCTCTACATGCTGCAGCACCAATGAAGTATAAAACAAAACCGCGGGTAGGCGGTAGTGTCAGAAAAAAATAGTAACTTTGCAGTGAGAATGTTCAGAACATTTATTAGGCATATCGCAGTTCTTTTTGTGTTGCTGTACCTGCCGTTGCATGGCGGTGCGGCGACGCGTGTGCGCGTGTTCGGCTATGTGATGGATGAGTTTAACAAGGGCATTGAGCTGGCTGACGTTTATGTGATGGGGACAACGCAAGGCACCACGACAAACAAAAATGGTTATTTTAACCTTGAACTTGAGGTTGTAGATTCATTGTCGCTTCGCTTCAGCATGGTTGGTTATGTACCGATTATCAACACAGTGCTTGAGAATCAGTTGCCATCGTCACACATAGTTCAGATGACAGTTGTTATGCCTACCGATGTTACGATGCTTGACGAGGTGGAGATCAAGGGTCATGCAATTCAGACAGGTCAGATGGAGAGCCTTGAGGCTAAGGCAATACGTTTGATGCCTGATGCCACAGGCGGCAGCATAGAGAGCCTGCTGATTACGTTTGCAGGTGTTACACAGACCAACGAGTTGAGTTCACAGTACAGCGTTCGTGGCGGTAATTTTGATGAGAACAGCGTGTATGTAAACGGTATCGAGGTCTATCGTCCTCAACTGATACGCGCTGGTCAGCAAGAGGGGTTGAGTTTTGTTAACCCTGACATGGTTGACCGTCTTCAGTTTTCGGCCGGCGGCTATGATGCCACGTATGCCGATAAGATGTCGTCAATCCTTGACATCACCTACAAGAAGCCGACACGTACTGAAGGCGTGATAGACGTGAGTCTGCTCGGTGCATCGGTATATTTCGGAGCTGGCAACGACCGTTTTACCCAGATGCACGGCGTGAGGTACAAGACTAACCAGTATATGCTCGGCAGTCTTGACGCCAAGGGCACATATAGACCTAACTTTCTTGACTATCAAACGTATATGACGTGGAAGCTTGGCAAGTCGAAGAAGTGGGAGTTGGCGGTGTTGGGCAACTATTCGCAAAACGTGTACAAGTTTATTCCCACCGAGAGCAGTTCGGCTTTTGGCACATACAGCACCTCGCGTCAGCTGACGACGTATTTTGACGGTCAGGAGAAAGATGTGTTCCGCACTGCTTTTGCCGCTTTGCAACTCAACTATATGCCACGCAAGGGGCTTCGCTTTGGTGTGGACGTGTCGGGCTACTACAGCCACGAGCAGGAGAAATATGACATCACCGGACAGTATGTGTTGACAGATTCTCCGCAAGACGAGAGTCAAGAACGCACCACACTTGGTGTTGGCACGTATCACCAGCATGCCCGCAACGAGCTTAGGCTTGGAGTAGTTAATGTGGCTCACAACGGCGAGTGGAAGCATGGCGAGAACACGCTGAAATGGGGCTTGGGCTGGCAAGGCCAGTATATTGACGACAAGATAGGTGAGTGGCAGTTGCGCGATTCGGCAGGCTATAGCTTACCACAGAGCAGCAAGGCGTTGTTGATGCACTATAATATGCACAGTGACGCATCGCTTCGCAGCAACCGTATGCAGGCTTATTTGCAGAATGACCACCGCTTCATTACCGACCGCGGCAACGTGTATCTCAATGCCGGTGTGCGCGCCAACTATTGGGACTACACCGGTGAGTTTATCGCCTCGCCGCGTGTGTCGCTGACGTATATGCCGACTTGGAAACGTGATTTTGTGTTCCGATTTGCCACTGGTCTTTACTACCAGACGCCCTTCTACAAAGAGTTGCGCGACACGCTGACCGATGAGTTTGGTGTTACGCGTATGATGCTTAACAATAATCTGAAGTCGCAGCGTTCTGTTCATGCCATTCTTGGTGCTGACTACTATTTCCGCGCTTTCGGGCGTCCGTTCAAACTGACAGCCGAGGCGTATTACAAGTATGCTGACCGTGTGATTTCATACACAGTAGATAATGTTCAAATCAGGTATTCTGGTGAGAACGATGCAGTAGCCTACACCACAGGCGTAGATGTGAAGCTGTATGGCGAGCTTGTTCCTGGTGCCGACTCGTGGATTTCGGTGTCCTATATGCGCAGCCGCGAGAACCTGCTCAATGACGGACGTGGTTGGATACCTCGTCCCAATGAGCAGCAGTACAGCGTGTCGGTGTTCTTCCAAGATTATCTTCCGCGTCATCCAGAATACCGCCTTCACCTTAAGTTCATTTGGGCGCAGGGTTTTCCGTTTGGTCCTCCGCGCAACCAGAATCTGCGTGCCGCAGCTCGCAGCCGCGACTATCGCCGCGTTGACATAGGCGCAAGCCGGACATTTAGCGCCAAGACCGATAAATTCATGCGCAAGCCGTCTGCAAGGCACATTGATTTTTGGACACTGCAGGTTGAACTATTTAACCTGCTCAATCTTCGCAATGTTGATTCATATTACTGGATTACAGATATATACGCTAATCAGTATGCGGTGCCCAACTACCTGACAGGGTTCCTCTTCAATTTCCGCGTGAGCGTCGGATTCAAGTAAGGTTGGTTAAGTGAAAAAGGAAAGAAATAGCAACGGCGGTGAACTGAAATCAAAGGGCGTGAAGGTTCATCCAGACACTCATAAACAGTCGCGTAAATCAAGGCAGGCACGTAAAAGCAAACTGACTGCAACAGGCGACCGCAACTGGCTTTATGGCGTGCTGGCGGCAGTGGTTACGTGCGTCATCATTGTTGTCATATTCTTTTTCGGGGGGCGTCTTTGGCGTTTTGGCGGCGGCCTTTTTTCTAACGGCAATTTTGGCGGCACACCTGACTGGCTTAATGACAGCATATACTCGGAGTGTCCCGACGGGATTGACATGTCGCACCACCAGAATGACATCGAATGGGAAGTGCTGGGCGCTCATCCAACGGTTAAATTTATATACCTGAAGGCCACCGAGGGCGCCACTCATCACGACAGGCACTACAAGAAGCATTATGCCAATGCCCGCCGGGTTGGACTGCAAATTGGCAGTTATCACTACTACCAGCCTCGTGTGCCGGTAATGGATCAAGTGAACAATTTTGTGCGGCACACCGATTTTGAGTTGGACAACCTGCGTCCCGTAATAGACATAGAGGTCCATAAGGGCATGAAGAAGAAGGCTCTGCAGGACTCATTGCGGCTGTGTCTTGACACGCTGACCGCTATCATAGGCGACAAGCCTATCATCTACACTTCGCGCAATTTCTACCATGAAGTGCTCGATGACCGCTTTGGCGATTATCCTCTTTGGATAGCCGATTATCGTCATGGCGAAAGCCTTCCCACCAACTGTGTGCTGTGGCAGTATTCAGAAAGCGGCAAGGTTGTGGGTGTCAGACATGACGTGGACTGCAATAAACTCATAAAAACTTTGAGCGACATTCAGCTGTAAATGCGCTTTAATTATTAAATTATCTAACTATGGATTTAAGGCAAGAAAAACAGGCGTTATCGCATAGCGGCAGGGTGTTATATCTTGACGTGTTGAGATGTGCCGCGATTTTTGCCGTGGTGGTGATACATGTTTCTTGCGATTATGATAGCCATGCTGGTGTGTCGGCATATGCAGGCGCCCTTTTCAATAGCTTGAGCCGTTGGTGTGTTCCGGTGTTTGTCATGATAAGCGGTGCGCTGTTTCTTCAGCCAGACAAGACCGTGAGTATTCGCCAGTTATTTTTCAAGTACATACTTCGCCTTGCTGCTGTTTATCTGGTGTGGGTTCTGCTTTATTCTTTTGCATTATATCCGCTATATCGCGCGATATGGCTTTTTGCAAAAGGTCAACCTGTCTGTTATGTCAGTTTCACTCGTCCAGAATGTTATTTTCATTTGTGGTTTCTGCCGATGTTGATGGGTGTGTACATAACGATACCTGTTTGCCAAGCAATTATAAAGCATGGTGTGGCGGGCTACTTTTTGTTAGTTTGGGCATTTTTCAATCTTGTTCTGTTTGATGGTTTGTATGTCCCCAAATTCTTGCACATTCCCTATGTTTTTGCAGGCTTGATACGCCCCGAGATGATGACGGGCTATTGTGGTTATTTTCTGCTTGGGGCATATTTGTCGCAGAGGGAACCGACACGCCGTGAAGCCATAATGGCTGGAAGCGCGGCTGTTATCGCAATGCTGATAACACTGGCTGGAAAACTTGTGCAGGGAAAAGTCTTTCATGAGTATTTAAGCCCAAACGTGATGCTTATGTCAGCAGGCGTTTTTGTGGCTACTCAATATTTCTTTAGCGTCAGAGGGACAGAGCATAAGGTATTGGAGCGTTTTACTCGTGCGGTGCGTCCTGACGTTTTTGGCATCTACCTCATTCACTTGTTTTTTATCTATCTGCTTAACCGTGGTTTATTGCTTCCTCACAATGGCTGGGCTTGGGTGGCGATACCTTGTGTTTCGCTGCTCGTGTTCATGCTTAGCTGGCTATGCGCAAAAGTGTTGCGAAGGATTCCGTATGTCGGTTATTTTTGCGGTTAAGCGTGTTGACTTAACCCAAATCGGTAGTTAAACAGGAATGTGGGCTCCTATCATAATGAAAATCTGATAAATCAATAAGTTTTTAATCCATGAAGTTTTTAATCCATGACAGTATGTATAGCGGAGAAGCCGTCGGTAGGGCGTGAGATAGCCAAGGTTCTTGGCGCCAACGATCGCCATGACGGGTATATGGAGGGTAACGGCTGGCAGGTAACGTGGGTATTCGGGCACTTATGCCAACTCTACGAGCCTCATGAATATCAAGAGCAGTGGCGTCGATGGAGCATGGACGTGCTGCCCATGATACCCGACCGCTTCCGCATACGCGTGTCGGACAATGATGGCGTTCAGAAGCAATTTGAAATTATCAAGAACCTGTGTGCCAATGCTGATGCGGTTGTCAACTGCGGTGATGCAGGGCAAGAGGGTGAACTTATACAGCGTTGGGTGCAGCAGCAGGCTGGGGTGAAATGCCCGATACAACGCTTGTGGATATCGTCGTTGACAGAGGATGCAATACGCGAAGGTTTTCAGAACCTAAAGCCGCAGTCTGAGTATGACAGGCTTTACTATGCAGGCTTGATGCGCGCCATAGGCGACTGGCTGCTGGGCATGAACGCAAGCAGGGCTTATACTCTCAGGTATGGAGCCTACAAGCAAACGCTGTCGGTGGGGCGCGTGCAGACGCCAACGCTTGCTCTTATGGCGGCAAGACAAAGGGAGATAGAGAACTTTGTGCCACGTACGTATTGGGAGCTGAAAACTGTGTACCGCGAAACAGTGTTCAGCGCGATAATGGCCAAAGATGATGAGGAGAACCCCGAGGCAGGCTCCAAGCCCGTGCAACAGGAGCAGGGGACCAAACATCAAGAAGAGTGGAATTTTGTCCCGCTGCCGCCCATACAGAGCGTGGAGGAGGGTGAGGCGCTGGTCAGTCGCCTTAAAGAAAAGCCTCTGACGATACTTGATGTGCAGAAAAAGCCCGGCAAGGAATATGCCCCCAAACTGTTTGATTTGACGAGTCTGCAGGTGGAGTGTAATAAAAAATTCGGTTTCACCGCCGAGAACACGCTCAACCTCATTCAGAGCCTATATGAGAAAAAGATAACCACCTATCCGCGCGTTGACACAACTTACTTGAGCGACGACATATATCCTAAAGTTCGCGGCACGCTGCAGGGCATCGGTGGCGGCGATTATTACGGTAAACTCGTTGCTCCGCTGCTCGGTATGTCGAGCCTGCCCAAGTCAAAGCGCGTGTTCGACAACAGCAAGGTGACAGACCACCATGCTATCATACCAACGGGCGTTCCGCCTAACGCGCTGACTGCTGACGAGCGGAAAGTCTTTGACCTTGTGGCAAGGCGTTTCATAGCCGCATTCTATCCCGAATGTAAAATTTCGACTACGACTGTGCTTGCTGAGGCTGACAGGGTGGGCTTCAGAGTGTCGGGCAAACAGATTATTGAGCCTGGTTGGCGTGTGGTGTTCGACAAGGACAAAAATAAGGACGAAGAAGAGCGCGCTGACGAGCGCGAGAAGACCCTTCCGTCGTTCGTCAAAGGCGAAAGCGGTCCGCATGACCCGCAACTGGCAGAAAAGCAGACCACGCCCCCCAAACCCTATACCGAGGCGACACTGCTGCGGGCTATGGAAACCGCAGGCAAGACTGTTGACGACGAAGAATTGCGCGCCATGATGAAAGAAAACGGCATAGGCAGACCAAGCACACGAGCTTCAATTATCGAAACACTATTCAAACGGCAATATATCATTCGCGGCAATAAGTCGTTGTCAGTTACGACATTAGGATTGAAACTCATTGATAGTATTCAGACCGAACTGCTCAAAAGCGCCGAACTTACCGGTCTCTGGGAAAAGAAGTTACGGCAGATAGAGTCAGGCGGCTACGAGCCCAAACAGTTTATGGAAGAGCTGAAACGTCTTGCGCTCGAGGTAGTTACCGACTTGCGCTATGTGGGTTTGTCATGCCCCACTTGCCGACAAGGTACGGTGGTAAAGGGCAAACACGCCTATGGCTGCTCCAACTGGCGCTCCGGATGCCAATACCGCGTCCAGTTCCCGTGGGAATAACACACGTTTATTTTGATGTGTCAACGATTTGCATTTTTTTTCGTAACTTTGCAAGTTAAACAAAAACATCTACCACTGTGGCATTAAAAAATCTGCTGTTTCATCTTAAGAGTTCCGAAACGTTTACTCATCTGACGTCAATGCGCTATTTGTCGCGTTGGGTGTTGCTGCTGTTGGATATCACAATATGCGGAGTATCGGCATTGTTGACGCTGGTTCTCCTGCGGCATTTCAGTTCTGTTCAGTACGACATAAAGCCTATTTACGTTTTCACCCGCGGGCTTGCGCTTTTGGCGGCAGAGCTGATAGGGTTCTGGACGTTTCACACCTATGCTGGCGTGTTGCGCTACTCAGGATATATAGATGCCGTTAAACTGCTTTTGGCTCAATTGATTAGCATCTCTCTGCTGTTGATTTTGCATTTCATTTATTTGGCGATATATCACACAGAAGGCTTCTTTTTCACACCATTGTTTATCACGGCTTACGGGCTTATATCATACGTAATGCTTGTGTCGTTGCGAATGTTTGTTAAAGTGATATTCGACTACATGAACATTAGTCTTCAGGAGCAGAAACGTGTTGTGATCTACGGCATAGATCAGCAGGCGGTTGCATTGGCTAAGTTGATGCGCACGTCCTACAACAGTGCCAACCGGCTTGTCGGAATGATAGACATAGACAGAAACCAAGGCGTTAAAGACATATTAGGCAACAGGGTATTTCAGAATGATGACAAGCTTGTCAGCAGGCTAAAAAAGCATCAGGTCAGTGCCATAGTGGTCCCAGACCGTAAAACCGCACAGCAGCATTCGGAAAGCCTTAGCGAGTTGTTGAGCAGCGGGTTCCAATTGCTTGTGTCGTCGGGTTTGGCAGACATGGGCAGAGGCTTGACCAATAGCGAACGGTTACAGTCAATGCGGATTGAAGACTTGTTGGAACGTCCCAGCATCAGCGTGAACCTGGATGCTGTTGAGCAACAGTTGAAAGGCAAGATAGTGATGGTTACCGGCGCTGCTGGTTCCATAGGTTCAGAGATAGTGCGCCAAGTTGCGGCATATCAGCCTCTGCTGCTTATTCTGCTTGAAGAGGCGGAAACACCCCTGCATGAACTGTCGCTGCAAATCAGGGAACTTTATCCGCAATTGAATTTCCTTGCCACGATAGCCGATGTGCGCAACAAGAACCGTCTTGAGCAGATTTTCAGACAATATACTCCGCAGACCATCTATCATGCCGCCGCATATAAGCATGTCCCGCTAATGGAGGAGCACCCTAATGAAGCGGTGCTGACCAACGTGGGGGGTACAAAAAACTTGGCTGACCTTGCGGTAAAGTACAAAACGGAGTGCTTTGTGATGATTTCGACCGACAAAGCGGTGAATCCCACAAACATAATGGGTGCGTCAAAAAGGATAGCGGAAATTTATGTGCAGTCGTTGTTCCTCAAGCGTCAGGCAGACGGCAACAATGAGCAGCAGGCGACCACAAAGTTCATCACCACCCGCTTTGGCAATGTGCTTGGATCCAATGGCTCTGTGGTGCCATATTTCAAGCGGCAGATTGAAAGCGGTGGTCCTGTAACAGTAACTCACCCTGACATAATCCGCTACTTCATGACCATCCCTGAGGCTTGCCAGTTAGTGCTTGAGGCCGGATGCATGGGCAAGGGAGGAGAGATATTCGTGTTTGACATGGGCAAGCCCGTGCGCATTTTGGATCTTGCGCAAAAGATGATTCGTCTGGCGGGCTACGAACCTGGCAAGGACATCGAGATACGCTTTACGGGACTGAGACCGGGTGAGAAACTCTATGAAGAGCTCTTGGGCAACAAGGAAACGACATTGCCAACTGACAACAAAAAGATAATGATAGCACGTGTTCGCAAGAGCGATTTCGACACTGTGGCTCCGATGATAGACAAACTGCTGTCAATAAGCCATGAGGGTAAGGAGTTCTTGACGGTTAAGCAGATGAAGAAAATCGTACCTGAGTTTATCTCTCAAAATTCGCCATTCCAAGTTCTTGACGAGTGAGTAAACAATAATAATTGAATATTACAAAAATAAATAACAATAACAATCATGTCAGTACATAGTGCAGCAAATCAGAAAATAACTACGGTTAAAATTCAGCAGATGGCTGATAACCATGAGAAAATCAGTGTGGTAACCGCCTACGACTTTACTATGGCAAGCCTTGTGGAGCGTAGCGGAATAGATATAATTTTGGTAGGTGATTCCGCCTCAAATGTTATGCAGGGCAATTCGACGACCCTGCCCATAACCGTTGACGAGATGATAACTTACGCCAAGACTGTTGTTCGCGCATGCAGCCGTACAATGGTAGGCATTGACATGCCATTTGGAAGTTATCAGGGTGATACACAACTTGGCTTGCACAATGCGGTTCGCATGATCAAGGAAACCGGCGCGGACTATCTCAAACTTGAAGGTGGCGAGGACATCATTGACACCGTACAGGCTATAATCAAAGCCGGAATCCCTGTTATGGGGCATCTTGGACTCACTCCGCAGTCGGTTAATAAATTTGGAGGTTACGGACTTCGCGCCAAAGAGGAAAAAGAGGCTAAAGAACTCATAAAGAACGCTCATATGCTTGAGGAAGCGGGCTGTTTTTCGCTCGTGCTCGAAAAAATTCCCGCGGCGCTTGCCAAGCAAGTGGCGGATGAGCTTCGCATCCCTGTAATCGGAATAGGGGCTGGAAACGATGTTGACGGACAGGTGCTCGTGTTGCAGGATATGCTGGGTATGAACCAAGGTTTCAAACCAAAATTCCTACGCGTATATGCCAACATAGGTGACCAGATAGTGGACGCTCTGCAGCGTTATGGGGCGGACGTGAAGTCAGGCGACTTTCCGAACCAGGATGAAAGTTATTGAATCGAGAAAAGTCGTGCCGAGTTTTACGGCTCGTCTTTCTGCTGAAATTTATAAATCGTAAATCGTAAAATCGTATAATAGTATGGGTAATCTGCGTTTCAAAGCAGTGGAAGAAGCGTTCCGCAAGAAAGCTGTGTCAGTAAGTGCGCCGGCTAACAATCTTGACGAATACTATGGCAAGTATGTGTTTAACAAAAAGGCGATGTCCCGTTATTTGCAGCCAGATATCGTTCAAGCGATAGGCGATGCCGTGCAGCATGGTAAGACGCTTGATGCCAATGTGGCTGATATTGTGGCATCTGCCATGAAACGCTGGGCTAAGGAACTCGGTGCCACACACTACACCCACTGGTTTCAGCCCCTTACGGAGGGCACTGCGCAGAAACATGAGTCGTTCATCGAATATGACGGGGAGCCAGGCGACAAAGTTATCGAGAGCTTTTCTGGTAAACTGCTTGTTCAGCAAGAGTCTGACGCGTCGTCGTTTCCCAACGGTGGCACACGCTCCACATTTGAGGCGCGTGGCTATACTGCTTGGGATCCGTCATCTCCGGCTTTCGTAATGGGCGATACGCTCTGCATACCTACTATTTTTATCTCATACACGGGAGACACGCTCGACATGAAGGCTCCATTGCTTAAGTCATTGTCGGCGGTGAACAAGGCTGCCACAGAGGTTTGCCGGATGTTTGACGCCAATGTTGACCATGTGGTGTCGTATTTGGGTTGGGAGCAGGAATATTTTCTTGTTGACGAGGGACTGTATGCCACACGTCCCGACTTGATGATAACAGGACGCACGCTGTTAGGACATCTTTCAGCAAAGAACCAACAGCTTGAGGACCACTATTTTGGCGCTATTCCAAGCCGTGTTACAGAATTTATGAAAGACCTTGAGTTTGAGGCTTATAAGTATGCGATACCGCTCAAGACGCGTCATAATGAGGTAGCGCCAAATCAGTTTGAACTTGCTCCGATATACGGCGAAACGAACCTTAGCGTTGACCAGAACCTGATAGTTATGTCGCTGATGAAGCGTGTGGCGCGCCGCCACGGTTTCCGCGTGCTATTCCACGAAAAACCATTTGCCGGCGTCAACGGCTCGGGTAAGCATTGCAACTGGAGTCTTGGAACGAATACTGGAGTAGGACTCTTTACCCCAGGAAAAACGGCAGCGCAAAACCTGCAGTTCGTTACATTCCTTGTCAATGCCCTAACCGCGGTTTATAAGCACAATGCCCTGCTCAAGGCATCCATCGCTTCTGCCACCAATGCTCATCGTCTTGGCGCTAACGAGGCTCCACCGGCCATAATATCCGTGTTCCTCGGCAAGCAGATGTCTGAAGTGTTGGAAACCATAGCCGGAGCCACATCCGAACAGGCAATTGTGCTTGACGAAAAGAAAAAAATGTCGCTCGGCATAGCGCATATCCCTGAAGTGCTGTTAGACAACACCGACCGCAACCGCACTTCGCCATTCGCTTTCACAGGCAACCGCTTTGAGTTCCGTGCCGTAGGTTCATCGGCCAGCTGCTCGTCGGCATTGATAGCTCTCAACAGCGTCATGGCGGAGCAGTTGATGCAGTTCAAAGCCGACGTCGATACGTTACTCGCCAAAGGTAAAACGTTGCAGCAGGCGATTTTTGATGTGCTAAAGGAATATATCGCTGTAAGCCGTCCCGTACATTTTGAGGGTAATGGCTATTCTGATGAGTGGCAGCAAGAGGCTTGCAAACGCGGCTTGGACTGCGAAACGTCGGTGCCAGAGATATTCAAGGCGTACACTTCAGAACAGTCTGTTAAGATGTTCGAGCACCTCGGCGTGTTCAGCAAGGCAGAGTTGCATGCCCGCAACGAGGTCAAGTGGGAAACTTACACCAAGAAACTTCAGATTGAGGAGCGTATGCTTGCCGACCTGACGGTTAACCACATAATTCCTATAGCCCTTCGCTATCAAAATATGCTGTTGGACAGCGTAACGAAATATCAGATAGCGTTCCCCAATAGGGATAAGTCAAGCAGCCTTGAGGCGCAGTTGACAGACCAGATTGCCAACCACACCACCAGCTTGTTTGCGCTTGTCAAAGAAATGAATGAAGCCGCAGCCGCCGCAGCTGCGTGCGCCGAGGGATACGAAATGGCAAAGGCATACCACGACAGCGTTCTGCCTTATTTCGCAAAAATCAGAAGTCATGCCGATGCGCTGGAACTCATTGTGGATGACGAGATGTGGACGCTGCCCAAATACCGCGAACTGTTATTCATACACTAATGGCTTCGCTTTATCTCATCCCGACCACACTCGGCGACAACAACTTCAGCCGCGTCTTGCCGCAGCACACTCTTGACGTGCTTCGCAGTGTCAAGTATCTTATTGTGGAGAACGTGCGCACCACGCGGCGTTATCTCAAGGCGGTTGACAAAGACATTGACATCGACGGGTTGACGTTCTACACCCTCAACCGTCATACCGACCCGGCTGTGATAGCGTCTTACTTGTCGCCTTTGGCTCAAGGTGAGGACATGGCAGTGATTTCTGAAGCCGGTTGCCCGGCAATAGCGGACCCTGGGGCTGACGTTGTGGCGATAGCGCAGCAAAAAGGCATCAAAGTGGTGCCGCTCGTGGGACCTTCATCTATTCTTCTCGCACTGATGGCAAGCGGGTTCAATGGGCAAAGTTTCGCGTTCAACGGCTACCTGCCTATCGACAATGTTCAACGACAAAAAGCCATAAAACATTTTGAAAACCGAGCGAGGACAGAACAGCAGTCGCAGATTTTTATCGAAACGCCATACCGCAATAATGCTCTTCGTGACGCTATGCTAACAACACTCGCACCGCAGACGAGGCTTGCTATCGCAACTGACATCACGCTGCCAACAGAAAGTATTTCTGCAAAAACAGTCATGCAGTGGCGTAAGGGACAGATGGAAGACATTAACCACCGGCCGTCAATTTTCATTATATATTAACCCCGAACGGGCTATTGATATTTGGATATGTGCCCGGTTTAATAGACTTCCTTTTACTAATTTTCAACCCCGGTCGGTCTAATGACCGATTCTGGTTAAATACTAAGCTATTATGAAAACAACAAAACTATTTATTGTGCTTTCGCTCTGTGTTGTGTTGCTTGGCGGATGCACTAAAGAGGCTTGGCAGGAAATGTATCTGTCAGACATACTGGGCACTTGGTCAGGGTATTCGTTAATAGATTCGCACTATCTCACTGTTACTTTTGACAAAGACAAAAAATTCTCCTATCGACTTGATAATGATGCCGAAGTGGTTGGATCTTACAAATATGTCAGTGTAGGCGGTATGATTACGCTCATTCCCGTGGAGGGGGATGAAATAAAGTGGTACATTTCTGACCGCGAAGAGTATTCCATGAATATAATATGGCAATTCAGGACATTCAAAATGTCGCGTTCGGGACAATCGCACTAATGAAATAAAATTGCTGCTCATTCGTTTGGCATTTCTCTCGTTTTTTCGTAACATTGGCTTCGCCGAAGTTACTGTCACTCGGAAATGCTCAAATAAATTTGGCATTTCTCTCGTTTTTTCGTAACATTGGCATTGCCGAAGTTACTGTCACTCGGAAATGCTCAAATAAATTTGGCATTTCTCTCGTTTTTTCGTAACTTTGTGGACGTTATGCGAAATTATATACTGACATCAATTCTTATTTCTGTAGTGTTGCTTGCCGTCTGTGCGTGCAAGTCAGGAAATTCATATTCAGATAACATCCCTACCGACAATACTGTCATTAGCCGTATCACTTTTGTGGCTAATGACAAAAATCCTGGCATAGAAAAGGCCTCTTTCAATATTGAACTGATAGGCGACACGGGTGCTGTGGTGTTCAATAAGGACTCCCTGCCTGTTGGCACAAAGATTGATTCTGTTGTTACTCGTTTCACTTTCCAGTATGCGATAGCCGGCATGGTATTGTTGAGCCCCAAAGACACTTCGGTGCTACGCAACAACGACACGATTGACTTCACTCACCAGCCGGTGCATATTCGCGTGATTTCTGCTGACTATACCAAGCAGCGCAACTATCGCATACGCGTTCTTGTGCATAAGATAAACCCAGAACTATATCAATGGAATCTGTTGTCAGACAATGCGTTCAGCGAATCTGGCTCGTGTCAGTGCGCCGTGATGCGCAACGACAAGTTCTATTGGTTAGTAAGCAGTGGCTTTAATATCCGCCTTTACACTTCTGCTGATGGAGTGGAGTGGGCTTCTTCGGATGTCGTGGGACTAATGCCGCAATGTGATGTTCGCGGTCTTTATGCCACAGACGAAGGTTTCTACATCGCCAGTGGCGGAACCTTGTTCAAGTCGGAAGATGCCGTTAACTGGACAATGCTCAACGACAAAGATTACCTTTATATACTTGGCGATTTTACGGGAGGCTTATGGTGCGTTGTGCGTGACGAACAGGGCAAATTGTATGTTGATGATTTGCGTGGCTCGTTAGGTAGGTATCCTTTGCCGGATAATTTCCCGGTTACAGGTGCCGCCAAGACGGCCTACCTCTCTCCGTCAATGCGTATGCAGTTCATGGCGATAGGCGGTGTTGACGTTAATGGAAACCAACTCAACTCTCGGTGGTTGACTCAAGATATGCAACATTGGGTAAATCTTACTGAAGGCCAGCCCGGATACGAAAGCATGGAAGGCGCGTCGCTGATTTCATACGGCGGAAGGCTGTTGCTTATTGGCGGACTGAATTCGGATGGCATGTTACGCGACAGATTTTTCCTGCAGTCGTTCGACGACGGATTGTTTTGGGAGCAGTTGAGTGCTGATGACTTGTCGCTGCCAGAACAAATCACCGAACGTGCTTATTGCAATGTGATTTCCTCCGCTGATGGTTATGACTTGTTCTTTATGGGTGGTATGGACTTGTCGAAAGTGTATGCCGATGTGTGGAAAACACGCAAGAATTCAATAGACTGGGAATAATCAGGATTTGATTTCCAGCACATATCCTCTTCCTCTTTTGTTGATTATTTTCACGTTTGTGTCCTCCTTGAGCATTCGTCTTAGCTTGCTGACATAGACGTCCATAGACCTTGCGCAGAAATAAGTATCGTTAGCCCACAGGGTTTTTAGTGTCCAGTCGCGCTCGATTACTTCACCTGGCTTTGATGCTAACATTCTTAGCAGTTCACATTCTTTGTATGTCATCTGAATGATGTTGCCGTCCTGACGGTTTGTTAGCGTCTGTAAATTTGTGTCAAGCAGATATGCACCTATTTCATACACATTTTTTTTCTCTTCACGGCAAATGTGCGAATACGTCATGAGCCTCTTTATGCGCAAGGCAATCTCTTCATTGTCGAGTGAGGCTTTGATATATTCTGCCGCCCCAAGGCGTAGTCCCTGCAGGATATCTTCGCGGTTTTCGCGCAGAGTGAGAAATGCTATTATTGTGTTGTTATTGTGCTCTTTTATACGTGCTACCAGGTTGAAACCGTCGCTACCTTTTAATTCCACATCAATGACGCACAAAGCCGGCGCATGGATAGCGAAATGCTTGAGTGCCATCTTGGCATTATTACATATAGTAACGCTATGCCCTTCGGCCTCAAGCTTTTCCTTTAGTATGGCAAATTTGTCGGTCAGCGCCTCGCCATGACAGAGTAATATGTTGACGCGTGAGTGTGTGATGCTATTAAATTATTAAAACTGGAACGACGCGCCAGCAATGAATGAGGTGAGTTGTTGTTCATATCCGTAGAAGCTCATGCGCTTGTTGAAAGCCAAATTTGTGGCGTTGAGGAACAAAGCGACTTTTTTGTTGAGATTGTATGTTACTCCAATGTTGAGGTCATACACCGGATTAAGTTTTGCGGCATGATTTGTTCTGGCAACGAAGTCGTTCCCGGTCTCTTCATCCACCTTCTTGTCAAACTGTGCAACCAGAGCGTACGATGGTGTGGCAAAATAGCTGTCGAATTGGAGTGTCCACTTCGGGGTTATGTGCCAAGCCAAAGCCAGTCTGCCTTCAAATGCGGGCTTGTACCATGCATACTGGTCGTCAAGTCCATATTCTTGCCCTTTGGGTTGCAGGAAATTGTAGTGGGCATCAGCATCAAGGCGCAATTTGTCTTTATATTCGTAGCGCACGTTGAGTCCCATTTTGAACATCTGCAGGTTATAGCTGTCGGGAGCGAAAGTGGCAAATGTGCGGTAGCCTTCTTTCTCTCCTTCGATGAACTCACTTTCGGGGAATAGGTTTTTGTTCAGATAGCCATAGTAGCCAAATAGTTCGTCAATCGTGTATGAATAGTTGCCGTAGATGTTGAGGATGAGCCCGTTAGTGGGATGAATTTTAAGCCCTACCGTAGCGTCAATGGGCGTGTATGTATTGCATTTTGTGTAAGAGATGGAGTGCGGGTCGGAGTACTGGCTCGCCATCAGTGATGGCATTAGTTCGTGGCCGCCGAGCCTGCCGGTGAATTTGCCGTATATGGCGAGTGTGGATGGCATGGCCTGCCACTCAAGTTCAACTTGAGGTGATATGCCTACTTTGTGGATTAGGTTAAATCCGAAGTCAAGGTTAACTCCCACGTGCACCCAAGCGTTGTCACCGCTGTAGGCGTAGTAAGGCTCCAATTTCATATCGACGTATGGTATTCCGGTCTTGTTGTCTTGGTCGTCAATGTCTTTGTAAAGTTTTTTCCAACCTTGCCATCCGGTCTGAACCCATGTTGATGACGGGTTGCCAAATATGAGTTTGTCGGCAGGCGCTGGTCCGTCGTCAGGAGTGAATTTGTTGTAGAGGTGTGGTTTAAGATGGGCGTTGAATCCGATGGAGCCGGTGTTGAGTTCCCATTCGGCTCCGGCGTCGATAAGAATGGAATGCTCGCTTATCGCTTTATGCATAGCCCACTTGTCTTCAACGTTCGCCAACGAGTATCCTACTATCACATGATATTTGGTGTCTTGCCCGGGGTTGTTGCTCAAGCCGAAGTTGAAGTCGAACGTCCACAGACGGTTAAATTCCGGCGCATCAAGGTTTTTGTCCCAATCATAACTGAATTTGTTATTGCTCCATGCGCTGTTATTCTGGCTGTTTAGCAGAGGCTTGTCTTGATATAGCGCATAATAGTTCCAGTGGTGGAACCCGAGTTTGGCGTTACCAAAGATAGACAGGTTCTTGAGTTGCTGGTGAAGCGCCATGTCGAGTGTGGAATGTGACACCTGCTTTTTCTGTTTCTGGGCGAATGTGCCTATATGGTGTATGTTGATGTCAAAAGTCGTTTTTTTCGTATTGGTCATTTTATAGCCGAAATCCAGCATCGTGTTCCACCAGAATCCGAGCCCCAGTCTTGCATAGCCGCGGCTTGGGGCCTGTCGTGAAAATTGCGGGTCGGAAACAGCAAGCGGAGTCAGCCCTATTTCGGGGTAAATGGAGTTATAGCCCGTTGTCCAGTATTCGACAGGCTGTTGTTTCACGTCTATCTCGATAGGGTCGAGTGTGGTCTGAATTTTACCTGCGTTGGAAATTACCGGTGAGTAATCGCGTTCGAGTTTAACCTCGCGGTTAGTGTCATCTTGTGCGATGGCGTATGACGCGCACAACGCTAAAACTGATATTATAATGCTTTTCTTCATATTTTCGGCCATTAATTATATTTTTCTTTATGACGTTTGGCTGACATTCTTGTCAATGTCTCTCGCTTTTGTCTTTTTGCCTTCAGTACAGTGTTCTTACGTTCTTATTTCTATTCCACTTTTTCTGCTTCGCGGTCAGCAATGCCATTGAGACGGCTTACGATTTCTTCTTGGATTCCATCCTGTTCAGTGTAGTTGGCTTGCAGGCTTAGCAGATATTGTTTTGCTTGGAAGTCGTCTTCGCGTTGAATATAGATGTCTGCAAGCAGCACCATGGCTTTTGCAAGCCAATATTGGTGTGGTGTGCCTTTCTTTGCAAAGTCCATGATTTCTGCTTCAGCCTTGTCTATGTCTTTCTGTTTGTAGAGTATGTCGGCAATGAGATATTTGGCTTCGGCTCCTTGTTGCGTTTGCGTGTTTTTCGCCACTTCCCTCAAATCAGGTAGCGCACGGAAATAGTCTTCCTGTTCGAGATATGACTTAGCGCGGTGGTAGCGTGCCTCATATACCATGTCGTTTTCCGAATGGTTGTCCTCAATGATTTGTGTTGCCATTCTTATGGTGTTGTTCTGGTCTTTGAGGTAGTAGCTGCAGCGCAGTACGCCAAGCCGTGCGGCATTGGCGTTTTCAATGATTGATGCGCATTCCTGCAGCCGTGCAAAGTATTTTGTTGCAGCGGTGTAGTCTTTGTTGTCGTATGCTATTTCAGCGGCTCTCAGGCATGCTTCTTCCCGATGTGTTGAGCCCTTCATCTCTGTGAGCGGGTCATAGGCTTTGAGTGCCTCATTGCGCTCGCCAGTGCGGTAGTAACTATCAGCCATATAGTATTGCGCGACAGTGCAATAGCGTCCGTCGGGGCAATAGCTGTTGACATAGCTCTTCATGCCGGCAGCCGCTTGGCTGTATTTGCCCTGAACGTATTGACGTTCCGCGGCCATGTATGTCAGCGAGTCCTCTTTGTTTGCAGCGTTGGTCTTGATTACGCGGCCAAGGGTCTTGGTGTAATCGATGTATTCCTTCACGCGGTCCAGCGTGATGTATGTTTCTTCGAGCGCGTCAAGCGCTGTGTAGCTCTCGTCGCTGCCGGGATAATCTTTGATGACTTGTTTGTAACTTTTGATTGCCATGTCATGATCGCTGCGGTTGTCATACACCATTGCAATCTCAAGTGCGGCTTTGGGTGCCAGTTCGCTGTTGGGGTAGTTGGCAAGCAGTCTTTTGTAGCTTTCGATGGCTTCATCGCCTTTGCCCTGCTGTATGAACGCTCGGCCGCTTTCATATAGGGCATCGTCAGCGTATGACGATTGCGGCATCTGTCTTACCAGCTGTTCCATCACGTTGATTTTGTCGCTGTACTGTTTCATTAGTCCGAGGCAATAGCCGCGTTGGAACAAAGCGTAGTCTTTACCCTTACCGCCGGCAGCGTATGCCTTGCTGTAGTTGGCTTCAGCCTGCGTGAGGTTGCGTTTTGAGAAATAAGTGTCTGCTATGCGGTTAAGCGCGTCGGTATAACGGGTGTCCTTTTTGTCGGCAATGTTCACAAATTGAGTGAAGTGCTTGAAAGCATTGTCATATTTCTTTTGCGAATAGTAGGCGTAGCCGGCTCCATATCGTGCTTGTCGCATGTGGCTGTCAGTAGCGCCTTTCGCGCGGCTGATGTATTTCTCCATGTCGTCCGCCGACAGTTGGTATTGCTTGTTGCGGTAATATGTCTCGCCGCGCCACAGGTAACTGTCGGTTTGGTATTTGTTTGCGGGGGCGTCTATGACTGTTGTGAAGCACTCAAGGGCCTTGGCTAAGTTGCTGCCCTCATAGCATTCGGTGCCGAACTTGTATGTCAGGTAGTATTTTGTGTCGATAAGTTGTGGGGTGGGGTTCTTGACTTTGTTGATTTCGTTGATGGCTGCTTGGTAGTTCTTGGTTTTAAGCAGTACTTCCATCAGCAGGCTCTGTATTTTGGGTGCGTTGTCGGCGTCGGGGTATTGTGCCAAGTAATTGCTCAATGCCGTTACGCTTTCGCCGAACGCGTCATTGCTCTGGCATGTTGCCAACGCATAATTGTACATGGCTTGTTGGTGGATTTTAGCATTGAAGTTTGTAGCGGCGGCTTGTGAGTATGCCATGCGCGCTTGGTCAATTTGCTTCTGCTTTATGTAGGAGTGTCCTATGTGTAGATATGCGTTTTCTGATAGTGTGTCAGTTTTGTTGGTGGCTTTTTGGAGGTTTTTGATGGCGTCGCCATATTTGCCTAACTGATATTGTGCCATACCCAGCAGATACATGTCGCTACGGTTGGTTTTCTTCGTGCTGCTCTTATATGCCTCGATGTGCTCTATGGCATCACCGTAATGTCCTTTGATATAAGCGATTTCGCCCATCATGCGGTGCAGCTCGGCGTTCTCTTTGTTTTTGGGGTACTCTGCAAACAGCGTTTTTGCGCGCTCTTCAACAGCCTCGTAGTTTCCTTCGCTGAAGTATATCTGGCACAGGTAGTATGGCACGGTCTGTTTATATTCGTTGATGTGCTCAATTTGTAGGAAATGGGGTTTTGCCTCGTTGTAGTGTCCGAGCGTATATTGGCAGTAAGCGTAGTAATACTGCGAGGCAAGTTTATATGCGGTGGGTCTGCCAAGCAGGTTTTCAAAGTCTGTTGACGCGGCTTCGTATTGCTTTTGTTGCAGTTTGGCTATGCCGCTGTAGAACAGCAGGTCGTTCTTTTCTGTTTGCGAAAGTCGCTCACTGTCGGCGCGGCGAAACTCCTCAAGCGCAAGTTTAGATTTTTTGTTTTCCACATATAGCACTCCGGCCATGAAATGAAGTTCGGGAACGTGCTGGCTGTATGGATGCTCAACAAGGTAGTTGACGATTTCTTCTGAAGTGCCGGGACGGCGCTGTATATAGTGAATGTGGAGCATATAGTACATTGCCTCTTCCACTTGGTCGCCGCCTGGATTCTGCGCTATGTATGCGCTGAACATTTGTTCGGCGGCGGTGTAGTTTTTCTGGTCAACCAATTCAAGCCCTTGTCTGTAGAGGGTGTTTGGAGCGGTGTATTCCATGCTGTGCTGGGCGCGTGCGCCGTCACACAATGCGAGAATCACAATCAGTGTTATTACTTTTTTCAACAAGCCAATGCCCAAGAGCATCATCAGTTTCTTGCCTTTATTCATTGTTTTTGTATTTTATTTTATTTTATTGTTGTCAATTGTTGATTGTCTGTTTTTGTTATTCCACATACAGCACCAATCCCTTAAGGTATTCACCTTCGGGGTGGTAAATGTTGATGGGGTGGTCGGCAGGCTGTGTTAGCTGGTGCAAAATTCTCACCTGCCTTTTTGCCGCTGCCGCAGCGCTGAACACGGCGAGGCGGAACATATCCTTGTCTACCACCTGCGAGCAGCTGAATGTGAACAGTATGCTGTGCGGGGCTATCTTTTCAAGCGCTTTTTGGTTGAGCCTGCGGTAGCCTTGCAGGGCGTTGCGTATTGCGCCGCGGTGTTTGGCAAATGCCGGCGGGTCTAATATGATGAGGTCATACGCCTGCTGCATATTGTCAAGAAATCGGAATGCGTCTTCGGCAAAGGCTTTGTGACGTTCACATTCGCCGAAGTTGAGGTTCACATTGCGTTCAGTGAGTTCTATGGCTTTTGCCGAACTGTCAACCGAATGCACCGATAGTGCGCCGCCGCGAAGGGCATAGACGCTGAAGCCTCCGGTGTAGCAGAACATGTTAAGGACATTACGGTCGCGGCTATACCGTTCCAAGAGGCTGCGGTTGTCCCGCTGGTCCACAAAAAATCCAGTCTTTTGACCGCGAAGCCAGTCGATGTTGAATTTCAGCCCGTTTTCGCATCCCACGGACTGGCCTTCGTTGCCAATCAGATAGCCGTCGTCACGCTCCTCCAGTGGTGCTTTGTAGGGTAGGGTGCCTTCCGACTTGTAATAGACATTGCTGACCTCGACAACCACATCTTTCACAATCTCCGCCAACTCGCGGCGTATGAGGTGCATTCCCACGCTGTGGGCTTGCATTACGGCAGTGTCGCCATACACGTCAATGATAAGTCCTGGCAGCATATCGCCCTCGCCGTGTACTAACCTGTATGTGTCGTTGTCTTTTCTGATGAGCCCGAGAGCCTTGCGCATGTTGTAGGCGCTCTCTATCCTGCGGCGGAAAAATGCTGCGTCAATCTTTTCGTTTGGCGAGAATGTTAATAGCCGCACAGCGATGCTGCCAATTTGGTAATGTCCTGCTCCGAGCGCCGTCCCGTCGCTTGCCACGACGCTAACGACTTCGCCTTCTGAAGGATTGCCGTCAATGCGTGCCACGGCGCCAGAAAACACCCACGGGTGGAAACGAAGGACTGACTCCTCTTTATGTGGTTTTAAGTATATTGTCATTCTGCTGGTTCTTATCAAATAAATATGTCTGGTTTTGAAGTGGCATAGCTGAAATATCCGTCTCTTGCTATGATGATGTGGTCATTGAGTTTGAGGTCAAAAACTTTTGCGGCCTGTGCTACTTTTTGTGTCAGCGTGTCGTCTTGTACACTTGGCATGCGGTTGCCCGACGGGTGGTTATGCGCTATGATAACAGACGCAGTGTTGCCTGTAAGCGCAGGTCGTATTATGTCCTTTGGGTCGCAGACCACCGCTGTCCGTGTGCCAGACGCGATTTTTTGCTTATGCGTGAGCCTGCCTGCCGCATTGAGATACATCGCCCACATCTCCTCGTGGTTCAGGTCACAAAGTATTGGAGCGATATGCTCATACACTGCCTGCGGATTAGTCAGCAGCGGGTTGTCTGCATTAGGCGTATCGCGGCGTCTGCGTGCGAGCTCAAACACCGCGGCTATGGTGATCGCTTTGGCAGTACCAACACCCTTGTAACGCATATAATATGTGTAGTCGTTGCGCGACAACTCATTAAGGTCGTTGCCACAGTCGTTCATTATGTCGGCTGCAAGCCGCAAGACATTGTAGTCCCTTGTGCCGGAGCCCAATACGATTGCCAGCAGTTCTGAGTTACTTAGGCTCTGCTGACCGTATGTCATCAGACGCTCACGCGGACGGCTGTCCTCCAACTGGCTTTTGATTGAACCCACTCGATTGTTTTTTTAGATTATTTCAAACTACAAAGTTACGAAAAAAATGCTAAATGGGAAATATGACCGCAAAAAATGAACTTTTGGTGCGGTATTATTTGCGTGAAAATAAAAAAAGCAGTAATTTTGCAAAACAAAATAAAAACTGAACTAACCGAAATAGCAACAGCAGTGTTTCTGACAATTCTGAAATCAAAAATTCACCGTGTTACGGTAACCGAGGCTAACCTTGACTACATAGGCAGCATCACGATAGATGAGGCCCTGATGGAGGCGGCAGGCATTCTTCCTAACGAACAGGTGGCCATAGTGGATAACAGCAACGGGGCGCGCCTTACCACTTATGCGATTCCCGGCCCGCGCAATTCAGGTGTTATTTGCCTCAACGGCGCAGCCGCACGGCTCGTGCAGCCTGGCGACGTGATAATAATCATGGCGTATGCCATCATGACACAGGAGGAGGCGAAGGATTTCCATCCCAGCGTAATCTTTCCTGACACGGCGACAAACAGGCTTCTGGATTGAAACTCAGCGACTGCGAAGACGCATTTCATGCCATAAAATCAAGGGCTGCTACGTAAGTGGCAGCCTTTTGTTGTTTCTGCTTGCGTATATCAAATAAAATAACTAACTTTGCCAAAGATATTGTGCGAAGAAATGTTTTCTTTGTCAGTTTACGTTTTGGTGGCGGTTCTCCTGTTGTTGGCGGTCGCCGGTCTTTCGGTTGGAATCCTGCTTAATCGCAAAGGCGGATTCCCTAATAGCCATGTGTCTGGCAATGAGGAAATGCGGCGCAGGGGCATAGGCTGCGCACAAAGCCAAGACAGACAGGCAAGACAGACACCGCGGAACAAGATTGACGTCAATAAATTGTGAGCATACCCTGACATTGTAAACCGTAAAGTATCAGTCATGAGGATGCAACATGTGGCGTCCAAACATACCATGCTTAAGAATATAATCTTTCATCATAATGGATAATAAACTTTCAATCATCTCACTCGTATGCAACGCTATTCTTACCGTTGCCGTCATCGTCTTATTCGTGCTCTATGCCAGCAACAAGCCTGCTGAAGTTGAAGAAACGACTTCTGTAGTGCCACTTGGCGAGCAGATTCCGGTGGCGTACATCAATCTTGACTCTCTGCTTACTGGCTACGCTTTTGCTGTAGAGGCCAACGACCAGTTGATGGCCAAGCAGGAGAACGCTCGCGTTGAACTTAACAGCGCAATGCGCAAACTGCAAGGCGAAATGAACGATTTTCAGCGCAAAATCGATAACAATGCTTTCTTGAGCCGTGAGCGTGCCGAAAGTGAACAAAGGCGCATACTCAAAAAACAGCAGGACCTTGAGGCTCGTAATGACCAGCTTACGCAAAGCCTGCTTGAAGAGCAGCAGCGACTCACAATGCAGCTCAAAGACACCATCGACGTGTTCCTCGCCGAATATAACAAGGACGGCCGATATCAAATTATCTTGAGCAATTCAGCATCCGACAATGTGCTTTACAGCACCCCAGGGCACGACATCACCAAAGAAGTGATTGACCAGCTCAACAAAAGAATGAAACACTAACTCTAAAAAACTATACCCGTGAAAAAAATCCTGATGTTAACCGCAATGTGCTTTTGCGCGGCATTAGTGTCGGCGCAAAACGCTTCGTTGCGCGGTGTGGTGCTTTCTGAAGAAAACAACGCACCCGTGGTTGATGCAGTGGTTACGCTTGAGAACCAAAACATCTCAACCACAACAAACACTAACGGTGAGTTCCAGCTCATGTTTCTTGAACCAATGGACGAGGAACTCGTAATCACATCCTCCCAGTTTCTTGCCAAGGCAATTGCCGTAACCATAAAGGACGGCAGCAACGACCTTGGTCAAATCAAAGTTCAGCCTGATGTGCAGACAGACGCTAAAAGCGATGTGGTTCTGCAGCTGTCTGACGAAGAGCTTGAAGATGAAGAGGGGCGCAACCAGAACATGGTCAGCACCAGCACCGCCCGCGACGTTTACGCCAACTATGTCGCCTTCACTTTCAGTTCAGCGCGCTTCCGTGTACGCGGATATGACAACGCTTCTTCACAGACTTACATCAACGGCGTGAACTTTAACGGACTTGAGCGCGGAATGTTCAACTTCTCATCAATCGGCGGCCTTAACCGTATCTCGCGCCAGCGCGATGATGTCCGTCCTCTCGAAGCTTCGGCATACGCCTTTGGCGACCTTGGAGCCTCAAGCAACATTCTGATGAACGCCACGCGTATCGCGCAGGGGTGGAACGTGGGCATCGCAGCTGCCAACCGTAACTACAAGGGACGCCTCACTGCCACCTATGGTTCCGGATTGCTCGCAAACGGATGGGCGTTCGCCGCGTCACTTGCTTGGAGATATTCTCCTTACATTGACAAAAAAGGCATCATTGGCGAAGGCTCCAACTACAACTCCATCGGTTATTTCTTCTCTGCCGAAAAGCGCTTCAACGAGAACCACTCGATGAATATACTGACTTTTGGCGCTCCGACGATGCGCGGTCAGAACCTCGCGGTTACGCAGGAAGTTTATGACCTAACAGGTTCTATCTACTATAACCCCGCTTGGGGCTACCAAGACGGCAAGATGCGCAACTCACGCATTGTTAAGTCGTTTGACCCGACGTTAATCGCCAACTACGAGTGGAAAACCGAACAGCACAACGTAAAAGTAGGCGTTGGTCTCCACTATTCGCTCTACAGCAATTCTGCATTTAACTATTATAATGCGTCTGATCCGCGTCCTGACTACTACCGCAATCTGCCAAGCATACTGTTTGACACTCAGCTCGACGCCAACGGAGCTTTCATTACCAAGGACCTCAACGGTGTGGATCTGTACACTGCTCCAGGTGCTAATGGAGGCGGTGACCAATACTGGACATACAATGGCAACACTTTCGGCCCGACTGTTGACTTCAACACCTATCAGGCAATGACCGACCTCTGGACGGGACGCAACAACGCCACCACGCAAGTCAACTGGGACGAACTCTATGCCGCTAACCGTTCAGCTCTCGCAGCAAATGCTGACGGACAGGCTCGCTACATACTTGAACGCCGCCACAACGATTTGATGGAAATCACTGGCAATGCCACGTATCGCGGACAAGTGCTGCCGAATATGAAACTCACCGCGGGACTTGAAGTCAAAGCTGGTCGCGGCATGCACTACAAAACCATTGACGACATGCTCGGTGGTCAACAATGGTATGACCTTGATCCGTTCTCAGAGCGTGACCTCAAGGAACTTTCGGGTAATGTGGAAATGTCACAGCTCGAACTTGATTATATCAAAATCAATGACCTTCGCAGCTTTGATTTCGAAAATAATAGGGCAAGCCGAATTTCAGATGGCGACAAAAAGAAACACTTCGGCTATGACTATGATATCAATATGCACAAAGTGTCTGCCTTCATCCAGAACGAATGGAAATTCAATAACGTTGACTTCTTCTATGCGCTGCAGGCTACCTTCTCTGGCTTTAGGCGTGTAGGTAATATGGATAACGGACGCGCAAGATATATGTCGCTCGTCTATGCCAACGAAATGGTTGAAATGTATAACCGTGCAGGAATGCAGACAGACTACGATTGGTGGTATGACTACTACAGCAACGGCAGCTACAAGTCGTACGGCAAAGGTAAATACCATGCGTTCCTTGACCCTGCATTGAAACTCGGCGTGTCTTATCGCATTGACGGACATAACCGCCTTATCGCAAATTTCATAGGCGAAACCAAGGCACCGCTCGCTCGCACGGCTTACGTGTCGGTACGCAACTACGACCGTGCGGTTGACGGACTCAAGAGCGCTAAAATACTCGGCGCCGACCTCACCTACGAAATCAACTATGCGGCTGTTCGCGGACGCATCACCGGTTATGTAACAAAGACATGGGGCGAAACGCAACAGTCTGGTTACTATGACGACTCTTACAACACTTTTGTCAACTATGCAATGACCGGACTTGACAACATCAACGCTGGACTTGAATTCGCGCTCGCAGTCAAAGCCGGCAAATATATCACCCTTACGCCTGTCGTTTCTTACCGCTACCATCAATACACCTCTGATGCCAAGACCACCTACAGCTCTGAAAACGGTATGGTGCTCGACTACATGAAGTTGCAGCAGGGTAGCAAGGATATCTATGTTCCGCTCTACGAAATTTCTGATAATGTATATACCAAAGGCCTCAAGGTGGCTTCAGGTCCTCAACTCGCTGCCAGCCTCAAGGTCAGCTTCTTCCACCCCAAAATGTGGTTTGCTGACATCAGCCTTTCGTATTTTGACCATAACTACATGAGCTTTGCTCCGTCACACCGCATTCAGGGACTCTTTACCGGCATGCACGCCGATGGCTCACAGTCTGACGTGCAATATACAATCCGCAAAGAACAAATCGTTGACGAAAACGGACAGACGCAAACCGTTAACGCTACAGACGATTATGGACACGAAATAGCCGAGTTCCCCTACAGCGTGCTTGCAAAACAAGAGCGACTTGATGCCGACAAGTGGTATCATCGCCTTATGGTTGACATGTCAATCGGTAAACTCATCTACCTGAAAAACCGCCAGTCGCTGAGCATCAACCTCTCTATCAGCAACCTGTGCAACAACACGCACTTCAAAACCGGTGGCTATCAACAAGGACGTATCCCAACCCAGTCGCTGCAAGGACAGTATAATGGCACGGGGGCCAACCGTAAACAACAGAAGCAAATATCACCCAACGCATGGAAGTATCCTGCTAAGTACTACTACGCTTGGGGCACCAACTTCTTCCTCAACATATCGTATAAGTTCTAAGGTTCATTTATCTAATAGTGAAATAACTAATAACTTATAACATTAAATACTAAGAAATTATGAAAAAGATATTATTCATACTTGCTGCTGTTAGCGCGTTGTTCATTTCTTGTAAGGTTGATGAACCACCGGTTAACAACACCTCAGTTGAAGAAGTGCTTAACACTCGCGGCGAGCGCATCCTTTCCTATATGGAGATACTTGAACAGTTCACCACCGAAAGCGGTGTGTACAACCCTGTCCGCACACGCTCAGGCGATAAAAATCTGTTCACTATTGATACCATAGCCTATGACATCAACGGCGATGGTATCTACAACGACGACGATGCTGTGTATTTTCTTGGTCGTGTCGTTTCTGACGACTTCACCGGCAATGTCTATAAGAACCTCTATCTGCAGGACGTGCTTGACCCCAAGCATGGTGTAACCGTACTTCTTGACGCATCAAGCCTTGGCGGTTTCTATCCCATGGGACAGGTAATCCTCATGCGGCTCAACGGACTCGCAATAGGCAAATATGCCAATAAATATGAAATCGGTGTCGCTTCATACTACAGCCGCACAACCGAAACGGCGATGAACGCAGCGCAAAAAGTAGGGTGGTGCGTAAGCAGAATACCTTTCAACCGCTTCCAGCGTTGGTCCGAGCGCATCGGCTTGGCTGACCGCTCAAAGATTGTGGAGACAGAAATGACGATACCCGAACTTCGCGCTGAAGCTGCAACAGACCTGCAGGGGCTTTGCGGACGTGTGGTTCGCATCAAAAACGTCCACTTTACAAGCGAGTATTATGACTATGGTAAACCCACGGCATGCACTAACGGCAATCCTCGTGAAGACACCAATGCTGCAGTGTTCGCTCCAACAACCGACTACAAAAACTTCTCGCAGTCGCGCATCTTCAAAGACGACGCGGATAATCATCTTGCAACGTCAGTCAGCGAGTTCGCCAAATTCGCTTACTACAAACTGCCCGCTGCAGAATACAAAGGCGATGTTGTCGGCATAGTAGGCTATTACTACGACAGAGCAGACAAGGAGGTTGACGACGGCGCTCTCACCATTACTATCCGTGGTATAGGTGTGGACGGCTCCATCAACGACCTGCAAGAGTTCCGTAATGCCAGCGGACAACTCTGGATACCAGAGGAGTGGCAGGCACCAGCTGAAACAACAGCACAATAAAACTCGTCTAATAAAATGCAAAGTACAAATACCATCTGGCGTTTGTACTTTGCTTTTTTTGAAATGCATTGGATTCTTTCCTTAATCGGCAACCCATCCAATGCGTCATATATTTTAATTGTAAATAGTAAAATAGTCAATACAGTTTGTCTTCTCTCGACTACATACTGCTAACGCCCGTCCTTTTCGGTTTGCTTCGCGGTTTGCTACGTGGGCTTGTCAAGGAGTTGCTGTCGCTTGTGAGCATAGTTGCAGGAGTTCTTGCCGCCAAGTTCTGTTCAGCCCCTGTCGCCAATGTCCTCCATACGTCGCTCAGCATTCCTGCCGTTTGGGCAAACTGGATAGCGTATGTAGTGATGTTCTTTGCCGTAGCCGCCCTCTGCACCTTGCTTCGCAAAATTATAATGCGCTTTATCAACAACCTCGACCTCGGAGGTTTCAACCGCCTCCTTGGTGCCGCATTCGGAGCTCTCAAGTGGGCGCTCGTCGTCAGCGTATGCCTCAACTTGCTTGCCATGGTCGAGGACAAGATACCTATAATTAAACCAGAGGAAAAACAAGCCTCTGTAACATACAAACCACTCTTCACCCTCGCCTCCACAGCCTGGACCTACGTCAAGTCAGAGCAATCACTGGCAGGCGAGGAACAACCTAATGAAGAACACTGCACAAACAAAAATTAATTTTCATATCTTGTGCCCGTATGGAATATGGTCGCCTGCCGTGGCTGTACGTTGTTGACCTCCGCACGTCGCTGGTGCGATATGCGGTTACAGCAGAGGTGACCGCTTCCCAGTCAATCAAACTGAACCTCTTTATTGGATAGATTTTTGTGTCACCGCTAACGCGGTTTTTCGTATGTGGTTGTGTGGTGCGTGTCCGTGGGTTGCGCAGGCTTACCCACGGCTTTTTTGTGTCACCGCTAACGCGGTGTGGGGTGTGGGGATGAGGTTGTGATAGTTATTCAAGGGCACGCCGTTAGCGTGCATATTGTCGGATATGCAGACCACCGCAAGTCGCTGGTGCGACATGCGGTTACCGCAGAGGTGACCGCTCCGCGGTCAGTCATGCGGGAGTGTGGATGGTGTGTGAATAATATGTGGATGGTAGTGTAGTGTACGAGTCGTGCGGTGTGGTGGTGTGTGAATAATATGTGGATGGTAGTGGCGTGGGGTGTGGATGGTGCAAAAAAAATCCGCAGTGGACGTTGGTTCACTGCGGATTTGTAATGATTTGTTTTTGATGTTCTTAGAGCCAGCGGACGTAGCAGAAGTCCATGCGGTGGGGCAGGAGTTCGTTCTTTGGGAACATGCGGAAGGCGTACTTGAGGGCACCGGCGTAATCGAGCTGGTAATCAAGTTCGTAGTAGAGTCTGCTGCCTTCTGTTTTGACGAGTTTGAACTCTTCGACGTTGTAGAGCACATCGTTGTTCTGCGCATCGGGTTTTGTGGCTACGAGTTCGATGCCTATGCCACGGTCGTTGAGTTCGTGTGTGTCAAGTGTGATTTGTATTTTGTATGTTTTTCCGACTTGCGGGTCGTTGATGAAGTCGTCTGGTGTGATGACGCTGACGGCTTCGATGCGTTCCCAATTGGCGGCAATCTGCTGTTTCCAGTTGACGATTTCATGCACTTTTGCGTAGTTGTTGGCTTGCAGCATCTGGCTGCGGCGTGCCATTTTGCAGTAGAAGCGGTCGAAATAGTCGTCCATCATGCGCTTTGTAGTGAAGCGTGGTGTGATTTGGCTGAGTGAGTTTTTGATGACTTGCACCCATTCTGGTGAATAACCTTTTGAGTTGCGCGCATAGTAGAGAGGCACGATTTCGTTTTCGAGCATTGAGTAGATTGTAGCAGCGTCGAGTTGGTCTTGGTGCTGCTGGTTTTCGTAAGTGCGCTTGTCGGTGAGTGCCCATCCGGCTCCTTTAACATATCCTTCGAGCCACCATCCGTCAAGTACAGAGAAGTTGAGCACGCCGTTCATTTGTGCTTTTTCGCCAGATGTGCCAGATGCCTCAAGTGGGCGGGTAGGAGTGTTGAGCCATACGTCAACGCCAGATATGAGGCGTTTTGCGAGGCGCATGTCGTAGTTCTCGAGGAATATGATTTTTCCGAGGAACTGTGGCATACGGCTTATTTCGACGATGCGGCGTATGAGTCCTTGTCCGCCTCCGTCAGCAGGGTGTGCTTTACCTGTGAAGAGGAACTGCACTGGACGGGTGGGGTTGTTGACTATTTTTTCAAGTCTCTCAAGGTCGGTGAATAGCAGGTGCGCGCGTTTGTAAGTGGCGAAACGGCGTCCGAAACCAATGACGAGCGAGTTGGGGTTGATGCGCTCAAGTATGCTCATGATGCGCGACGGGTCGCCTTGTGTCTTGAGCCAGTTTTCCTGGAACTGCTCGCGAATGTAGTCGATGAGCTTGTTTTTGAGCCCCATGTGCGTGTTCCAGATGAGTTCATCGGGTACTTGCTGTATTTTTTCCCAAATTTTGAGGTTTGACTCGTCATCGTAGAATGCCTTTGTGAAAATCTTTTCATAAACTGCTTTCCACTCTGACGCTGCCCATGTGCCGAGGTGTACGCCGTTGGTGACGTAGCTGACGTGGAGTTCTTCGGGGAAGTATCCTTTCCAGAGTGGTGCGAACATTTTTTGTGACACTTTTCCGTGGAGCCGGCTTACGCCGTTGGCTTCTTGGCATGTGTTGAGTGCGAATACAGACATGCAGAATCGTCCGTATCCTGGTGTTTCGCGTCCCATGTCGATGAATTCGCTCCATGTGAGCCCCAGTTGTTCGGGATATCCGCCCATATAGCGTCCGAAGAGTTCTTCTTCGAAATAGTCGTGTCCTGCGGGGACTGGTGTGTGCACGGTGTAAAGTGATGATGCGCGAACGACTTCAAGTGCTTGGTTGAAGTTGAGCCCTTCTTCGCGAATATAGTCGGCAAGGCGTTGCACGTTGATGAATGCCGCATGTCCCTCGTTGCAGTGGTAGATGTCTTTTTTGATGCCCATTTTTTTGAGGGCGAGTATTCCTCCAATGCCGAGCATAATCTCTTGTTTGAGGCGGTTTTCGTTGTCGCCTCCATAGAGTTGGTGAGTGATTGAGCGGTCATAGTCGCTGTTGAGTTCGTTGTCAGTGTCGAGCAGGAAGAGGTTGATGCGTCCTACTTCCACGCGCCATACGTATGCGTAGATGATGCGTCCGGGGTAGGGTACTTCAACAACGAGCGGTGTGTTGTCGGCGTTGCGCACTTGTGTGATGGGCAGGTTGTTGAAGTTTTGTGCTTCGTAGTTGGCAATCTGCTGTCCTTCCATCGAGAGTGTCTGCGTGAAATATCCGTACCTGTAGAGGAATCCGACGGCAGCCATGTCGACGTTGGAGTCGGATGCTTCTTTGAGATAGTCACCGGCGAGCACTCCGAGGCCGCCTGAATATATTTTGAGGACCTCGGTGAGTCCATATTCCATTGAGAAGTAAGCTACTGACGGGCGGTCGCCTTTGCGTGGCGTGTCCATGTATGCGCGGAAATCGCTGTACACTTTGTCAAGCGTGGCAAGAAAAGCTTTGTCTTCAGCCATTTCGGTGAGTTTGTCGTAGCTGAGTATTCGCAGCAGTACGGTGGGGTTAGAAGAGGCTTTTTTCCATGCAGCCTCGTCAATATGGCGGAACATGTTTTTTGCTTCGGTGTTCCACACCCACCACAGATTTTGTGATATTTCTTCGAGTTTTTTGAGTTTATCAGGTAAATTGGTTTTTACGCTGATTTCTTTCCATGTAACCTGATTGACGTTGTTGACGTTAAGTTTCATAATGGTTATGTTTATTTATTTGATTTGCAAAGTGTTAAAATGGGGTCATGACGCACCTCAATTTGGGTGCAAATTTAGTGATTTTTTTTGAATTTTGCAAAAATATAGTTGTTTAGGCAGGTTATAATTCCTATCGTGGTTGGTTATAGTACTAACAAATTGAACTCCAAAAGTTTTGATATAACTTTTGGAGTTCAATGGCGTATTGAGTTTAAGTGTGTTGATTAGAATGTGTAGCGCAGTGATGCCCCGAAATCGTAGAGTCCGCGCATGTGGTAACGCACTTGGGTGTTGTAGTTGGCAGGGTTGGCAATGTCAGGGTTGCTGTCTGTGTTGACTGGTTTTTTGTTAGGGTTTCCGAGTCGTCCGAAATCTGCACCAATAAGCGGTCGCCAGTCGAGAGAGATTGATAGTGGCACGCTTGGCAGCTGGTATTCGAATTCGAGGTTAAGCACAAGTCCTGCATATCCTGCGAATCCGTAACCTGTTTTAGCATAATCTGTTCTGTGTTGTGCAAGGATTTCTGCGGCATGTGCTGAGTTGTCGCTCCAGACTTTTGTGGAGCCCGTTTTATTACCGTTTTCGTCAAACTCGTCGATCCAGAGTTTTTTTCTCCAAAGGTGGTCGAACTCATAACCGCCACCGATGCCGAATCCGGCGATCATATACCAGTCTGATGAACCGAGGTTGATTTCCCAGTTGTAGGTAACGGCGAGTTCCAGTCCTCTTCCTTTTTTGCTGAATCCTGACCATCCGAGGTCATATTGCATGACGTTGCCGTTAGCAGTGTAGTGTTGCAGGCTTGCCCATGCTCCGTTTCCGAGGCGCACACCGATTGCGCGCGGTTCGAGCGACATAGCGCACTGTGCGGTGAAAAGCACAAGTGCTGCGAAAAGTACTAAACGTTTCATATTGTTAGTTTTAGGTTAATAATACTAAAGTAATTGCGGTTTTATTTTTCAATTTTGAACCCGTATTCTCCAATCATGTTACCTTCGGCAAAAAATTCAGCGCGGTAGTTGCCAATTGGCAGTAGTTGGTTGACGGTGTAATATAGCACGAAAGCTTCCTGTTCTCCGGTATATTCGAAATCGCTCTTAAGTGTGTAGGGTACTTCTGCGCCCTCATAGGTGAATGTTCCGGCGTTGCCAAGGACTTCGCTGTCGGGGCGTACAAGGCGCAGATATACTGTTTTTTCACCAGGCTCTGCCGAAACGTTTTTGTTGATGTTGAAGTTGATTTGGAGTTTTGCAATTTTTTTGTAGTGTTCTGTTTGTTTGCCACGCTCGTTGAGCCATGTTACTTTGAAGCCTGACGTTTCAAGCATCTGCGCACGTGTTACGACTTCGGTGAGCTGCTCTTTCTCCTGCTGCAGTTGCTCAGCCTGAAGTGTGATTTGTGCGAGGTTGTCTTTCACTTGTTTGTTTTCTATAGCGAGTTGCTCGTTGGTTCTGCTCAATGAGTCGATTTGGTGAACATATTGCACCATGACGGCTCTGACGGTTGCGAGTTCCTTTTTGAGTGCAGTGATTTTTTTAGCGTCGTTGGCTTTAGTCATTCTGAGTTCTTCGAGCAGGTCGCGCACGTGCTGCTGTTCTTCGGAGAGCAGACGGACGAGCGAGTCGTTGGATAGTGTGGATGTATAGCCGTCATACTGCATGGCGAGTTTTTCGTACTCTTCTTCCATCTCCTCTTTTTCAAATGCAGCAATTTCTTCCATTGCTTTCGCGTTTTCTTCGGCTTTTTTAGTGCGCGACATACTGAGCGCAAGCCCAATTGCGAGTGCGGCGATGATGACACCGCAAGCTGTGATGATGAGGATGTTTTTCTTATCCATGGCGTTTTGTTTTTATTCTTTTCTTTTGTTTATTGGCCGTTAATTTACAGCAGTGTTGTTATTGTGTCGAGCCTGTTGCTGTGCGATCCTTTTATAAGGATTGTTTTGCCATGCACAGGCTGGTCTTTGAGGCACTGCATGAGTTGGGCAGTGGTGCTAAAAATGGTAAAGCCGCTGTCTGTTTCTCTGAAGTTGTCGCCCACGAGCATCACATCGTTAAAGCCGAGTTGTCGTATGATGTTGATGATATGCTGATGCGCTTCTTTTTGATACTCTCCGAGTTCCCCCATCTGTCCTATGATAAGCAAAGGCTTGTCAGGTTGAATGGCCTTGAAGTTACGCAGTGCGGCTTCCATGCTTGTCGGGTTGGCGTTGTAAGCATCAACAATAAGGGTGTTGTTGGCTGTTTTGAGAAGTTGAGAGCGGTTGTTGGTTGGACGGTAGTTTTCTATCGCTGTTTTGCATTGTCCGATGCTCACTCCAAAATGTGTTGCCACGGCAATAGCGGCAAGCACGTTCTCGGCGTTGTATTGCCCGATGAGGTTGGTCTGTATTTTTGTGTTGTTTACGCTTAAAGCGAGCATGCAGCTGTTGTCGTGCCCGGTTATTTCAGCGTGCGTATGCGCCTCGTTCCCGATGGCATATTCTATGCGTTTCAGTCCGCGCTTTTCTGATTCTTTGAGCAATATGTTGTTGGCGGAGTTGACGAATATGAATCCGTCATGCGCACGCAGGTAGTCGTAAAGTTCACATTTAGTTTTGATTACTCCGTCAAACGAGCCGAATCCTTGCAGGTGCGCTTTGCCCACATTGGTGATAATTCCGCATGTCGGGTGGGCGATGTCAACGAGTTCGTTTATATCGCCAGGGTGGCTTGCCCCCATTTCAATGATGGCAATTTGTGTGTCGCACGGCATGGCGAGCAGCGTTAGTGGCACACCGATATGGTTGTTGAGGTTACCTTGCGTGTAGTGAATGCGGAACTTCTGTGCAAGGCATGCTGCGATGAGTTCTTTGGTTGTTGTTTTGCCGTTAGTGCCAGTGATGCCTACCATAGGTATGTCAAATTCATCGCGGTACTGCGCTGCTGTCTGTTGTAATGCTTTGAGTGTGTCGTCAACAAGAAGATAGCTGCTGTCGTCAATCGCTGCCGAGGGGTCGTCAACTACTGCGAGCGCGGCACCATTGGCGAGTGCGGCTGCGGCATATTGGTTGCCGTCGAAGTTGTCTCCTTTAAGTGCGAAAAACACGCATCCCTTTTGGCAGTTTCGGCTATCTGTGCTGACTGTGATGGCACTGCCGGGTTCTAAATGGAGTTTATGTCGTATTTGATGTAACATATTGAGTCGAAGGCCGAGTTATTTGCTATTTGACAATTTATATGTTAATAAGCGAGAGGCGTCTGAAGGGTGGTGGGGCTTAGGCTTTCGAGGTATGTTTGCAGGATTATGGTTGCTGCAATTTTATCCACGAGGGCTTTATCCTGCCTCTTCTTTTTCCCGATGCCGCTTTCAATCATTGCTTTGTGCGCGAGTGTGGACGTGAAGCGCTCATCGGCGTACACGATAGGGATGTTAAAACGCTTTTCAAATGCCCTTTTGAACTCGCTTACTCGCTGCATGTTTTCAGACGCCTGTCCGTTGAGTTTTTGAGGATGCCCGAGCACAACCGTCTCGACTTCTTCTTTGCTGAGATATTCGTTAAGGAATGGCAGCAATTTTTGCGTTGGAATGGTGTCGAGCGGTGTGGCGGTGATTTTAAGTGGGTCAGTAACAGCCAGGCCCGTGCGTTTTTGCCCGTAGTCTATGGCAAGTATTCTTGGCATATTAAACTTATCAAGGGTTGTATCCCGACTTTTGCAGAATGCTTTGCGCGTCATTGTCCGCCATGAGTTCTTGCATGGTAACATCAGTGTTATTTTCCATGTAAGAGTTGATAATCCGATATCCGAACCATGTTCCCATCCTCCCCGGTGAGTCAGGTGAGATTGGATCGGTGAATGGCGCGTCAAACAGATATTGCTTTTGTATGAAGCCGTCAGTTGTGAACAGAGCCTTATTGTCGAGCAGTGCTCCCCATGCGGCGCGTTCGTTGTCGATGCACCACCGCCACTGTTGAGGCGTGTATTCAATGATTTCATTGTCTTTCACGTCGGGAAAGACAACGCTGAGCAGGTAGAGCATTTTTCCATAGTAAAGCATCAGGTCGAGAAGCCGAACTTGATTATTGTTATATGGGAAGTTTTGGAATAGGGTGGTTGAGACGACATCCGCCGCGATGCATTCGCGCCTCATGCCATAAAGTTGGTAGTTATATACATTGGCGAGTTCGCCGTACACCCAATAGTCGCTGCCAAGATACCTGTCCACTCCAACTCCAATCAGGTTGTCGCCAACGATGATTGAGTTGTTGAATCCTGAAATGAAGAAAAAGATGTCAGGAACTTGAATTTGTGGGTAAAAAATGTGCAGTCGTGCGTATGCTTTGCTTATATCGTTTTCGATGTCCGCTGCATCGTCAATGACTTCCTGCACTTTGCCGTTTGTTGACTTGTAGAGCGTGTCAGTAAGGAAAACAGCCCAGTCTTGGTAGAGGTAGTTGGTTATCGTGCTGTCATAGCCGAGCGTGTTCGCCCACAGGTTAAACTCTCTGGGGTGCTCTGCGGCGATTTTTTTTAGTCCGGCAGTCGATTTGGCTGGGTTGATGTTCATGAGCATCAGATCCATGCGCGTGATATTCACTTGCTCGGGTTTGATGTTGTCGTCAAGGTTACGGAATCGTTTCCGTCCTCCGGGGCACGAACACAGCGTAACCGCGACCGCTAAAAGTAATATTAAGCGCAGTGCTTTCATTTGCGTCGTGCCTGTTGTTTAGCTTGTTCGCGCATGCGTTTCTGCTGTTCGCGTTGCATTCGTTCGAGCCTTTCCATAAATCCGCTCTTTTTAGGCTTTTCTTTGCTGTTGGCCTTTTTGTTGAGTTCTTCTAGTATTTTTTTGTCGTCAATCAGGAACCTGAATGCAGTAGTTTGAATGATGGTTATGAGCAGCGAAACGAAATAGTAGTAGCTCAAACCTGACGCGTAGTTGTTGAAGAATACCATGAAGAATATCGGCATGATGTACATCATCCATTTCATTGCGGCAAACTGGTCAGTACCGCCTTGGCTTTGCATGTTGATGTATGTGTACACGATGTTTGTGATTGTCATCAGCAGGCAGAAGAGGCTGATGTGGTTTCCGAAATATGGTGTGATAAGCGGAATGTATGTTTCCCATGAGAAGATAGAGTCGTAAGCCGACAAATCGTCAGCCCAGAGGAATGCTTGTCCACGCAGGTCGATGCATGTGGGGAAGAACGAGAACACCGCGAGCAAAATAGGCATCTGCAGCAGCAGTGGCAGGCATCCGCTCATTGGGCTAATACCCAGTTTGGAGTATAGTGCCATTGTGGCTTGCTGGCGTTCCTGCATTTTATCAGCAGGGTATTTTTCGTTGATGGCATCGATTTGCGGTTTGATGACGCGCATTTTAGCCGACGAAAGGTATGACTTATATGTCAGCGGGAAAATGACAAGTTTTATAATCAGCGTCATGAGCAGTATTATGATGCCGTAGTTGCTGATGTATTTGCTGAAGAAGTTAAACAGCGGTATGATGGCGATTCTGTTGACCCATGCGTACCACTTCATTCCCAGCGGCACGATTTTTTCCATGTGCAGCCTCTCTGCGCTTGGCAGTTCGCTGTCGTTGTATGCTTTGAGTGTGCTGAAGTGGTTAGGACCGATGTATAGCCTCATGAGTGTAGGTTTGGCTCCCGTGGGGTCGAAAGCCGTTGTCATTGTGCTGTTGTACTTTTTGAGGTAAGGGGCCTGTGCTGGTGTGCTATGAAGTGTTGCTGACGCGAAATTGTCGTCGGCGATGAACACGGTGCTGAAGAACTGGTCCTTATAGCCAATCCATTTTATGCTGCCATTGATATTCTCTTGGTCTTCTTTGCTTTCCGAGAGTTCTTCAATGCCCTTGTCAGATGCGAATTTATATGCTATTCTTGAATATCTTTCTTCAAATTGTCTGCCCCTCTCCTGTTGTTTGAGTGACTGGCTCCACGTCATCTGTATGCTGTTCATGTTGGCAGGTAGTATGCTTTCAGTGTCGTGGCCTTGAATGCTCATGCGAACCATGTATTCGTCTTTGGGCAGACTGTATGTGATATCGATGTAGGCGGCAGTGTCGGTCATAAGCCTCATTACGAGGGTTTGTGTTCCATTGGTGTCAGTTGTTATTGGTTGCGGCGTAAAGTTGAGGTCGGCAGAGTTCAGCACGCGTTGGCTTTTTGTGGCTATTGTGAACCCGAACTGGTTGTCTTCGTTGCAGAACAGTTTGACTGGCAGGCTGTCTTGCCCCATATAGTGTTTGAGTTCTGCGCAGGCTATTTGCCCTCCCTTGCTGTTGACGGTAAGCCGCAAGAGGTCATTTTCGAGTGTCGTTGTCGTGTTCTCGGCACTGGCCGCAGCGGCAAATGGTCCGTAGATGCTTTGTCTTTTGGCAGCAAGCTGTGCGCTGTCGAGCACTGCCGCCTGTTCGTTGAGTTGTTGTTGCTTCAGTTTGTTTTCAGCCGCGAGAGCTTCTTCAGCCTGTTGCATTTGCTGGGCAAGCATTATAGAGTCGTTGTATGCCCTGCGTGCTGCCAATTCTTGCTCCGACGGACGGTTGAGCCAACTAAATCCTATGATTATTAGAGTAATAAGTACTAATCCGATGATGGTGTTCTTGTCCAAAATACTTTCTTTTTTTATTTGTTAAACTATATGATTTGTTTTTGCAAAGTTACGATTTTTTTTGCGATTCCCAAAAGTCAATGAATTTGCCTGTCAACGCTGTTTTTGAGTATCCTCCGTCGTTGTGAATGTTTTGCATTGTGATTTTGGGCATGTAGTCAGAAAACATTGCAACACATAGTGTTGCGAGTTCTTGAGGCGTTGCATTTCCAAGTGGCGCAAGATTGTCAGCCAGTTGGCTGAATTTTTGGAATCCGTCAAATCCTCTGCTCGCCCTTGTTTCAGTTGGTGATTGCGAAATGGTGTTGACCCTCACTGAGTTGCGTTCGCCATATATCCTTCCCCAGTTTCTCGCCATGCTTTCCAACATGGCTTTTGCGTCAGCAATATCGTTGTATCCGTCAAGGCTTCGTTCAGAGGCGATGTATGTTAGCGCAACGATAGAGCCTCCGTTGGCAATCGCGTCGTTCTTGTAGGCCGTCTGCATGAGTTTGTGGAACGACATGGCGGATGTGTCAATTGTTTTTGCGAAATAGTTGTAGCTGGTGTCGTGGTAAGTTCTGTGCCGGCGCAGGTTTTGCGATTGTGCCACGGCATGTAGCACAAAATCAATCTTGCCTGCGAGCAGTCTTTGTGTTTCTTTAAGCAAATACTCAAGTTGTTGTGGCTCTGTAGCGTCGCATTCAATGAACTCGGCGTTGATGCTCTCTGCCAGTTCGCATACTGAGCCTATTTGCACAGCCTCGTGAGTGTTGGTGAGCACGAGGTCGGCACCTTCTGCCGCACATTGTTTGGCGATGTGCCATGCGAGCGATGACTTATCCATCACTCCAAAGATTAGTCCGCGTTTGCCGCATAGAAGATTGTGTGTCATACTTTCGCTTGTTGATTTGCTGTACTGATTTCAGTAATGACATTGAGTGCTGTTGTTAAGTCAGGCACATTGAGAATTATCATGGATCGTCTTCCGTCCTTTTCTCGCAGTTCGCACCGTCGCGGGTGCATAGTGGCGTATGTGATAAGCATTCCGAATTGGTCTGACTGGTAATATGCTGAATTGCTGTTGCTTATTAGGTGAAGTGTCAAGCGTCGGTTTTTGAGTACGACGTTTTCAATTCCGATGTGCATAGCCGCCCAGCGCACGCGCAGCGCCACGATGAGTTCGAGTCCCTGCGGTGGTATGGTGCCGAAGCGGTCGATAAGTCTTGACTGGTAGTCGGTGAGTTGCTGCTCGGTTGTCAGGCTGTCAAGTTCGCGGTAAAGGCTGATGCGTTCAGCGCTGGACTCAATGTACGTTTCAGGAAATCCCACGTCAAGGTCAGTGTCAATCGTGCAGTCGTTGACGTATAGTTCTCCGTTTTCTTTCTTTTGGTCGGCATATAGGTCGGCAAATTCTTCGTCTTTGAGTTCCAGCACCGCTTCGTTGAGTATTTTTTGATATGTTTCGTATCCGAGGTCGGTGATGAATCCGCTTTGCTCTGCGCCGAGCATGTTGCCGGCTCCCCTGATGTCGAGGTCCTGCATTGCGATGTTGAATCCGCTTCCGAGCTCTGCAAATGTTTCAATTGCCCGCAGTCGCCGTCGCGCGTCATCGGAGAGCAGGTCTTCGTTAGGCGTTACAAGATAGCAATATGCCTTGCGGTTGCTTCGCCCGACACGTCCTCTCATCTGGTGGAGGTCGCTTAGTCCGAAACGGCTGGCGTTGTTGATGATGATGGTATTCGCATTAGGTATGTCAACTCCGTTTTCTATGATAGAAGTGGCGACAAGCACATCATAGTCATAGTTGATGAAGTCCAGCAGTACTTCCTCCATTTGCTCGGTAGGCATCTGTCCGTGTGCGACAGCGACTCGTGCTTTTGGGCAAAGCCGTTTAATCTGCTTTTCGACAACATAAATGCTTTGTATCCTGTTGTTGATGACAAACACTTGTCCGTTTCGGCTCATCTCAAAGTCTATTGCAGCGGCAATGGTGTCCTCATCAGTGTTTGGGATGATTTCGGTCTGAATGGGATAGCGGTTTGGCGGTGGTGTGTTGATGATGCTAAGGTCTCTGGCGCCGAGCAGCGAAAACTGCAGTGTGCGTGGGATAGGCGTTGCGGTGAGTGTCAGGGTGTCGACGTTGGTTCGCATTTGCCTGAGTTTTTCCTTTGTGCTTACGCCAAATTTCTGCTCCTCGTCAATGATAAGCAATCCCAAGTCCTTAAATTTGACATTTTTGCCCACAATTTTGTGTGTGCCAATAAGTATGTCTATTTTACCTTGTGCGAGTTCGTCCAGTATTTGTTTTGTTTGTTGTGCAGACCGTGCCCTGCTCAGGTACTCTACTTTCACAGGGAAGTCGTGAAGCCGTTCAGAGAATGAGTTGTAGTGCTGCAGTGCGAGCACAGTGGTAGGCACGAGCACAGCCACTTGTTTGCTGTCAGAGGCAGCCTTAAATGCGGCTCTAATCGCCACTTCGGTTTTTCCGAATCCCACATCGCCGCACACGAGGCGGTCCATTGGCATTTGGCTTTCCATGTCGTGTTTGATTGCCAAAGTGGTTTTTTGCTGGTCCGGCGTGTCTTCATAGATGAAACTTGCCTCCAGTTCGTGTTGCATATAGCTGTCGTGGCTGAATGCAAATCCGTGTTCAGACTTGCGCTGTGCATAGAGTTGTATAAGGTCGCGCGCAATGTCTTTGACTTTGCTTTTTGTTCTTTCTTTAAGTCGTTCCCACGCTCCGCTTCCCAATTTGTTTATCTTTGGCGGCTCTCCGTCTTTGCCCTTATATTTGCTGATGCAGTGTAAGCTGTGTATGCTTACGAAAATAAGGTCTCCGTCGCGATATTGGAGTCTGACCATCTCTTGCTGTGTGCCGTTGACAGTGGTGTGAACCAGTCCGTCGAAACGTCCGATGCCGTGGTCCACATGTACGACGTAATCGCCGATTTGAAGCTGGTTGAGTTCCTTGAGCGTCATCAGCGCTTTGCCCTGCCGCACCTTGTCGATTTTTTGTGTCACCTTGTGGTATCGGTCAAAGAGCTGGTGGTCGGTCAGGCAGACGAGCGAGATGTCGTTGTCGATGAACCCCTCGTGTAGTGTTCCATCAACGGGGATGAATGATGTGTCGCTGTTGTCGTGCCCGTCTTCTTGTTGGCTGTCGAGTATGGCGCGTATTCTGTCAGTCTGCTTGCGGCTGTCGCTCAATATGAGTATTTGATAGGCGTCTTGTTTCCAATGCTTTATCGTTTCGGTGATAATTTCGAAATTTTTGTGGAACGCAGGTTGTGGCTGTGTGTTGAACGAGAGCGTGCTGTAGTCGGTGAATGCGCTTCTGTTGCAGAACTCAATGGTGCTGAATGTGTTTATGCGCTCTGTGAAAGTTTCTCCGGTAATGTACCGTTCGCCCGAATGATTACCCTCATCGCGCACCAATTCGTTGTCATAAAGCTGGTTGATGCGGTTTTTGCAGTAGGTGAAATCTTCAGCCACAATAAGCGCGTCATCTTTGATGTAGTCCATGAGCGTTAGCGTGAGCGCCTGATTATCTCCCATGTTGGGGACAATTTCCATGCGTTCACAGCGCGATGTGGAAAGTTGAGTGTCAACGGCAAAAATGCGGATACTGTCAATTGTGTCTCCAAATAAGTCGATGCGGTAAGGCTGATCATTGGAGTAGGAATATATGTCGATAATTCCTCCACGGATAGCAAATTGCCCTGGTTCATAAACGAATTCGACCCTTGCGAAGCCCGCCTCGACAAGTTTCTCCGCCAGTTGTTCGCTGTCAACGTCCTGTCCTGTTTCAAGCGTTATTGTGCTGGCTTTAAGGCTTTTGATATCGGCCACCATCTCCATTATACCTTCGGGATACGTGATGGTAACACATGGCCGCGGTATGTTGGCGAGTCTGTTCAGGACTTCGGTTCGGGACAAGTTGTTGGCTCCGTCGAATACTTGTTTTTTTCCTTTCTGAACAATGCTTGGGGTAAATAGCATCACGTCTTCGGGTTTGCCGACTAATGCCAGCATGTCGCTGTAAACGTATCGTGCATTATCGGCATTATCAGCAATAAATAGAATGTTGCGTTTTCTGTTGTTGAATAGGTTGGCAATAAGCAGGCTTCGCGCAGAGCCGCTAATTCCCTTGACACACAAATGCGCCCCATGTGATTTTTTATCCCATGTGGTAACGGAGCCTACAGCAGGGCTGTTTGCGTAGAGCAGAACCAAGTCGGACACGCCCTTGGCGTTGTAGAGTTTGTCCATTTCTTTGCAAAGTTACGGAAAATAGGCCGTAATGCAAAATTTAATGTTGCACGCATGTTAATACATGCCTTTTACGCAAAAAAATGCCACAGTATTAGAGTGTTGTTTGAAATGACTTGGTGATAGTGCCGAGGCAGTCGACATCGATAAGGTTGTCGTTGATTGTAGTGAGGTCTTCAACTTGTGTGTGTCCGAACACCTGCTTGAATGCCGTGTTTTCAAACAAATTGTACAGCGCGAGCACCCATGGCCTAATCCACATTGGTGAGTGTGTCGGTGATTCTCCATAGAAGTCGAGCGTTTGTGTGACGTTGGCTTTGAAGGTGAATTCAAATTTGTTTTCCGCCCACAACTGGTTTATGTTTTGCGCCACTTGCGATGGTTTTTCGCCCTTGTATTCTCCGAACTTATTTTCATACCATTCGCGTGTTACTCCTGCGTGGGTAACAAGCATTTCGTCTCCTATGGCGTATGCTACTCCGTCGAACAAGTGTTTAGAGTCGTCGAAAAATAGCTTTATTAGCTCAGCGTGGAGGCTGTCGTAGCGGCTACTGCGCTCTTTTTCAACAAAGTAGTGCATGTCGTGGTTGCCGTAGAGCAGCACAGTTGCGGGATGCTCTTTTTTGTATGCGATGATGTCGCGCAAGTTTTCCATCAACAGTTCGTATGGAATATCTTCATACGGGTCGAGGTAGTCGCCAACAAAAATGTTAACGAAGTCGTCCTGCACAAGTTCTTTCCAGCAAGTTCGCCCATGTATGTCACCGATGATGTTGTATGTCGCCATATTGCTATATAATTGCAATTTGATAATGGTTTTATTCAGTGTGCAAATGTATAAAAAATCAATAAGACATTCGCTTTTAGATAAAATACCCCCCTCTCGAGACATTCAGTGTAGAAAAATTTTTTTCATACGCATGCTATTAAAAACGCCGCTAAAATACAAAATATAAATGAATTACGCAAATGTTTTTGCACCAAAACAAGATTTTTCAAATTAGAATTGACAAGAGAAAATGGTTATTTTACGTGGCGGAAATTGATTATTCCGTTGTCCGGTGTATTCATTTCATGGCTACCATCATATATAAGTTTTGACGATACGACAGAATCGCCATAAATCTTGCGGAAATAATCCATGTTCTTGAAGAAATCCGGTTTGAGACCTGTTGCCGATTTGATTTCGTATATCTGCACGTTGGGATATGCCAATTCTTCCACTACATCCACCTCTTTTTGTGACTTGTCGCGGTAGAAATACAAATCCACATTGCTCATACCTGTGTTATATCGGTTTTTCATCATATTCGCTACTACCATATTCTCAAACAATGCTCCACGCATAAACGAGTTATGCACATCTTTCGGCGACTTCAAATCTAACAGATAGCAGACCAAGCCTGTGTCATAGAAATAAAGTTTCTGAGTTTTAACTATGCGCTTCCCCATATTGCGGGAATAAGGGGGAAGCATAAAAATCGTATATGACGCATACAAAATACTCAACCAATTATTAACGGTTCTCATGTCTATAGCCATCTCATCAGCAAGCGACTTCACTACTAATTCTTGGCCTATACGTGTTGCGCACAAGCGGACAAATTCACGGAATTTGCGCAAGTCCTTCACGTTGATTATTTGCTGCACATCTCGTTGGATGTATGTGGTAAAATAGGAGTCATATACTTCAGTCACCGGTCTATGGTCACCCCAAATGGCAGGGTAGAATCCTTTGTATATCAGAGTATCCGTGTCCGTCTCTTTTTCTGCTCCTAACTCTTCTAAGGAAAGTGGCAACAGTCGCACCACAGCAACCCTGCCCGCAAGGGATTGACTTATATTTTGCATCATTAAGAAATTGCTGCTTCCTGAGAGTATGATATGACGAGTATTATCTTCATCTACAGCGACTTGGGTTTCGGAAAACAGTTTGGGCAAATTGTGTGCCTCGTCTATAATCAGTCCTTTGCGGTTTTCGCGCAAAAAGTCATGCAGATTATTACTCACTATTTGCATGTCGTGATCTGTTTCCAAATTATAATAATCATAATCAGGGAATAGAATCTTGCATAATGTTGTTTTGCCCGATTGCCGAGGTCCGGTAATTGACACCACGGGAAACATTTTGGATACCTCCAGAATGTAATGTTGTAATGCTCTCAGATACATATATTTAGACTAATTATGGACAATATTAGCATTGAATTGCTAAATTTGTCCGCAAAATTACTGCTATTTTTTGAATTAAGCAAGGATTTTGCCAATATAAATACATTCTTCAGTAAATTTATATTCAAGCTATTAGTCTTAACTGTATGAAATAGGCGAGAATACGGCTGCTTAGGCAAAAATGGCATTTGAATGCTAAATTTGTCCTGTTTTCTCTTGTCAGTCTTTCATAGAACGCTTATTATTTATTGCCACCAAATAATCCAAAAAAAGAGGCGAAACTGTCACCTCTTTTGAAACTTTATGTATTTAGCAGCCCGATGCCAGATTACTTTGTTTTGGCTATTTGTTTCCTTTTGCTCTGTTATGCGTCTGGCAGAGCATTTGGCAGTTGGAAATATCCGTTGCGCCGCCTTTAGACCAAGCCGTCACATGGTCGGCGTCCATTTCCGTCAGTTTCCATATACGCGCATGGTTGGTGTCATGACCTATGGCGCACAGCGGACAGTTGGAAACCTCATGTCTCTTGGCTTCTTCCGTCTGGCGGGCATAGACGCTCTTCTTGGTCGGCTCGTCAAAACAACGCACCTCCAGCTGTTTGGTATCTTGACAACCGCCGAGGATATATTCATAGATACCCTTCTTGTTCTTCACATAGTAATCCTCGTAGAGTGCGCGCTGCTTGCGTGCCACGGCCGCCGGGTCATACGGATTGCTGTGATATTTCTCATACAGTTCGCCCCACGGCAGACCGCACATCTCTTTCTCGATATTGGTAAACACACCGCTTGACCAGTCGATGACACTATTAAAATAAGTCTCCATCTCGCGGATGTTATCATCATTGCGGTGAAGCGACATGTATTTGCTGACCTCGCCACGGCTGACCCATTCCAATGCGGTGTGCAGGTACGCTTGGCGTTTCACGTTTCCGCGCAGGAAAGCCGCCCATTTGTTGATATTGGCGTTCTGCGAATTGGAGAACACCTCTTTGGCTTTTGTTACAAACGGTCCGCAATAGACGGCATTCAATATCTCCTGTTCCTCCAAAGGAAGCCCCACAATGTTTATAGTCTTGAACCATTCTTTGATTTCGCTTTCCGTTCCTTCACATTCATAGACCAGCA
>JAFTCC010000001.1 GCA_017454915.1 Paludibacteraceae bacterium
CCAAATCGGCACCGGACTTATGGAGAGTGATGCCTTTGGCTTCAAAAACGCGTTGGATGTTGGTATTGGAGCGGACTCGTTCAATAAACTCTTCTGAGTACATAGTTACTGCTCCAGATATTGCGTGACATCGAACTGCTCCGCGCGCACGTGCTTGCTACATCTATAACATACGCCTGTATGCGTCCAATATACAGATACATGCCGCTTATTGACTATCTTCATTGTGCCGAGGTAGTTTTCATATTCCTCAAACACCAGACCCTTGATCTTCTTTACGAAGCCGTTGCTGTTCCTTTTGAACTCAACTGCAAGGAGAGAGAAGCCGTCCAGCTTCTGCAGTGCAGGAAGCCATTCTTCAAAGATAAAGAAATCACGTTTCTTGGTTGGTTTGCTTGCTTTTTTCATTGCTTCTGAAAGTTTTCAATGACTGATTTAACTATAGGTGCTTCATCACGGTACACGTTGCCGTACTTCATTTTGCGATAGAAAGTGGAGTACGCCCATCCGGTAGCCTTGCACATTTGATCCCGAAACTGCGTTTTTACCTTATTTTTGTGCAGTTCGACATAAAAAATGCGAAAATTTTCAATTTTTTCCGGCGAAAATTTGTTCATATCAAAAATTTTTACTAATTTTGCAGCAAAATTACAACAAAAATTTCATATACGCAAATATATGAGCGAAAAAACGCTAATATAAATGCACATTTTTTAGACGGAATTTTTGTAATATCGTAGATATTAAACTGAAAATTGAAAAAGCAATGTTTAGCGGTCAAATCGTCAAAAACTTGCTCAAAGAGACAGGAAGACCCACAGCAGACCTAAGTGAACTGCTTTATGGCAACCGGAAACGTTCCGTGTCAAATCTCTTGGGTGAGAATTCTAATCCGACAGCGCACACGTTGGAGCAGATGGCCAAATTCTTTGGTGTGCCTATTGATTACTTCTTTGTAGAAGATGAGGAGCAGAAACTTACCGAGAACACCCCGGTAACAGTTTACATGCGTACTATCATAGACACGCAAAAGAAGCTCATCCAAGATCAGGAAGAGCGCATCAAGAACTTGGAAAAGATTGTTGAGCTACGAGAGGAAGAAATGACTCTCTATAAGAATAAATAAAGTTCGCGCGCGCGCAACACTCGGAACTGCTTTCCCCAAAAGCTTTCCCCGAGTTATCCCCGCAAAGCGCGTAACTCTTTGAAATACTGATATTTAGATTAGGTAAAAATCTTTCCCCCGAATTTCGAAAAGTGTCCCAAAAATGTCCCGAGAGGGGGAAAAAAGATAGTAAACTGATTTTGTTAAACTGCTGAAAAACAGCAAGTTACGAAAACGGATTAGAGGTTCCGAGTGTCGTGGGTTCGAACCCCACATTCCACCCATTGATTGGCTAACAACAAGTTAGCCAATTTTTAATATATAATTCCCGACAAGAATCCGACAATTACATTGTGGTATTTGGTGTTTTTTATCCAAGCCGACTACCTACTGCCTTCATACTGTTTCTGGAGGTGAAGCGGTCGTAGCCGCTCCGGTATCTTACCGGCTTTTCCACCTCTACCACAACGGGAATGCTATCTACGCTATGTTTTTCTACTATCCGGAAGATGGTGTCGTTGGTAGCGGTTCTCGAGCGCTGCCGCTCTGTTCTGTTGTGGTGCACTACCCCATAACAAAAGATATAAAAAACGTTAGAGTTATCAACTAACTCTAACGCTAAAATACAAATTATATAAAACTTAGGAATCGACAAATAAAACCACATTCTTAGCGGTTTTATTAGTATTTCCAAAAATTCACCGTTTTTAGATAGCCCAAACCCTTAGAAATTTTTAGATAGTTCAAACCCTTAGAAATATAAAGATAATGACGCCATAAAACTATTACAAGTTGTTTTAGTCGTCGATGCCTACAAACTCGTATTTGCTATTGAATTTCAGTTCTATGCCGTTACCAAGTTCGGCTTTCCAACGACGATCGTCTTTACCCCATTCGGTGATGATTGCGTTTGGAAACTTGGTTTGCACATAATCGCGTACGGCTGCAGGAATAAGTGCTGTAGGCACAGGGCGAATGTCGCAATCTATTTTCTTTATTTCACCTTTGCTGTCGAATTCCACCTTGTTTCCACTGTCAAAGCGAACTTCATATTCCATTGATAGGCCGTCACGTTCTTGCAAAACATAAGAAACAGATTCGGCAGAGAAATGGGTCTTAATAAGCGACTGAGCCTTTGCAGGCAGTTGCTCCACATTAATCATTTGTTCGTTGGCGCATGCAATGAGGATCGTACTCAGTGCTACCGCAATAATTAAAAATAACTTTTTCATTGTTTTAAGTTTTTAAAAAGGGTTAATATTATTGTAAATCTCGAATTGTTTTAGCGACATTTATAAGATGGTCCGCTACTCGCTCGGAATTTTGGGCAAGTGATATATACTCGGTCCCTGCCTGCGGTTTGCATATACCCAAAGCAAGCCGCTGAATATGATTGCGCTCCATCTCGTCTGTTAGTTGATCTACTTCATCCTCTATCTGATTTGCGAGTCCGAGCGATGTCATATCCATTTTATGGTATGCCTGAATAGTGGCATCATATAGAGCACTTATTAGTTGATCCACTTGTTTTATTTCCTTAAGGGCATACTCTGAGAAATTTATTTGTTGCTGACGAAGACTATCGGCATACTCGATGATGTTCTTTGCATAGTCACCGATGCGTTCTAAGTCGCTTACTGTCCGGATTGTGGAGATGAGATACTGATGGTCGAAACTATTTAATTGATTTTCGGAGAGGAGCAAAGCATAGTGCACAAGTTCGTGATTGAGAAAATTAAGTTGCCTTTCAGTTTTCTCGAATAGTTCGCGATTAGAATTGTCCAACGTTGTAACATTATGCACCGAACGGTGATAATTCTCAATTGCTAACTGTGCCATATTCTCAACCTCAGCTTTTAGTTGCCTGATTGCTACTACCGGCGTGCGTAGCATCTTAGAATCGAGGAAATACAGATGAGGTTCGTTGGTTTGCTCTATCGGTACATCTTTAACCATCCGGCATGCGAGTTTAACAAGTCCGTTAGTAAGCGGCAGAGCCACGAACATCGTACACACATTGAAAACAGTATGAAACATTGCTAATTGAAGCTGAGGAGCCGCAGGAAACAAATATTCGAAAATATTACCAAAACTCCAAGTTCCGGAAGTTACGAGCCTGAGAAATAATGCGCAGCCCAAGAACAAAATAACACCAAGAACATTAAACAGCAAGTGAATCATAGCTGTTCGTTTGGCAGCCACACCACTCGTAAAACCGGCTATAATAGCCACAACGCATGAGCCGATATTGCTACCCATTGTGAGATAAATGCCTTGGTCAAGAGAGATAAGTCCGGTAACAACCATTGTGATGGCAATGGAAGTCATAACTGAAGAAGATTGTATTATAGCAGTGATGATTGCGCCCAAAATCACCAATAAAAGCGGGTTACGAATAGAAGCAAGGAATAGTTTTACGGAATCGAGCGTTGCAAACTCATCCATTGCATTTGCCATCATACTCAATCCTACAAAAAGCAATCCAAATCCGGTAAGAATGCCACCCGTTTTTTTCCACGAATCGTTTTTTGTAAATAGCATAATAAAAGCACCTATTCCCGCAAAAGCAGCAAATATAAGCGTTGTGGAAATACTGTTAGAGCCTGAGAGGCCAAGTGCTACGAGTTGAGCAGTTACCGTAGTACCTATGTTTGCGCCATAAATGATTGTTGCGGCTTGCGCAAGCGACATTATACCTACGTTGACAAAACCTATTACCATCACTGTTACTGCCCCGCTCGATTGAATAGCGGCAGTACCAAGCGTACCGATGCCTACACCTATCCATTTGTTGTTGCCCGTTTTGGTGAATAGCTGTTTGAGCCGACGTGATGCCGCCGATTCCAAATTACTACTCATCATCGTACATGCAACAAGAAAAACACCAATACCTGCAATAAGAGTTAAAATTGCTGTTAAAATGCTAATTAAATTCATATTAAAAATGTTGTTTATTATCTATTTCTTACAAATTCGACTAATCGTTTATAAGCTGCTTGCCCAAATAACTAAGTGCATATTTATTTCAGTCATCACAACTACAAAAAAACGGTACAAACTCCGATGAGTTCATACCGTTAAGTTTATGTTAGAATATAGTTATAACTTACAAAATTGTCGTTGGGAGCATAACGACGCACCAAGCCCAATTTCTGTTTGTCGGACTGGTGAATAGCCGAGTATCTGAAACTGAAGTTATGAGAAGGACAATAGTTTGGCATCAAAGAAATTAAGTTGCTGACACCCTGCAGCATATTATCTTCGTCTGAGTCACCCCATTCGTAATCTTCTGTCTCCAACTCGACACAACTCTCAATGCGCAAATCGTCTAATGCACGACGACTATCGGAATATTCATCTACAATAAGTGCCAATACAAACATACTCATCGTAATGATGATTATAAAAGTGGCATATTTGCGTATCATCTAAAACATGCTGTAAAATTACATCTTTTTTTTCAATTACGCAAATTTTTGCACTTCCAAGTTGAACTTAGCGCATGTTCTGAGCAAAAAAAGAGCGTGCAACTATGTGCTGCACGCTCTTTCTGTGTTCTACCATGATAGATTATGCATTTTTCAACTTCGCATATTCCTTTGCGAAAAGCCAGGTACGCAGGCTATGGTACTTACCTGGATTTGCCTTGTAGAGTGCCAATTGTTCGTCTGCCTGAGTGGGGTCAGAGAGGATAGTACGAACCGAAGCATAAGCCTGAGTAAACCAAGTGCGGATATTCTGTTCGTTCGAGGAATAAGGTTTCTTATTCAAATCGCGAGGATTACAAACCTTACGGGAATAAGTTTTGTTGTTGAGTACATATACCATGTTTTCCGAATCATGGCTCGGGTCGAGCTTACCACTCGCACTTACGAAAAATGGATTCATCTTGAGTCTCATTGCTGTAAAAATTTAAAAGTGAATAAATAAGGTTTGGCGGAAAGTACTAATGCCCTTGTCTGCCGGCCGACTCGTGCTTTTTCCTTTCACGCCGCAAAAATATGTGCAAGTTGCCACATTTAAGAACAATACTACATTTATACACATTTATGCAATTACCAAACACACCTTTGCAAAAACTTTACAACTTACATTTGCGCGAGTAAAATATTTATAGTAATTTTGCCAAAATAAAACTAACATACTATGAGAACCCATCTTCGCTATGCGCTCGTCTGCGCTCTTCTTCTATCTTTAGTTTCCATGCCGGTCTATTCGCTTAACAAACAGCAGATAGCAGATTCTATCACATCGTATGCCAACAGGTTTGCTTCGGTGGGCACGATGAAAGTAGTGCGTGTGCGTCAGAGCGGCAATAGCGCCGAGGTGTATGTCAACAAGCAACTCAGTTACCTCCCGTTTACCGATGAGAGAGCAAACGGCATTCGCAGTATATGCAAACAACTTATATTCGGTAGCAACCGAGGTGTTGTGAAGGTGTTCACCGACGGGCACGAGATATCCGAACTTATTCCGTGTAATATCACACAACATTTTTCAATCAAGCCTGTTACTCCACTTGTTACTAATACATCTCATCCACACAAAGTTACCGATGGTTTGCAAGGTTCGCATATAGCGCTTTACGGCAGCCATGGCATTTACTTCAACCAGCGTTTAGACGCTTGGAAATGGCAACGTGCCAAAATTCTAACCACCGTAGAAGACCTCTACACAACCTCTTATACCCTGCCATTCCTTGTTCCGATGCTCGAAAATGCCGGTGCTGTAGTACTCTACCCTCGCGAGCGAGATACTCATACGGCAGAACTTGTGGTTGACGACCGGAATGCAACATGTAGCAATCCTAAAGCATGGGAACATACCTCTGAAGGCGGATATTTCGACAAACGTCCGCTTTTTGAGCGAGAGAACCCTTTCACTCTTGGCGGTTATGCTGTAAGCAAACAAAACCACAACGAGCAGCCTTTAATCTATAGAATTGCAATGCCACAAGAGGATGATTATGCTGTGTACGTATCGTATAAAACTATTGCCAACAGCACCGAACATGCCAAATACGAAATCGTTCATAAAGGCATACATACCACCTTCTCTGTTAACCAGAAAATGGGAGGAGGCACATGGATATATGTCGGCACCTTCCGTATAGGAACCAACGACAATGAAAACTATATTTCGCTGAGCAACATTGCCGATAAAGGTGAGGTGGTAACCTCCGATGCAGTGAAGATTGGCGGTGGCATAGGTCATGTAGCACGATATAGGGGCGTTGATGCTATTGAGAATGTAAAGTCGAACGACAACGAGACACTCGCAGCCCTACTCACAGCTGCCGACCAGCAACTATCGCAGGCCGACTCGCTTCGCGCTGATTCCATAGCCCGACTTGACGCCTTCACAAGCGGATATCCACGTTGGATAGAAGGCTCGCGTTACTTCTTCCAATATGCCGGTATCCCCGACTCGGTATATAACTTCACCGATAGCAAAAACGACTATACCGACGACTATGCTTCGCGTGGCAGATGGGTTAACTACCTTGCAGGTGGCAGTCAGGTATATCCCGATGGACCGGGATTGGGCATCCCCGTCAACATATTCCTCGCCTTCCACTCCGATGCAGGAACCACTCTTAACGACTCGATAATAGGAACACTTATTATCTACAACGAGTTCGACGACGAGAAGAAATATGAATATGAAAACGGTATTACCCGTCTTGTTACGCGCAACTATGCCGACCTCATGCAAACACAGATAGTGGAGGATATGCGTGCACTATATGCACCTGAATGGCAGCGCCGACAGCTCATGAACTCATCGTATGCCGAGGCCCGTAATCCGAAGATGCCGGCAGTGCTGCTTGAACTTCTCTCGCACCAAAATTTTGCAGACCTCCGCTATGGTCTCGACCCAAGAGTGCGTTTCTCTATATCACGAAGTATCTACAAGAGTATGTTGCGATTCCTTGAGCAGCAAAACAGAACTCAACTCACCATACAACCACTGCCAGTTCACAACTTTGCTATCCGCTACGACAATCAGAAACTAAGACTTAGCTGGGATGCCACGTCTGACATGCTTGAGCCTACAGCAGATGCCACATTCTATGTGCTTTACACACGTACTAACGATGGCGATTGGGATAATGGACAAGTAGTTAAGGGCAACTCGTTCAGTTTCGTTCCACAATACGGAGTGCGCTACGATTTCCGTGTTCACGCTGCTAACAAAGGCGGATTGTCGATGCCCTCTGAAGTGCTGTCGGCATGCATATTCTCCTGTTCTAAAGATATGGCATTGGTGGTAAACGGGTTTACACGGGTTGGTGCACCCGAATGCTTCGTCGATTCAACAACAGCCGGTTTCCGTCCGGATAGTTATGGCGTCCCGTATTTGAAGGATGTGTGCTATATCGGACCTCAATACGAATTCTTACGCTCTATTCCATGGATGAGCGACGACAATCAGGGCTTCGGTGCATCATACGCTAACTATGCCACATCGGTTATGGCAGGAAACATGTTCGACTACCCCTCGCGCCATGGTCGCATACTTCAGGCAAAAGGCATATCATACGTATCAACCTCAATGTCGGCTCTTCAAGAGATACCTGAGCAGTTTACTTTAGTTGACATAATCTTAGGCAAGCAGAAACAGACCACTCTTGGTGTTGTAAAACACACCACCGACTTCAAAACATTCGACATCGAGCATCAGCAGTTGATAACCGACTACGTCAACCATGGCGGCAAACTGCTTGTTTCTGGTGCCTACATAGCCACCGACCTCAATGGCGATGCCACCGACCGACTTTTCCTCAACAACACCCTGCATGCCCAATATGCCACCCATCATGCCACCACCAACGGCAATATCAACATCCGCAAAGCCATCGGGCATAAACAAGTGAAGTTGCAAACCACTCCCGACGAGGAACTGACCGTATGCGAGGACCCTGACGGAATCGATCCACAAGGCGAAGGCGCTATATGCATCGGACGTTACAACGACACTCAGGTTTCGGCAGCTGTAGCATGGCAATCGCCCGACAAACAAAACAAAGCGAGAACGCTTGTATATGCGTTCCCGCTTGAATCAACATTGCAATTCGGAGATTTACTCGACAGCAGTATTACTTGGCTATTAAAATAACATCTTTAGCCAACGGAGCGGCTTCAGGGCTGAGATTGCGGTCGGCCAACATCTGATTCAGATAATTAGCATCGTATGGATTGGTAGTAACAACAAGAGCAAATTTTTGCGGAGCTTCTTTATCTATTTCGTACGCTACCTCATCGCGGAAAAACATACGCTTGTTGGGCCCTATCACAACAACCGGAGAAGTGGTGAAAGACGGGAAGTTAACGGCAAGCGACATCTCACCGGTCTTTACATCGAGCACTAAGATATTGATGATATACGATTTCTTTTTGCTCATATTTTCCACCACAAACGACACGGAATTATCAATCGTATCAAGCGCGAAATGCAAATCTTTATGTGTTGACAAATTACCTGAGCGCACATTGTCTGCCTGGGCATGAAGAGTGTTGAACAAAGCCACGTGACGAGGGTCGAGAGTTGCCAACGAGCTACCGCTACGCGACACACCACCTAACAACTCGTACTCAACCTCACGAGGTTTCTTCTCGCGGGTCTGACGAATCATCTCTGATACCACACGAAACAAACGAGGCTTGGTAATCGAACCGACGCTTATTACCGTCGTTTTCGAATCATCCTCTGCCACATAGGAATAGAGACGTTTGGTCTCTACATTTTTAATCACCACAGAGTCGTTGGGATTGAGATACAGTTTCGAATCAGCCGTCAGTGTCTCTTTCATTTGGCGGTCGCGATGAACAGAGACGGCAGATTTATCGCCACTAATCTTACCCCAATACTTAACCACATAACTATCTGCTGCAAACAGAGTTGAAGCGCAAACAGCGCACACAATCGTAAAAATACACTTTTTCATTTCTTCTTATTGATTTTTTGTTTTATAATTTTCTTTATAGGTTGAGTTGCTTTACGTTTTTTTCTCTCTTGCCATTTCCTCATCACCAGCGCCACCAACCACTCGCCTACACCATAAAGGGCATAGGTGAGCGAAGTGAGTGCAAGCATTGTTATTGCCTTATCGAAGCCTAAAGAATAAGGATGCGACGAGGTAAACATAAACACATAGGCACCAATAACAAGCATCGTAGCCACAATAAGACATGTTACAATACGTACTAAGGCAGAACCTGTTGAACCAAACCTGCCTGAATATGCCACACACATGGCTAAAGAGTAGATAAATCCGAAAATCAACGCCAAGAGCCAATTAAGCCAACCGGGACTCATCTCAACGAATTGGCGGTCGAGCATTGTGTTGGCAGCATAGGCATGCACCATAACACCGGGAATAACAGAGGCAGTGGGCACCTGAAACATATCCGACATATCATTCCACGCACCTATCATTACTATAATTCCATCGGGAACAAGACGGCGAAGGTCTTCTCTACTCGACTCATTGCGAGCCATTTGCATAAATCTATCGAACGATATAGTGTCGATATTAACAAACGGATAGCAGATATTGAAACTCTTTGCATATTCAGATTTTTCAGCAACGACTTGGTTATAGTCGCCTTTGCTTACCATTCGCACCATTTCACCGGCAAAACTTGCTATGCTATCGCCACCTGCAAGAGGGAATACAGGTCGATAAGCACGCTGCAGATTAACGAACAGATGTCCCGGGAGATTTATAGCTGCATGATGCGCCAACGGCAGACTCTCAACCAACTCTGCATACGACAACTCTACTACTGTGAAAAGTCCGGAGTCGGCAGGAGCAACCTTTACGGGCAACACCAATCTGTCGCCTAACGACTGAAGGGCACTCGTCAGACGCTTGTCAACATCGGCGGTCTGAGGTTGCGAGAAATACATATCCAATCCCACAGCTGCCGGCTTCAACATTGTGGTATCGGCAAGCATACCGAGCAAGGCACTTATGCTGTCGCGCTCTAAATAATCGCAACCTATGCACACAACATGCTCGCTATCATACCTGATATCGCGCCGAGCTGCAAGACGATTATAGAAATCGGACATCACAAACTTCTCGTCTTGCTGCAACGAAGTAACCGAACTCCAATCTAAGAAACGCGGGATAAGAGTATCGTTGAAGAAAACGGCTGATACCGTTATCACTATTACCTTTATTATTGTTTTTAAATCTAACATCGAATTTTAATAAATCCTACTTTTAGTTTACTTTATTTGCCTTCTATTAAGTACCATAAAATCTTATATTTACCCATTAATAACAGGTAGATGACAGGAACATGACAGGAAGGTAACAGGAGCAAAACGATATTAACTTAATGTAATACAAACAAATAGATTGAATTTTAAAAACATTAAAAAATTACTTATTTTCATATATTATGAATGGTCCCCAGAACAAAGGGTCGGAGCCAAGACCGTCTTTTCCGTTGCTATATTGGAAACTCCCTTTACGGACTATCTTTCGAGCTTCGTGCAAAGCGCACGACATGTTTTTGCCATTGACCCAGTTATCATAAAATTCTGACATCAACATTCGTGTTGCCTCATCGTTGATATCCCAATTGCTTAACATCACGCACTTAGCACCTGCACGTGTAAAAGCCTCAAGCAGTCCTGACATTTCGTTGGCATCGATTGTGCCCACCCCTGTTCTACAAGCCGACAATACTACCAAATCAACAGCACTGAGGTCTAAACGGGATATCTCGGCTGCTGTTACTATACCATCGATACGATTACCATAGATGGCATCTTTGTTCCAATACTCATTAGCTCCGGCAAGAATAAGACCGGAGTCGAGATGCGGATTGCCATGATTAACAAAATACCCATGAGTAGCAATATGCAGCACCTTCAATCGCCTCCCCGACAAAGAGCGTAGCCTTTCCTCTGAACAATCAGTGCCTCTCCACGACTCGATTGCGAACCCCGACTTCTTCAAACTCTGATATATGCTATTCAATTCGCGGGCAGTACCTTCTAAATTAAGCCATGTTACGCCTTTCCCATAATCGGCATACCCCATCAGACATGCTGTGTCCGGAGATGTATTGTATGCCTTCACCTCTTCATAACGGCGTAATGTTGACTTTACCCGATGCAGTTCGTACATGTCGCAGAAATACAAATTATCTGCTATTTTCATATCCTCAACTACCAAATGCTTAAGTTTGCCGTCTAACGAGATAAACAATCGCGAATGCGAATCAACACCCTTGAGCAACGGAGCCATCAACCTGTCATAGTAACGCGTTTCTTTTGCTATTCGCTGCTTATTAAGAGCTATTATATCGAGTACCGAATCGGGCATTTCCACAAGATAATTTTTCGGACTGCTCCAATCGTAGCCTAACACAGCAGCCGCATAGCATAAACTATCGCCACTTGGAATCGAAATATAGTCAATGGCATACTCGCCTTGAGCAAGTCTGCCACGAACAGAGCGCCATGTGTAGAAAAAGGTGTTTCCGCGCTTACGGCTAAAATCGAACAGATTCTTCTTGAGCAAAATAAGATTATAGAAATTTGCTTGTTGAGCAGGCTTCAATTTACAGTGAGCATACTGGTTGAGCATCACATCTATTGCCGGAAGATAATCCATTACAGTTGCTGTATCACGCACTCCTTTACGAAACAACGAGTCAAGTGTCGAATATGTTAATTCATATAAATGGTCGGCATATTTAAGCACACCGGAGTATCTATCAGTGAGTTGATAGAAACGCATGGTTTTTATCAATATATCAGCACATACCGACGATTGTGGAGCAACTTCGCGAGCAATTTTTAGAGCTTGGTCGAACTTCGACTTTGCAAGTTTCATGTTCGTTATAGGAGTGTTTGGCTGACTGAAAAGCACACCTAACTCGCAAATAGCATGAGCATAGGGAAGATTCTTGGTACCGTGATACTTACTCATAGCCACAGCCGCTTTCTTTTCGAGCGAAGCCTGACGACGAGCAAACGCCTCAGCATCCTGAGAATCCGGTGTTTGTGCAAAAACTGATAATACAGAAATTGCAAGAAACACTAAAAGCGAAATAATATGTCGGCAGTGAATAAACACTTTTTATCCTATAGAACCATTCAAAGCACAAAGATACATGTTTTTTTGTAAGTACGAAAATTATTAGTAATTTTGCCGCTGACAGCATAAAAAATATATCAACAATCCACTATGAAAAAGAAAAATCTCCCGCTAATAGAAAACATAACTATCACTTCGGTTGCTGCAGAAGGAAAAGCACTCACACGATTCAACGATTGCGTGGTGTTTGTCAGCAACTGCGTGCCAGGCGATATAGTTGACCTACAAGTAACCAAGAAGAAACATAACTACATGGAGGCACGCGTGGTGAAGTTCCACCACTACTCTGAACAACGCACAGATGCAAGATGCAAACACTTCGGACAGTGCGGCGGTTGCAAATGGCAAATTCTACCCTACAGCGAACAACTGCGATATAAGCAACAATTAGTGGAAGATAATCTGCAACGTATAGGCAAAATCAAACTTCCTGCCATATCACCTATTTTGGGTTCAGAACAAACCTACGAGTACCGAAACAAACTCGAGTTCACCTTTGCCGACCGCAAATGGGTGAGTTGGGATGATATTCATGCTGCCGGTGGATTAGAAAATATCGACACCGCTAATGCACTCGGATTTCATAGTCCCGACTGCTTCGATAAGGTTCTCGATATCGAAGAATGTTACCTCATGCCCCCCATCAACAACCAAATTCGCAATTTCATACGGCAATATGCCATAGATAATCACCTCAGTTTCTATAATGCGCGTGCACACCAAGGACTGTTGCGGAATCTCGTTATCAGAAGCAATCAGAAAGGCGAGATTATGCTCATCGTGATATTCGGCGAAGAAATGAGCAGTAGTGCCCGGTTATTGCTTGAGAGCCTGCATGAACATTTCCCTGAGATAACTTCGCTAATGTACGTTGTCAACACCAAACTCAACGACACATTCAGCGACCTTACCGTAAGCACGTTCTTCGGACAAGACCACCTAATGGAAACAATGGAGGACCTTATGTTCCGTGTCAGTCCGAAGTCATTTTACCAAACCAACACGCGACAGGCATACGAGCTGTATAAGGTAGCCCGCGAGTTTGCTTCGCTTACCGGCAAAGAGCTTGTATATGACCTTTATACCGGCACCGGAACAATTGCTAATTTCGTTGCTCGTCAGGCACGGAAGGTTATCGGAATTGAATATGTGGAACAAGCGATAGAAGATGCGCGCCTTAATTCGCAAATCAACGGAATTGACAACACACTGTTTTTTGCAGGCGACATGAAAGATATTCTCACAGCCGACTTCATAGCCCGCCATGGCGCACCCGGCGTTGTCATCACCGACCCGCCGCGAGCAGGCATGCACGAAGATGTTATCAACACCATCTTGAACGCCAATCCCGAGCGGATAGTATATGTGAGTTGCAACCCAGCCACTCAAGCTCGCGACCTGAATATGCTCGACTGCAAGTACCAAGTATCTAAGGTTCAACCTGTTGACATGTTTCCCCACACCCACCACTGTGAGAACGTAGTATTGCTTGAGAGACGCTGAATAGCAAACAAATGAAGTTACGTTATTCAATATTGATATTTTTCCTTGCTTCGTCGATTTCTATTATTGCCGATAACACTTATTTTGTTTATCTTCACGATAAATGCGGCTCACCCTATTCGCTCGACATGCCTTGGGAATTTCTTAGCGAAAGGTCGCTTCTCCGGCGCGAACGGCAACATATAGAAATCGACTCGACAGATCTTCCGGTGAGTGAACTTTATATCGACTCAATACGTTCACTTGGCGCACGCGTCGTTCATTGTTCGAAATGGATAAATGGTGTTACCATCAAAGCCGACACAAATATAATCAAAAAAATCAGGACATTAGACTTTATCGACAGCGTACAACTAACCAAACTTTCCGACACTGTTAATGTTGTAAAAACCATCCGGCACAAACTTCCTGCCAATTTGCAGTCGTACTACGGAGAAGCACGGCAACAGACAGAGCAGATAAATCTCAATCGTCTGCACGACAGAGGTTTTCGCGGGCAGGGAATGTTGATAGCCGTTGTAGATAACGGTTTTCTGAACAGCGACCACATAAGTGCCTTCAATCATGCCCGCGAGAATATTGTTGATACTTGTTCATTTGTAGAGGGTGTTGGTGGAATATATGAGGCATGTACTCACGGAACATACGTATTATCCGTTATGGCTGCTGAACTGCCAGAGAAATTCATAGGAGGGGCCATTGATGCGCAATATGCACTCTACAGAACTGAAGACGACCGTTCAGAATCGATGCTCGAAGTTGATAACCAAGTGGCAGCATTCGAGCGTGCAGATAGTATCGGAGCCGACATTATCAACTCCTCGTTAGGTTATTTCCATTTCGACGATACGCTCTCTAATTTCAACTACTCTGATTTGAATGGGCGCACGGCGCGCAATACGATAGCATCGACCATGGCAGCACGCAAAGGTATGATAGTATGTATTGCAGCCGGCAACGAAGGCAACTCTGCTTGGCATTTTATCGACACACCAGCTGATGCCGACTCTATACTATGTGTAGGTAGCGTTGATAGTCTGCGACAGCACAGCAGTTTTTCATCGTACGGTCCGTCAGCCGACGGACGCATAAAACCTGATATATGCACAATGGGAGAATATAGTTGCGTAGTTAGTTCCGCCGATTTTCCGAGCCGTGGCAACGGAACTTCGTTCGCTTCGCCACTTGCAGCAGCTATGGTGGCATGCTTGTGGTCGTCGATGAAAGGACTGAGCAATATGCAACTCATTGAACTTATTAAGCAGCACTCATCAAATCACGACAGTCCCAATATATCTATCGGATACGGCATACCCGATGCCTGGGAATGCTACATGGCATTGCACACCGGCGCCCCTGCGAACTTCGATAGCGGGTACTCACCAAACGACACCCAATATTTCGACATGTTAGGACGTCAGGTAATAAAGCCAGCTCAAGGTATTTACATCAGAATAATAAAAGGGAAAGCAGAAAAGGTGATTTTATGATCCGAAACAATAATTAAATTAGCCACTTGCCATAGGAACAAAAAAAAGGTAAGCGATCTGCATCGCACCGCTACAACCTCCTACCCTTGCTTCGGTCAAGACCTGGGGGAATTCAGAGGGAGCTGGTCGTGCAGGACTTACCCGACCGCAAAAGTACTGTTTTTTTTTAGAACCGACAAATTTTTTTTAATTTTTCTTTTTACCCTATCATTATCAATCGCCCACAGCCATGCTTCAGGATTTCCTTTCACAGCGCATACTTCAGGAACTGCCTTTCGAGCCAAACTCTGAAAAACTCGAACTTTCCCACAAGCTTGCCGATTTTCTTATTGACCGCACGGAGAACACTATTTTTCTGTTGAGAGGTTATGCCGGCACAGGTAAAACAAGTATGATAAGTGCCATGGTAAAAGCGATGGCTAAGTTACAACAAACTACCATATTGCTTGCACCTACGGGAAGAGCCGCGAAAGTAATGTCGGCATATTCAGGTGTAGCAGCAAGTACTATTCACCGCCGAATCTATCGTCAGAAAGCTATGGGCGAACCGGTGTTCAGTTTAGCATTCAACAAGCTGCAAAATGCCCTATTCATTGCCGACGAGGCCTCAATGATAGCCGACCGTAGCAGCGAGGGACAAGCATTTGGTAGCGGCAGTCTGCTTGATGACCTCATTGAGTATGTCTATAGCAACGGCACATGCCGGTTGATGCTTGTAGGCGACGCCGCCCAACTTCCGCCGGTAGGAAGCGAATACAGTCCGGCACTTGACGAGCACATGCTCAGTCGGTACAACATGCGCGTTATGCAATATACCCTCACCGAGGTGGCACGCCAAGCGCTCAGTTCTGACATTCTAACTAATGCCACACATTTACGTGACTGTCTGATAAATGAAAGGACCAGCACCTTACCACAATGGGTGAAAACCGGTAAAGATTTCTTTGAAGTAGATGGTGCACAAATGCTCGAAGAGTTAGAGCGCTCGTATAACGAGGTTGGTGAAGAACAAACCGTGGTCATAACACGTACCAACAAACGTATGAACTTCTTCAACCAAGGCATTCGAAGTCATATACTATGGAAGGATGAATTGCTATCTGCAACCGACCGTGTTATGGTAACGCGAAATAATTACTTCTGGACGGAGGCGCTCGAAGATATTGATTTTCTTGCCAACGGTGACATGCTAACAGTAGAGCGGCTTCGCAACCGACGAGAGATGTACGGACTCGAGTTTGCCGATGCCACATTGCGCTCGCCTGATTACGACTTCGAAATAGATGCAATGGTATGTTTGTCAACACTTACCACAGAGACACCTGAGGCTGCATATCAGATATTCAGAAATTTGTTTGAGCAAATAGCCGACGACTACCCTGAAATCCGTTCGCGCAAAGAATTAGTAAAAACCATAATGGCTAATCCGTACTATAATGCGTTGCAAATTAAGCATGCTTATGCCGTTACCTGCCATAAAGCACAAGGCGGACAATGGCAGAGAGTATTTATCGATCCCGGCATTTACCCCGACCTCGTCATCGACCATAATTTCTATCGGTGGCTATACACCGCTGTTACCCGTGCTACAGAACGGGTGTATATCCTGAAATGATTGTGAGAAGTTAGTTATCTACTGCCAATTGACGGGCGAGTGATTCTTCGTGTAGGATGGTTGTTATTTCGGTTACCATGCGGTGGGAGAGTCCGTGTTCTTGTCCCCATGCCAAACGATTGGCAAGTATTTGCCGGAATCTGTTTTCTTGCAATATCGATGCATTATTCTCTCGTTTGAGGTTACCTATTTTCTCAGCTATCTCCATACGTTTTACCACTAACTGCCACAACTGTTCGTCAACATCGCTCATCTCGCGGCGAAGCACCGACAATCGGCTATCGTTGAACTGCCGCATTGGTAATCGAAGTGAAGCAAGCATTGAGTTTAACTCTTTTGGTGTAAGTTGCTGCTTAGCATCGCTTAATGCCTCGGCAGGAGCGCTATGACACTCCACCATCAGTCCGTCGAAGTTCAAATCGAGAGCCTGCTGAGAGACAGTAGGAACAAGGCGTGCATCACCGCTTATATGACTTGGGTCGCAAAGAAAAGGCAAGTCGCTATGGCGCATTCGCAAACTGATAGGAATCGACCATAATGGCATATTGCGCAATTCTGAGGGTTGCGAGGCAGAGAAGCCCCTGTGAACAAGCCATATTCTGCTTACTCCTGCACTACGGACACGCTCTATTGCCCCCTCCCATAATTCGAGGTCGGGATTGACAGGATTTTTAATTATCACAGTGATTTCACCGGCAGAAGCACTCTTTTGTAAAGCATCGGCAATATCTTGCACAGCAAACGGATTAGCAGTGGTGCGTGCGCCTATCCACAGATAACGTATTCCCTGCTCAAGGCACCTGTTAACATGCTCTGCTGTAGCCACTTCGGTAGCAGCATGCCAACCGTACGACTGCTCTATCTCTCTGAGCCATGGCAACCCCTTGGCACCTACCCCTTCGAAACTGCCGGGATGAGTTCGAGGTTTCCACAGACCTGCGCGGAAAATAAGGTTAAGCGGCTCGCCTCCAACGTTTTTTGTAGGCATCGATGCTAAACCATTTGCTGTGGCAAGCAACTGAGAACGACTCTCAGCACTGCACGGACCTGCTATAAGAATAAACGACATAGTGGCGCAAAGGTAGTGATTTTTTTGTAATTTCACAAAAATATTGTAACTTTGCGGCTCGCTTGAATAAATGAAACTCATAACATCACACTCATGGAATATAATTTTTTGCAGATTGAGCAACGCTGGCAACAACGCTGGAAAGAAACAAATCTTTACAAGGTAAACAACCCTGATACAAAAAAGGGTTCGGACAAACCTAAGTATTATGTCCTCGACATGTTTCCCTACCCTTCCGGTGCAGGTTTGCATGTAGGTCATCCCCTTGGCTATATAGCCTCTGATATCTACAGCCGTTATATGCGTCAGAAAGGCTATAACGTGCTGCATCCCATGGGCTTCGACGCTTACGGACTTCCTGCCGAGCAATATGCCATAAAGACAGGTCAGCACCCCGAAAAAACCACCGAAGATAATATAGCACGTTATAAAGAGCAACTCTCGAAGATAGGCTTCTCTTACGATTGGGACCGCGAGGTTCGCACATGCGACCCTCACTTCTATAAATGGACACAATGGGCTTTCATGCAGATGTTCCAGTCTTATTATTGCTACGACTGCCAAAAAGCCCGCCCCATGAGCGACCTTATCGAGCATTTCGAGCATGAAGGGACATGCAACCTCAATGTTGCACAAACTGAAGAGTTGACGTTCACAGCCGAAGAATGGAAAGCAATGACGGAACAACAGCAGCAACAGACGCTAATGAACTATCGAATTGCCTATCTTGCTGACACGAAAGTCAACTGGTGTCCGAAATTGGGTACGGTATTGGCCAACGACGAGGTATCTGAAGGGCTGTCGGTAAGAGGCGGTTACCCTGTTGAGCAACGTGTGATGAAACAGTGGAATCTGCGCGTTTCTGCCTATGCCCAGCGTTTGCTTGACGGACTTGAGACTATAGACTGGACAGACGCCATCAAAGAGACACAACGCAACTGGATAGGTCGTTCGGAAGGAGCAGAAATGGTGTTCCGCCTCAGCGGAACAGACGATAGTTTTACTATCTTCACCACCCGTGCCGACACTGTTTTCGGTGTTACTTTTATGGTTCTTGCTCCTGAATCGGAGTATGTAGCCCGCGTGGTTACCGACGAGCATAAACAAGAGGTTGAACAATATCTTCAGTGGGTTAAACACCGCACCGAGCGTGAACGTATAAGCGACCGCCGCGTAACAGGTGTGTTTACCGGTTCGTATGCCATCAATCCACTCACCGAGAAAGAGATACCTATCTACATCAGCGACTATGTTCTTGCCGGATACGGCACCGGAGCGATAATGGCAGTACCAGCCCACGATAGTCGCGACTATGCTTTTGCCAAACATTTCTCGCTTCCTATCATTCCCCTTATCGAAGGTGCTGATATATCCGAACAATCGTTCGATGCCAAAGAGGGAGTGATGATGAACTCCGGTTTCCTTAACGGCATGCAAGTGAAAGATGCCATTGCTGCCATGAAGAAATACATAGCAGAGAAAGGCATAGGCCGTGTACGCGTAAACTACCGTCTGCGTGACGCCATCTATTCACGTCAGCGCTATTGGGGCGAACCTTTCCCCATCTACTATAAAAACGGGATGCCATATACCATTCCCGAACAATGTCTGCCTTTGCTGCTGCCTGAAGTAGAGCGTTTCCTGCCCACCGAGACAGGTGAACCGCCACTTGGAAATGCATCGGTATGGGCATGGGACGAAAAGAAACTCTGTGTAGTAAATAAAAATCTGATAGACGAGAAGACCGTCTTCCCGCTTGAACTCTGCACAATGCCCGGGTTTGCAGGTTCGTCGGCCTACTACCTAAGATATATGGACCCCCACAACGACAACGCCTTAGCAGGTGCAGATGCTGTTAACTATTGGAAGCAGGTTGACCTCTATCTTGGAGGCTCGGAGCATGCAACCGGTCACCTCATCTATTCGCGGTTCTGGAATAAGTTCCTCTTCGACATAGGCGTGAGCGTCAGCGAAGAACCTTTCAAGAAGCTATTCAACCAAGGGATGATACAAGGCAGAAGCAACTTTGTATATCGCTATATCGGCGAAGGCGCCAAGGGTAATCTGTATATCAGTTATAACCTTATCAACAACCCTGAATACAAAGACAAAGTGCAACCTATTCATGTTGACATCAACATCGTGAAGAACGACATTCTCGACGTAGATGCATTCCGCCATTGGATGCCTGAATACAAAGACGCACAGTTTGTTTATTCCGACGGAACGACAGATATTGACAATCCTTATCTCGGCACACCTGTAGAGAAGCAATATATCTGCGGCTGGGCAGTAGAGAAGATGTCGAAAACTTACTACAACGTTATCAATCCCGACGATATGGTTGCCCGCTACGGAGCTGACACACTCCGCTTATATGAGATGTTCCTCGGTCCGCTTGAGCTGTCGAAGCCATGGGATACCAACGGTATCGACGGCGTACACCGTTTCCTGCGCAAACTATGGAACATGTATGAGACAATCAGCGACTCTGAGCCTACAGCCGACGAACTGCGCAGTCTGCACAAACTGATAAAGAAAGTAACCTACGATATAGAACATTTCTCGTTCAACACGTCCATACCCGCCTTCATGATATGCCAGAGCGAACTGCAACAGTTGCACTGCAACAAACGCAGTGTCCTGCAGACCCTCGCCGTTGTTATAGCACCGTTTGCTCCGCATCTTGCAGAAGAGATGTGGCATCTTACAACCGACAGCGAGAAGAGTGTATGTGATGCTCAGTGGCCAGAGGTGGAAGAGAAGTATCTAAGCGAAAACACACAGAAATACCCCGTTCAGTTCAATGGCAAGGTTCGTTTCACTATCGAGGTACCGAAAGATACTCCGCGTGAACAGGTTGAGCAGAAGGTTATGGCCGACCCACAAACAACTAAATACCTTGCAGGTGCAACTCCCAAAAAGGTTATTGTTGTACCGGGTAGAATAGTGAATATTGTGATTTAGAATAGTAGAAAAAAGAAAGCACCATTCAGGTGCTTTTCTTTTTCTTTCATTTGCTCTTGTTCACTCCATATCCGAAGAGCGCGAAATCGCCTCGTGTAGGGTCGTCGGGGAAATACTCTGCAAGTTTTCGTGTGAGGCGTAATGCCGCCGACATCGATGCAGTCCGACTCTCTATCAACCCAAGCGTTTGTGCCTCTTGAAGCACGTGAGTATCTAAAGGGATGATAAGCGAACGCTTATCGACGAAGTTCCATTGCCCCATATCGACTTCAGAATGGTCGCGCACCATCCAACGCATGAACATACAAAGACGTTTACATGCCGAATCGGTCGATTTAGGAATTATAGTCCCTATATCATAAGACTTGAAATATTCTACTATCTGCTCTATTGCACACAATGCCTCAATTTTATTTTCTGCAGACGCCCTGCTGCGAACGCATATATAATCGCCAAGAGTTCCATATTCGCTCATCAGCGCACTGTACGCACTTAAGAAATTACGGATATCGTGGTTGGTATATAGTCTGTAGAAACACTCGTTAGTATTTGCTATATTGCGAAGGAAAGCGCCCTGACGCACCCATGAATCGACTTCTCCAAGCGAGCAATCGAGAAAAAATTGTATCTTATGCAAGAACTGAGTTCTCGCACCATAACTCATCACTGAGGCAAGAAAAGCCATAGCCTCCACATTGCGCTCGCCTGAAACTTGATGCATAAACCATGAGGGGTCGCCTTGGAGAAAAGCAGCCGTTTCGTAGGTAGCAGCAAGCTGCAACAGGTTCTGCCCGCTTATTATATATTCTTTAGGATTTTCCACTTTTATCTTACATTTCTATCCATGGGAATTCTTTTTTTAACTCTTCGAATTTCTGCTTTCGCTGCTGCTCGAATTTCATGGCAGCAGAACTATCGGCAAGCATCTGACGATGATGTAATTCCAAATACAGACTATGCAAGCGTTTCATATCCCGGCGCATATCGCAAAACATATATGTTTCAACAAAACGTTCCCATATATATTCAACCGCCAGTGGCGAAGGATGCACCATATCGTCGGCATAATAACGATAGTCGCGAAGTTCATCTTCAAGCAGTTCGTAGGCAGGAAAATAACTAATGAGGTATTCAGGCGATTGCTCTATTACTTTTTCCACTGCAAGCATCAATACAGCCTTACTCAGACGATTTTCATGCAGTCCGTCTTTGCTGTGGCGCACAGGCGATACTGTGAGTATTATCTTCTTGTCTTTTCCAATCATCTTAAGGCACTGCTCTAAATAATCGGCACATCGGTCAATGCTTAGACGACGGCGAACAAATAATTTCGACGGTAACTTGTGGCAATTGGCTACTATCAGATTATCGTATTCGTAGATCCAGGCCGTACCTAAAGTGAGAATCACTACGCTCGAATTTCCTAAAGCTTTTTGCCCATGCGAGATACTGAGGCTAACATTCTTTCGAAGTTCGTCGATTGAAGTAGCAGAGAAATCGGAATGGTGGAGCAAAGAATGATACATACCATCACCGGAAACAACATATCGGTCGCCGAAAGTCTGCTTCCCCGTTAAAACGCCAAGGCAAGTACAGATAGAAGCCGGATTATACAATACTCCGAAAGGGTTGGACACAGACCGGATGAAATACTCATTGAATTTGTTTGCAATATTCTGAGCAAAACACGAGCCTATACAAAGAATTGTATCGTTATATCCAAGCTCGAAAGGCTGTCGATTTATATCTACACGCGTCTGTAAGTTCATTATTCGTAACGAATTATCTCAGAAGGTGAAATAGAGGTTATTATTCTCGAAGGAGCCACCAATACTGCCACCGACACCAAGACGGTTCCCACATTAAGCAGCAACCACCATCCCCACTCGAACGAAACAGGTACATAACTAACATAATAAGTAGCAGCATCGAGTGGTATCAGATGTGTTAAATACTGCAATGCACAAAGTCCCAAAGCCAACACATTGCCTATTGTTGTACCCACAATAATCAGAAAAGCCGACTGCAATAAGAATACCTCTCGCAGAAAGTTGTTCGACGCTCCAAGTGCTTTCATTACTCCGATAAAATTGATGTTGCCAAGTATGATAACAAGCAGAGCCGAAATGATATTGAAACCCGCCACTGCAAGCATCAGCAGCACTATTATTACTACATTCATATTGAGCAACTCAAGCCAACTGAAGATAGCAGGATTAAGGTCGATTATATTTTGTACATAATAAGCATTGCCCTCGTCGTCGAAACGATTAGCGACCTTAAGATATACACGGTCGAACACCTCGTTTATCTCGCTGAAGTTATCAACCGTGAGGTCAATACCCGACACCATATTGTCTGCCCACTGATTGAGGCGCTGAACATCAGCAATATCTCCTATCACAAACAACTCGTCAGACTCGGTAAGACCGGTCTCGTAGATGCCGCTAACCCGATATTTTCTGACCCGCACGTTGTCTTGAATAAAATAGCAAAGAAACAAAGAATCGACATCCAATCGGAGCTTTCTGCCTAAGGCAGCTGATATTAAAACATCGCGACCGCTATGAGGCAACTCTCCACGCAGCATATTTTCACCAAAGAACTGCCAAAAACGGCTCAGGCTATCGCCTGGTAACTGGCAGCCTTTCAAGACGATGCCTTGAAAAGCATCGTCTGTTTTTATTATTCCGGGCTTTGTAGCAAAGCGTGATACTGAACTAACACCATCTATGCCGGCAAGCATATCAAGCATCGAGTCGCTGACCTCTATTGGACGCATCTCGAAGGTGTTGTTGCTATCGAAATTAGTTATCTGCAAATGCGAACCGAAACCGACCACCTTACGTGTGATTTCGTTCTTGAAACCTAAAATCACAAACACCGTAATCACCATTACTGCAATACCCACGGCTATAGCAGCCACTGCCACTTTAACCGCAGGACGCGACATCTGCTTTTCGCCTGTCTCGGAGAAAAACATACGTTCAGCTATGAACAGCACAGGATTCATTGAGGGTGCAAAAATAATATAAAATTTCGAGAATTTAAATATCAACACGCAAACTATGGAAAAATTATTATATCTTTGCAGTGCAGTAACAATTAAAAACTGAAGGGAAGGCTAAAGTGGACGTTAAGGAAATATCACACAGAGTACGCAGATTACTCTGATGAAACAGACAAAGTTCAAATTAACTATTAATAGTGCTTGCACCATATCTTATCCATAATGTTGTAGAAGCAGGTTGCGACGAAGCAGGTCGCGGTCCGCTTGCCGGTTCGGTTTTTGCCGCTGCGGTGATTCTGCCTTCTGAATTTCAAGCGTTCGATGCTGACCTATTCGGCAGTGGCAAACCATTTAGCGACAAGTGGCTTATGCTAAACGACTCGAAACAACTAACCGAACATCAGCGAAACGAACTCCGCGAGGTGATAGAGAAAGAGGCGCAAGCATGGGCTGTGGCAGAAGTTACCGCCGAAGAAATAGACAAGATAAACATACTCAATGCGTCTATCCTTGCCATGCACCGCGCCTTGAATCGGCTTCGTATCGTTCCCGAACATATAATAGTGGATGGCAATAGGTTCAAGCCATGGTTGCCCGACAACGAATCGGCCATGGCTGTACCATTTCAGACCGTTGTGAAAGGCGACGGCAAATACATGTCGATAGCGGCTGCATCGGTACTTGCAAAAACCCATCGAGACGAATATATGCGCTCATTACATGAGCAATACCCTCTGTATGGATGGGACAAGAACATGGGATACCCTACCCTTTTTCACCGTCAGGCTATTCGCCAACATGGACTTACACCCTATCATAGAAAAACATTCAAATGCTAAACACCATGCGCGACTTTACCATCAACACCTATCGAACACTGCTTGAATCTCTGCAAGCAGCAGGTTACGCGTTTCTAACTGCTACCGACTACTATAGGTCGAATAAAGAGCTATTGCCGGAGCGTTTTGTTATCCTCCGCCACGATGTTGACATACTTCCTGAAAATTCGGCACTCACAGCACGACTTGAGCACACACTCGGAGTGAAAGCCACCTATTATTTCAGGATTGTAAAAGAGAGCAATAGCCCCGTCATCATCAAGCAGATAGCAGCACTCGAACATGAGATAGGCTACCATTATGAAGATCTCACTACTGCCAATGGTGATATAGAGAAAGCATATCAGTCGTTCTGCAATAATCTTGCATATTTCAAGCAGTTCTACGAGGTCAGCACTATCTGCATGCATGGGTCGCCGCGCTCGAAATACGATAGTAAAGACATTTGGAAAGCCCACGATTACCATAAATTAGGAATAGTGGCAGAGCCATACCTCGACTCAGACTTCAGCCGCCTGTTTTATCTTACCGACACAGGTAGATGTTGGGATGGTTTCAACGTATCGGTAAGAGACAAAATAGAGCATTATCAAGATCTTTGGACTTCACAAGGTTTGGTTTACCATACCACTTTCGATATCCTATATGCCATCAATAGCGGTACTCTTCCTAAACAATTGATGATAACTACTCATCCTCAACGCTGGACCGATAATCGCCTGCTTTGGCTCAAAGAATTATGCATGCAAAGTCTGAAAAACATCGTTAAACATATTATCATAATTTCACGATGACACTTACCACCCACCATCTGAATATCGGCTACGGCAGTTATTGTGTGCAGCACGACCTTAATCTTAGGCTCGAAGAGGGCGAGATGGTTTGTATGCTCGGCAAGAACGGCTGTGGGAAATCGACTCTTCTTCGCACGTTGTCGGGACTACAACCAGCCTTGAGCGGCAAAATAAGCATGCTTCTTTCCGATGGCAATTACAACATAGCAACAATGCCTGCCCGTCAACGAAGCAAGTATATAGCACTTGTACTCACCGAGAGAGAGAGTATGGCTTCTACACGAGTAGAAGAGATAGTGGCAATGGGAAGATACCCACACACCAATTTCATGGGACAGTTATCTGATGCCGACAAACATGCCATTAAAGAGGCAATGCTGCAAGTTGGAGTGGAAAATAAACACAGTGAATATTTCAATTGTCTGAGCGATGGCGAGAAACAGCGAGTACTTATTGCCAAGGCGATAGCACAACAGACCCCTCTGATACTGCTTGACGAACCAACTGCCCACCTCGACCTTCCCAACCGTATTCACACTATGCGCCTGCTTAGGATACTTGCTCACGAGCAGAAAAAGAGTATCATTATCTCTACTCACGAACTCGACCTTGCTATGCAAACGGCAGATACGGTATGGCTTATGTCGGAGCAAGGAGTAGCAACAGGCACACCTGAAGAACTTATAAGCAGCGGAGCATTTCAGCAAGCCTTTGCCGACGACTCTTTCACACTTATTTCAGAAAACGGCACACTACGCTTCCATCTAAACACTAACGGATGCTAATGCCTTTATAAACAAGAATTAAAACTAATTATTCTTTAATTGTTCATCCTCCAGCTGGCGGATTGATTATCTGACTTGGGAATTGTTGAGATTTCAAAATAGAATTTCACAAATACCAACTTATTATCAGTCTTTCCGAGCGAAGTATGCAATTGAGATTCCGAAGGTGAGAGTGGTAAAAGATATGTGGTTGAAACCTGCTTTTTTCAGATATGGCGTCATCTGCTCGCCCCAGACGAAGTTCTTCACACTCTGATAGAAATAACTATAGGCTGTTTTGTCGCGACTGACAAGTCGTCCGACGAATGGCATAACGTGCGAGAAATACAAGTCGTACGCCCATGCAACGAGTTTGTTTTCGGGATATGAAAATTCGAGTATAAGTAACTGCCCGCCGCTTTTAAGCACTCGCTGCATTTCGCTCAGTCCTCGTTCTAAATCGGAGAAGTTGCGTACTCCGTAGGCACACATCACCACGTCGAACGAGTTATCGGCATAAGGCATCTCGAGAGCGCTCGCCTTCACAAAATCGATTTTGTCGGCAAGTCGGTGTATCTCGGCTTTCTGCTTACCGCGACGTATCATCTCGTCTGAGAGGTCGATACCGGTTATATGTACTGCCGGCGACTGACGCAACAACTCAATTGAAAGATCGGCAGTGCCTATTGCCACATCAAGCACCTCACTTACTTTGCCAGCCGAGCGCAGCATCTCGCGTATCGCTTCCCGGCGCCAATAACGGTCGATATTCAGTGAGAAGAGGTGATTGAGGAAATCGTAGCGCGAAGCGATACGGTCGAACAACTTTCCTATATTCTTTTTTTCCTGCATCATCGAAAAGGTTAATGTAATTTTTCGCGTATCCATGCGATTATCTCATCACGTACCGGCTCTTCGAACTCGTGTATTTTTGAGTAATGGCATCCTCCCGGCAGCACATATTTCTTTATATGGTCGGGGTTATTAAGTGTCTTGGCGGCAGGGTCGTCGATAGCAAAAGCCGTCCAAGCGTCGGTCTCGCCATAGACGAAGAGCAGGTATCGGTCGGTAGTCTTAAGAAAGTCAATCACACGACAACGGGTAGAGTCGGAATACGTGAAATCCCAATCGCCGCCTTCAGGCAGGTAGAGAGGTTTTAGATAATCCTTTGTTTTGAGAGTAGAAGCCGAAAGTAATTTCTTAAACGGTTGAAGGTCGTAGGCATAATTGCCAAGTTCCTTAGCCGACTGCACATAGTAGGTCTGGTGATGCATATTAGCACGGTCGAACATATCGGGATTAGCATACTTAAGGAAATGCCGGTACATAGTCTGATTGTCGGCATTGCGAAGCGGAATACTATCTTCCTCAACACCCCGCATCCACACCCCGAAGTCGTAGTCGAGAATGCAATAGTCGTATATCATATCGAAGGGCACTGAGAATCGCATATTGAGTGAATCGGCATAATGCTTAACCATCGGTTGCAACACATCACGGCGCTTGAGCGCTTCCAGCTGCCAGTTACGGATACGTTCGCGTTTGCTTTCAGTACCCACGGTTTGCATGAATTTGATGCCACGCTTGTCGGCTGTTGTGAGACAGAATGGAGCCACATAAGGCACTGCCACGTCGATATCCTGAGGATAATACATACTGAGAAGAACCGATGTTATACCGTCTTTGCTACCGCCGGTGCTTATCCATTTGTTCTTATAAACAGTTCGCAAAGCCTGTATTATGCGATGTGCATCGTATGCAGCATTAGCTGTAGTAACCTCGTTCCAATTAGTATCGGCAGGGCATGAGGTACCGAAATAGCGGTGCTCAATCCATATATCGTTCGAGTTGAAAATCTCCGACAACTCATCGCGCACCGTAATTCGTTGCTTATGGTCGGCAGCATTATAACCATGCGTATGAAGCACCACCAGACTATCAATATCAATATGCCCCACTATCACACGCTGAAGGAATGTGGAAGTATCAGCTGGGTTTCCTATAGGATTACGCAGTTGCCGAAAATTGACAACGTACTTTTCAAGAAACTTACCACCCGCAATCTGTTCAACACTTTCCACACCTTCGAGTGCCAACAACTGCTCTTTTACACTTTGTGCACTTGCAAAGGAAGCAACGTACAACATAATAAATAAAAATGTATATCGTCTCATAATGATTGAAATTGCTCTATTAAAAAAGAAAATTCACACTGATGGCACAGATTGTTCAGATGAAACAGAAATTTATTCGCGCTGTCCCTTTCAGAAATTATTTCCGCCAATAGAAATAAACTTAACTAATTAGAAATTTGAAATCATATTATTCCTCCTGCGACCACCATTCCTTCTTTATACACCACAAGCGATTGACCCGGTGTTACACCCCATACAGGCTCATAAGTGAAGGCTGTTAAGTGCGTACCATCAATTTGCAAACGCGCATGCACAGCCTTGCTGCGATAACGGATTCGCACTTCTACTTCCGGGTCGTTCTTCAGCCACTGCGTGTCGCGAACACGAATCTGATCAGCGTCAACACGGTTGGTAAGCAGGTCGTCGTGACTGCCAAGTTGCACCGTATTAGTTGCTGCATCGATACGTGTTACATAACATGGTTTGCCAAGTGCGATACCTAAACCTTTGCGCTGACCGATAGTATAATTGCAATAACCGTCGTGCTCGCCAAGTCGGTTGCCATCGGCATCGACATACACTCCTTTTTCAACAATCAAACCCTCAGAAGCAAGAAATGTTCGATAGTCGTTGTCGGGAATAAAACATATCTCTTGCGACTCTCTTTTCTCTGACAGTTTTTTAAAGCCATGGGCAGCAGCCAATTGCCTAACTTCTGTCTTTTGCAAATCGCCAAGCGGGAATACCGTACGGCGAAGATTCTCTTCGGTAAGCATCCAAAGGAAATAAGTCTGATCTTTGGTTGTATCGGCGGCGACACGCAGATATAGGTGTCCGTTATGCTCAGCTATACGGGCATAATGACCCGTGGCAATCTTTTCGCAACCGAACTCATCGGCTGCACGCATCAGTTCTCCCCACTTGATATGCGAATTACACAAAACACACGGATTAGGAGTTCGTCCGCACATATATTCACTTGTAAAATTACGTATCACCGTGTCGCGGAATATCTGACGGTAATCGAGAATATGATGTTCAAACCCGAGTCGCTCTGCGAGATGTTTGGCTTCCATAATATTTTCTACAGAACAGCAGCCTTTTTCCTTTGCAAGACACGATTCTTTGATTGAGTCGAAAGTGCGGAAAGTAACGCCTACAAGCTCGTAGCCTTGCTCAAGCAGCAACATTGCCGCCACCGAAGAATCGATGCCGCCCGACATAGCTATCAATACCCGTTTTGCCATTTTACATTTATTTCATCCGCCGGTAAAATAACCGCCATACCATATCAATTTTACAATATCGCTTCTCGTAGCACTTCGCTTACTGTAGGGTGCGGAAATACCACTTGGCGGAACTCCGGCACAGTGTATCCCATACGAACGGCAAAGGATGCTGCCGCAATAAATTCGGAACACGGATTGCCGCACAAGTGAGCACCAAGTACGGTTTGGTTTTTCTTGTCGATGATAAGTTTACACAATCCTGTTTCGCCCTCATTCTCTGCCACAAATCGCCCGGAAAAAGTCATGGGTATCGACTTCACTTCGTGCTCTATCGGCAGAACGCAGTTGTCGCCGGAAAGGTCTGACTCGCGCAGTCCGACCGATGCGATTTCAGGGTTGGTATAAACAACTGAAGGAATAGCATTATAAGCGATACGCTGAAGAGGTAGTTGTTTGAG
>JAFTCC010000063.1 GCA_017454915.1 Paludibacteraceae bacterium
GTTAAATCGTTTCGTCCCTCCGCGAGACGGGCCCTGCCTCCGGAGGTTTGAAATCGTTCCAGCCGTGGCGTTTGCCATTGGCCTTCACCAGTTATATCGGGCGGCGGCGGAAAAAATTAACACCGGCAGAGAAAGTTTTTCGAAAAGTTCTCAGTAATATGTGTTCTGAGTACGCCTGCCCTCGGACGACAATGACTTCACACAAGTCCCAAACTGCATCATCGTTTTCCCGCAGTTTACCGCAAATCACCGCAAGATAGCAAAAGCTGTCCGGGAGAACCTTGCTTAAAAAGTTGAAAAAACACCCAATTTCCGAAGAAATCAGGTGTTTTTCTGGTGCGCGGTACAGGACTCGAATTTGTGCCGTGCATTGTTTTGGTGAAAAATAGTGTAAATTACATCTCTTTCACTCGACCATGAAAGTCCCTGGACGCGCAAAATGTTAAATACTATAAAATGTTCTCTAAAGTGTAAAGGGTCAATTAAAGGGTCAAGTGCGCGAACTTGATCCATATACGATACAGGATTTTTAAGGGTATTCTAACGCATGGCTTCGAGAGTGTCAAGCCAATATCAATAATCGCGCCGTCTCTCCCACAACACAAAAGGCCAGGGCATAAACCCTGACCTTCCGTTGCTAAGGCTGAGCGGAGCGGACGCCTGCCGCGCCCCTGAGCCGTCGCTATATATTCGAGCCTCGGCGGTCAAAATACGCGGGTACGCCTATGCTCTGTGTAGCGCTGGATAATAGGGAACCACCGATGCCTGATACCAGTTACAACTTTGTGATGCAACGTTTCCTTAACGTCAAGTAACTTCCTTCGGGTATCATTGTTTTTTACAATACTTGACAATAAGAAAGGGTGAGCATCTCCATTGTGTCTCTGGTGCTCCAGATCAGAGACCGGCACAATAACCGCCCGGACTATGCCTCATGAGGCAGCGAGCGGATGGGGAAACCTGTCCGCTCAAACTATCCAGCGCTAACAGAGACCAGAGCCGTTTCAAACCCCGCCTCGACTACAATCATAATATAGCACGTTTGTTCTAATTTGTCAAGTGGTACAAAGATAATTTTTCCAGTTTGCGCAAATCGCCCGACGCCAAGTTCTTTTGCGACGGCGCGGCGAGTGGAGCCTGCAAAGTCAATTTGACCACTTTGGTCTAATTGACTTTTAGCTTTCGCGTTGTTATTCTTATTCCCTATTGGAGCGCCAACAGATTTCTTTCTCGCCTCCACAAGTTCGTAAATCAGCAGATCGCGGCCTTTTGGGGTGAGGTTACGAGTGTTCACAGTAAACCAGTGAGATTTCAAGCACAGAACAGCCGCACGGCTGCATTCTGCGGAGCCCAACGGCAGCCAGTGCGGTCGCCAACGGCAGCCGTGCGACGCTCAGCGGCAGCCGCACTACTGCCGTTTAGCTCCGCACCAGCTGCCGCTGGCGGGCGCTATATGCAGCACGGCAGGAGCGGGTATCATTTGCCGCAAACAGGCAAGAAACGAAACACGACTGGTTTTTCTGTGAAAAACGGTATATTCTCGGCAGGAGCCAAAAAGAAGCGCGACGGAAGAACCGCCGCGCCTTTGCCTTATACATAGTCCTGCAGATTGATTGTATAGGTAATCTCATCGCCAGTAATGTACCGAACAATAATCTGAATCGGTTTTGAGATGTTAATGCTGTCCTGAGAAAACCCGACCACGCCTGCCCTATAATATTTGGGAAAGTTTGGCCATCCAGACCCTTTGCTTGGAAACGAATCTAAGCCAGATACGGCACTCTGGATAATGTTGCCATCTTGCATGACTCCGACAGAAAAGGTCGATGTTGTACTATACTGCGTTTCTACGGCATGAACTTCGATCCCAATATATTTCATTTCTTCGGCCTTGTCACAATAGGCGCGTCCATCTGAAAAGCTATATTCTTTGAACTCAAGATACTTCATACACGACTGACGCATAAGATAAGCACGAGGGCAAAGAACAGTAACTTCACTCTCTTTCGCTACCTGTTCGGCATAATACGAGCTTGTTGAGGATGCCTTGACCATGTATTTACTCAACTTTGATGAGACAGTGCTAAAATCTGCTTTCCCATCGTTGATCGCCGATTTCACTGCCTCATCCGATATGTGGAATACATAACCAGCAGCAGGCGTTTCATCCTGTGACTTTTGTGCCTCTTGTGTTTTGGATTCTTCCTGAGTGGTCTTTTCAGACTTTAAGCTATCCAAGAGGGTGAGATCGGTTCCTTTGACTCTTGCTGATAGCGCAGCGCGAGAGATAATCACAGCATCTCCACGCATAAAATCTGACACTGCATCATATTGACCGGAAGTTATACCAAGTTGATTTGTCAACTCCCAGGCTTTGTCCCACTTGAAATCAGAATCACTGCTATAACCGAGAGCGCGAAGAACAAATGTTAAATACTGCGCTGTGGTAGTATTATCCGATCCGCTAAACGTCGTTTTGCTTGTTCCTCCGGTCAGCTTATTTGCATAAGCATAGCCAACATAGGGTTTTGCCCATTCCGCAACATCGGTAAACGGCGTTTGCCATGTTTCCGCCTTTGCTGCTTCATCTTTTCCGAGTAGCCGAACAAGCATTGTCACTGCCTCAGCACGAGTCATTGTACGATCAAGATCATAATTAGTTGAGCCATCCGCATTCTTTCCGACTCCACTGAACAATCCAAGATTGTGTAGGTCAGTGGCGGCTTTGATTGCCTCGTCGCTTGCTGCATATACGCTGGGAGCAGCGACAATAGATAGCATGACGACAATCAAAAGCGAAATGGTGAGCAATTTCTTCATAGCGTCCTCCTTTTGTATCCTTTATTAGTTTCGCTTTATGGATATATTTTAATCATAGCAAAAAGGATACAATATTGCAAGAGTGGAGGTGTGCCGATGGAGAAATTCTTACCCAAGAAAGCAGATAAAGAGGTCACGACGATTCGGATACCCTCAGATGTACTGAGCCAAATTGATATGAAGTCAGCCGCTTATGGTATATCAAGGAACGAATTTATCAATCAATGTATTCTTTATGCGCTGAAAAACATGGACGAACAGCAATAAAGCAAGCGGGAGCCGTGAAGCCCCCGCTTTTTTCGTGTCCTCAGTATCGTTTGTATATATCCCCACGACTGTCAACATCAATCACATACACGACAAGTTGTCCGTTATCGACAGAGTAGATAATCCGGTATCCTCCCACGCGCAGCCTCAGCAAATTGCTTTGCCCTTTTAACGGCTTTATGTCTTCGCCGTCTGGTAATTGCTCTATTGCCGAAACAAGACGCGCTTTTTCTGGCTTTGGGAGTCGATCAATAAATTTTTTCGCCGGTTTCTTGATGATGTGCTTATACATCAATCAAGCCCCCATTCTTTAACGCAGTCTTCCAGCGAATAGGATTCACCCTTGTCCGGATCATTCAAATAGTTCTGGTACATACGTTCACAAAAAGCGTCATCAGCTTCTTCGTCGGCGGTCAGCCCTTGCAGATAGGCCAGCACATAGCCAATCTTGTAATCAGGTACGCTGTTGAGCAGATCAACACATTTTTCACGATTGCTCATAGCTCATCCTCCTTGTCGTTAAATGCGCCCTCTCTGCCGAGCATAGCGCCCAGCGTGGCGGCGTCGTGCAAAGAATAGCCGTACCCCATGCCCATGACGATGCCCGCCGCCTTGTATGGGTCAGGTTTGCCAATCTCGTCCCTGCTTGCGTTGATAGCAGCGTAGAAACACGCATCCCGTTCCAGGTCATCTAACAATCCCATTGTAACAGCCTCCCTGCCTATTCTGCGCTCTCAGGCGCAACGTTATCACGCTCCATGCGTTCATCAACAGCTTTGTTGATGTAGGCGTTGACGGATTCACCTACGGCATCAGCGGCGGCTTTGATGACCTCGCGATGACCTTTAGGCATAGTCACATTCACGCGGTCGTAATTGTTCTTTA
>JAFTCC010000008.1 GCA_017454915.1 Paludibacteraceae bacterium
CACTTGAAAGTTATACTGTCCAAATTAGCGTACGGATCTACCGGTGGAACAACCGTCGTATCCGGATTTTGTTCGTTCAGCGCATTGCATGCATCTTCATCTTCTGCTGTTGCGCGAGTGTAGGTATGCGTAAGACCTTTGCTCTCATAGTAATCGTGACGCTCTTTCATGTTAGCTTCCGGCATCCAGCCGAAGTTTGTTTCAGATTGCGAACCATTGTAACTAACTGTTTCTTCCCAACATACAGCTCCTTCCCAAACTTGAGCATGACAAGCATCCTCGTCATTGGCATCTGCTTCGAACCATTTCACTTTCTTGGTCTGATAGCCGAAGTGTTCGTAGTCTGCGATGAGCATGCTTTTGGCCAGCAATGCTATCTCTGATTCGGTTGCCCATTCATACTGACGACCGATTGTGGTACCATCACACCAAAGGTCGATTGCCCAGCATTTGTTGTTCTTGTCATCGAAGGCCGTTACATCAATCTGCGATGCAGATGTGTACCAACTGCCGTCTTTGTCGGGATTGTTGTTGCCTTTTTCGTTACAAGCCGTGAAAGTTACCACGCTTGCGAGGCACATGAGTGCCAGATAAAAATACTTTTTCATTTTGTCATACCCTGTGAGTATCGGGCGCACTTTTAAAAATTATTGTTGGTTTATTATAGATCGCAATAGATACTATAGGACCTAATAGGACACGAAAAAGCGTGCGCTTTCGTTCGCTTCATTTGATTGTTTGAGGTCCTAGACTTACCTTAATGTTTCAAACAAATGCACGGAAAACTCACGCTAATACGTGAGCGTGCATAAACCGTACTTGAAACATTAATGATTTCTGTTAACTTGTCTAGGGTTTCAGAAAATCAAGTTGGGCTTATTACGCTTTATTGTGTATGTTGCCTTTTAATCGTTTTTTATCATAGGCGGGAAATGTGTTAATTTGGCATTGTTGCCGTTGGGTTTATGTTGGCTTGTTGTTTGTCTTTGAATGGTTTGAGATCGAAATACATCAGGCGGGTATCGTCTTTCACATCTTTATTAGTGAAAAAATCGAAATCATTCTTCACATAAAAGTCTATTGCGCTTGAGTAAGCATCAACTATCAAGAAACGGCAACAACTTTGTATCAGCTGTTACCAACATAAGTTCCAGATTATTTTTATTTACCATCCGAAATCAAATTTTGCAATAGACTTACACCATTCGTATGCTTCCTGTGCTCGTTTAACATCTTCTGTTGAAACGGGTTTGGGATGCTCTACCGCGTATGCGAAACGGCGTGCGTCTTCGCCATATAGTGTCGGTGTTTCTTTGATTGGGCGTGCCATGGTTTTGTCTCCGATGTATTTACGTATAGTTGAGCTAATTAATTTACGTTGCAAATGTACGACTATTTTTGCGAATATCCAAAGGAGATGATATTTTTTTGTATTTTTTTTGGTGAGGGTGAGGGGATCGGGGAGTTCGAAATGGCAGAGTTTTTTTTGGGGGGATAAGAATGGGCTGTGTGTGCATGAAGAGTATATTTAGATGGAATAAAGGTAAATATGTCCGATTTTTCATATTGCAGGTGAGCGAGGGGCTGTAATTTTGCAGCGGAATTTGGAAAGGGGCATATAGCCTTTCCAAAGGTATAATTCTAAAAACTCATGCGATATGAAAAGATTGATTCTCTTTTTTGTTAGTCTAATTGTTAGTCTTGGTGCTTTTGCAGAGACGATAACAGGTAAGGTTACGAACCGGCAAGGCGAGGCAATGCCGTTTGTTACCGTGTCGGTGCTTAGTCGGGATTCGGTGCTTGTGACCGGTGCAATCACTGATGAGAATGGGAGATATATAGTAGCCCCTCCCGACCTCCCCACAAGGGAGGAGAGATACATCCTGCAGGCATCGTTTGTGGGATACAAGACGGCGTTCGGCGGACCGGATTTTGTGCTGCAGGAAGAGACCGAGCAGTTGGCAGAAGTGGAGGTAAAAGCCAAACGGCCGCTGATAGAGCGACAGATGGATAAGTTGGTCATGAATGTGAGTCAGTCGCCACTCGCTGCCGGTAGTAATGGAAATGATATTCTGCGTCGTGCCCCGGGCGTGCGCATTGACAAGGATGGCAATATAACAGTCAACGGCAAATCAGTTGAGATTTATATCGATGGCAAACCTTCATACCTAAGCGGCCAGCAACTCAAAGCCATGCTCGACGGCACCGACGGGAATACGATTGAGAAGATTGAGATAATATCCAATCCATCAGCCAAATATGACGCTTCGGGACAAGGCGGTATTATCAACATAAAGACCAAACGCAACATGATGCGGGGCCTGAACGGCATGCTCTCAGCAGCCTACGGCGGTATGTATTTCGATGATGTACGGCGTTGGTTGCAGATGGATATGGTGTCGCTCAACCTGAATTATCGCGGCGAGAAGAGCTACACTTTCGGGCAGTTGACGCAGGTATTTGCGCAGAACGATATAGACTTCGAGACCGGCCGCACCATGCCTGCAACAGGTTCTGCACCGGCAACATCGAACTATTCACGTTCGGGCTACGACATTGGTTTTCAGTACTACCTTATTAAAGCCGGAAACGACTGGTATATCGACTCGACCAACACCTTCGGGTTTATCGTGCAGGTGCCATATATGGTAGCATCGCAGAGTGTCATCGATGGTCGCAATATCGGTTATACCGTTCAGGGCACAGACACCACGTTCAGCACGACTTCTACATCGTCGCGCACCAAGGCCCCACAGCATACGGCGAACCTGAATTTTACGCACACCTTCAGCGAGACATTGGAGCGCGAGCTGACTGTCAATGTGGACTATAACCGCTACTCTACCCGCTCGCGCAA
>JAFTCC010000064.1 GCA_017454915.1 Paludibacteraceae bacterium
CCGTGGGTGGAACCCACGGAACTCGGACACGTCCATTTAATTTAGCCCCGTAGGGGCGACACAGAATTAGCCGTGGGTGGAACCCACGGAACTCGGACACGTCCATTTAATTTAGCCCCGTAGGGGCGACACAGAATTAGCCGTGGGTGGAACCCACGGAACTCGGACACGTCCATTTGATTTAGCCCCGTAGGGGCGACACAAAAAAACTAACGCGGTTTATTATTTTCAAATAATTGTAGAACATGCGAAAACAAATACTGACACTTCTCACGCTGGCGTTCACCATGCTTGCCGGTGCGCAGCATCCTGCTGTGAACACTCTGACCTCAACCACTAACCTCAAGCACGCTAACATAAGCCTTATGGTCAGGGACATCACCAACAACACTGTTGTGGCGGAATACCGCCCCGATGCACTCACACCGCCAGCGTCGGTCATGAAAACCATAACGACAGCCACGGCACTTGAAATCTTCGGACCTAACTACCTCTACAAGACGCGCATCGAAACCGACGGCGAAATTAACGCCAGCGGAGTGCTCAACGGCAACATCTACATCGTCGGATGTGGAGACCCCACCATGGGCAGCAAATTTCTCGGCAACGGAGCGTTCCTCAGACTGTGGTGCGACAAAATAGCCGAAAAAGGCATTAAAAAAATCAACGGCAGAGTCATAGCCGACATCTCGCGCTTCGACATCGAAAACATCAATCCTTTCTGGCTCTGGGAAGACATCGGAAACTACTATGCGCCAGGGGTGTTTGCCATCGCATATTGCGACAACAGCATGGCTATTCACCTGCGCACACAAGGTAACGGCAAACCCGTCATCATCGAATCAATAGCTCCTGAAATCGACTCGCTATCGTTTGTAAACAACATAACCTGCAATGCCAGCCTTCCCACTACCAACATATATGTCCGCGGACTGCCACTCGTCAACACTCGTGTGCTGACTGGCAATGCAAGCGACTTAAAGGAAACTTTCTCCGTCTCGGGCGACCTGCCTAACCCCGCGCTGCTTCTCGCATCCGACTTCACAAAAGCCCTGCGAGAGAGAAACATTGGCATCACCGGCAAACCCACGTACACACAAACAGCTGACACAGCAAAGCATCAGCTGCTCTTTATTCACGCCTCGCCATCACTGGCGGAAATAGCCAAACTCACCAACTTCAAGAGCAACAACATGTACGCTGAACATATTTTCCGTCTCATAGGCAGCCGTGGCGTTGACATATCCACCCAAGCCAATGCCGCCGGAACCATTATCAACTACTGGAAGGGTAAAGTGCCATCCATGCAGTGGAACAACATCTGCGACGGCTCGGGACTGTCGCCGGTGGACAGGGTCAGCGCTGCCAGCATCGTCGATATGCTTGTATATATGACCAACAGCAACAAATATGAGGCGTTCTTCAACTCTCTGCCGCTTGCCGGAAAAGACGGGACGGTGCGCAACTTCCTCTCACAAACACCGCTTACTAAACGCGTCAGGTGCAAGTCTGGCACCACGAGCCGCATTAAAAGCTACGCCGGTTATGCCGACGGACCAAGCGGACACAAATACGCGTTTGCTGTAATCATCGCCGACCCCGACTGCAAGACCAACGCCGTAACCAAATACATCGAACAACTGCTCGTCAGTACCTGCAAATAAATTCTCCCTTTAGGTTATATAACCGATTTTGACAACGCGAAACAACGCGGGGCTGCCTGATTGGCAGCCCCGCGTTTCATGTTCACATCACTATGACTTTTCGTGTCGCTGTTGCTGTGCGGACCAGATATATGCCGCGCGTCAGTGTGAGTGTCAGTTCCTGTGTCCAGTGCGACACTCCGACAGCGCGCCCCGAGGCGTCGTAAACAGCCACGGACTGCGGTTGCGCAATTTCTATGCTTAGCACGTTGCCTGACACGCTCACTGTCAACCCGTCGGCGACGTCAGCACCGTCAAGCGCAGTAATCTCACCGCTGCTTGCCCAACGCTCCACAATGTCCTCTTTGCTGTACGTGCGGTTAGTCACATCGCTGCCGTCCGACTTTAGTTCCACGCATTTCCAATCTGCGCAGCACGAGTACTTATAAACCATGTCTGTTGTGGTGCTCTCAAGCGTTATAGAATATTTGCGTTCCCCTACTTGCTGCATTGGCGTGAAGGTGTTCCAGTTCCATTCTCCGGCTATGTAGCACGCCGCGGTGCCTTGCGGCACGCTAACTGTGTAAGTTACGCCAGTGGGCAAGGGCTTGCCGGCACCTTCTATAACTATGCGGCGGTGGGCAATGCTGATGCTGACTTCCTGCGCTTCCAACACGTGAAGCAACACATTGCCGTCGGCGTCACCTTCCGCAAAAATGGTCTCACCCTTTACGGCCCCGAGGTCGGCATACCCGAAATTGGTGTCCCAAGTGCCTGTGGTAATCTTAAAGGTGTATATTCCGGCGTTTAAGTTCTTGAACGTGTACTTGCCATCAGACATTAGCAGCGCATCGGGTTCCCAACTGCCTGCAAGGTCCTTGCCGGTGAGGTAGTACTGCGTGGTCTGCGGCAGGTCGCCCACGGTTACGGATTTGGGCACATAAACGCGGTACCCGTAACCTTCTGCGGCTATCTTATAGTCGCTGCCGGGCTCATGACCATAGATGTCGGCGCCAACGCGAAGTATCAGATAGCCTTTGGTGCCTTGTATCGCTGCGCGATAGGTGTTGTCGCCTGTCTCCGAATCATCGACGGCACTCGTGCTGTTGACGCCTACGGCATGGCGGGCGTCTATTAGCGCGTTTATCTCGGTGGGGAAGGATTTCCAGTGCGGGTAGAACACACAAGGCACGCCGGGCATTGACAACAGGTAAGCGTACGCCTGCATGATTTTGTGCTTACCGTCGCCCACCTTGGCAAGGCAGCTGCCGTTGCGGTAGGTGTCGTGGTTATCAACGAAGGTTACGGCATACCGCGCGTTGCCGGCTCCAAGCATGCCTTTGCCACGCAGGTTCTCAAACGCTGCCGCGCCTACACCTTCGTTTATGGCTTGGTATTTTGTGGCAAAGTCGAAGAGCATGGAGCCGGGGTTGGCGGCGTCCCACGGCTTGTCATAGTCGCCCGACGGACGGCAGTACTTCAAAAAGTCGGCAAGCACGCCCTCATTGCCCTCCCACATCTCTATCACTGACATATAGGGGTCGGAAACGTAGTTGTACTCGTTGAAATACGTGGGCGAGAAGCCTTTGCCCATGTCCCAGCGCCATGCGTCATAGCCTATCACATTCTTAAGCCACAGCAGGTAGGCTTTCACGTCGTTGCGCACGTAGTGGCTGGTGTGGTCAAGGTCGCGCGCTCCGGACCATGCGCCCCACACGCCGTCAACTTGGTCTACGCCCTGATAGCCGGTGTCGTTGTTGCCCGTGGCGCGGCAACCGTTGTTACCTTTGTTGACCTCGTCGTCTTTGCAGATATGTTCCGCTGTCAGCTGAAACGAGCCGTAATCGCCAAAATCATCGGGGTAGAAGTCACACCAAGTGGACTTGTTGTCGCGGTGGTTGACGACGATGTCTGCCATCACTTTCACGCCCTGGGAATGCAGGTCACCTATGAGTTTCTTGAGCTGTGCCGACGAGCCCCACTCGCTGTTCTGATTGCTCCACTGTTTGGGGTGATAGCCAGTGCCGGCACCCATAGCAGAGGGTGGCAGCCACACGATGTCGAAACGGCTCAAGGCAGCGGCTTGCGCGTCAAGGGTCTCCCATTTGGTGTTATAACTGAACTCTGCTTCCGAACCACCATAGCCGTCGTAGTAGAATCCCTGAAGCATCACATCGCGCATAGCGGGTTTGACATAATAGCAGCCCACATTGCCGCCCATGCCGCCGCAGTTTGGCCTGCCGCCCGGAACACTCACGCTGATTTTGCCGCCCACGAACGAAATCGTCACATCTGCGGCTTCCGAAAGGGTGAAACTGATGTTGCCGCCATACTCGCCCGACTCCTCACACGCTATCGTCGTGGACCGGCAGTCGAGCGACTCATAGCCAAACGACACATCCCACGTGCCGGCGGTGATTTTGAACTCATATTTGCCCGAGGCGAGGGCGGTGTAAGTGTGAGAGCCGTCAATGAGTTCGTCGCCCTTCACGTTCCAGCCGTTCATTGTCCCTGCCACGTAATAACGCTTGCTGCCCGACCCGTCGTCATAATAACTCCATGCGCTTGTCGCGCCGTCCCATACGCCCGAGGGCACCGTGAAGAGGTTGTTCACGCCGTCGTAGGTCAGGTCACCGGTCTGGTTCCACTTGTTGTCCCAGTTGTTCGACGTAGTGCTGCCGTTCATGCGGCAGAAAATCACTTTGTCCCAACTGCCCGAGGGAGCTGTGGCAAGATAATACGACGTGCCGCTCACTGTGGACATCCCAACCCAGGCGTTGACGCTGCCGCTGAAAAAATATGCCGCAAAACGAGCATTGTCCTTCTTCCAGTCGCTGCTCGGAGAGAGGTACAAATTCGTGCCGCCCGGTATCGACACGCCAAAGACATGGAAATATGCGAAAAAAGACAACAGGGTAAATAAAAAACGTTTCATGGCAGTGAAATTATGTGAACTTAAAAAGGTTATTACATCAGCTCCATCCGTTCAACCCGCGAACCGCAATTTTCGTTTCATCCGTTCAATCCGCGAACCTAAATATTCGTTTCATTCGTTCAACCCGCGAACCTAAATATCAGCTCAATCCGTGAACCGCAATATTCGTTTCATTCGTTAAATCCGCGAACCGCAATATTCGTTTCATTCGTTCAATCCGCGAACCGCAATATTCGTTTCATCCGTTCAACCCGCGAACCTGAATATCAGCTCAACCCGCGAACCGCAAAGATAGAAAAAAGTTTCCAAACTCCGCAAAACTATGCTCCAAACATCATTATTTCAACGACTAACAGCAAATTTACCCAACTAGAAAAACTAGCCCAACTAGAATTACTAGAATTACTAGCCAAACTAGAAAAACTAGAATTACTAGAAAAACTAAAATTACTAGAAAAACTAGCCAAACTAGAAAAACTAGCCAAACTAGAAAAACTAGCCAAACACAAAAAGGCGAGCACTTTTTTCAAGTGTTCGCCTTTCGCTTCAGTCGGGATGACAGGATTTGAACCTGCGACAACACGCCCCCCAGACGTGGACTCTACCGGGCTGAGCTACATCCCGAATACCAAGACTTTTCGTTTTGGGACTGCAAAGTTAACACTTTTTTCTAATTCCGCCAAACTTTTTTACAAAAAAAAGTGGCACATTGTTTGATTGACAAAAGGGAAAGGACAAAGAGCATCATGTATCGCGCATTTTTAATATGGTTGCTTGCCCTCACGGCTTTTTTACCGGCCATGGCGGACGACGACATCAGCCAAGACCTCGTCAGGTGCGTCGTGCACAACGGCGACACCATGCCATACGTGCAACTCAAGCCCATATACTGCTTCGGACCGCTCAAATTCAAAAACAAAAGGCAGGAAAAATTCTACTGGCGAACCGTACGCGACGTGAAAAAAACGCTACCATACGCCAAAATCATCAGCATCGAGTACCAACGGGTAGAAAAAGACCTCGCTAACATTAAAACTGAGCGGGAACGCAAAAAATACCTCAACGAGTTCGAAAAAGACCTGCTCCGGAAATACAAGCCAGCCTTGAGCAACTTCTCCGCAAAACAAGGGCAAATGCTCATGAAACTCGTGGACAGGGAGTGCCACATCACAAGTTACGAACTCATCAAACTCTACCGAGGCAAAATAGCCGCAGGATTCTGGCAGGGACTCGCAAAACTCTTCGGCAACGACCTCAAGGAAGAGTATGACGGAAAGGACAAAGACCAAATCGTCGAGCGAGTCATCATCCTCGTCGAAAACGGACAATTGTAAAAAAGATTTCCCGTTTTCCTGCCCTTCGATTCCTCGATTATCCGATTTCCCCTTTTCCCGATTTCCCGTTTTCCCGTTTTTTCGATTTCCCGATTTCCCGTTTTTCAGCCCACTCCATTCCTCCATTCCTCCGTAGAACCTTTCCCGCCCCACTCCATTACTCCATTCCTCCGTAGAACCTTTTCAGCCCCACTCCATTCCTCCACCACTCCGTAGAACCTTTCCCGCCCCACTCCATTCCTCCATTCCTCCGTAGAGCATTTGCCGAGGCATTTGCTTGTAAGATGTGGAAATTTTGACTCCGCGATGTAAATTTTTCGCCAAAAGTTTTGCCGTATAAATAATATTGTGTAACTTTGCGTATTAATGCTATGCTATTGCTGTGCAAAAACGTGAGATACCGGCGATTAACAGAAGTTCACGCGGAGTTGCATGTTATTGCAGAAAGTTGATAATTAGATTGTTATTCGCCCCACCGCAAGTCGCTGGCGCGACATGCGGTTACAACATAGACGACCGCTTCACGGTCGCTCATACGGTTATCAATCGAAAACCGCTATGCGGTAATAATAAAAAAATAAAAAAATATAAAATATTATGAAAGCAAATTTACTTTCTTCAACATTGAGAGGCTGGGGCAGGGCGCTCCGCGGCCTCCTCACCCCGGCCACATACCGCACAGCGGGCGGCACACACGTCACCACGGGCGGCACAGGGGCATCGTTCTCGCACACCGCGCGCCACACGTTGCGCGCGCTCCTCGTGCTGGCAACACTCGCACTCACAACAACAACGGCGTGGTCGCAGACGACTGTGTTCAGCGATGATTTTAGTAATTGCACTGCTACTAATACTGGTACAGCAATAACCACAAGAACTGGTTGGAGCGCATTTACCTATGTGTACCAGCACTTCGGTTCTGCTAGATTTGGAACTAGTAAAAAATCAGGAAGCATTACTACCAGCACATTAGGCGCAACGGCTAATGGAAAAACCGTTACATTAACTTTCCATGCTGCATGTTGGAATACTGACGGAGGAAACTTAAATGTTACAGTTTCAGGTGGCGGCACAATATCTGGTAACACGACAATTAGCGGTAGCACATATAAAACAACAAGTACTTCGGGAGCGGTAAATTGGTCTGGTGCGACAACATTCACTTGTACCATTTCCAATTGCACATCTTCCACAACTGTTACGTTTGCAAGTAGTAAAAAACGTTTCATCATTGATGATGTCTTAATTACCGTGCCAGGTGGCACCGTCGATGTCACGGGTGTGTCGCTTAACCCGACGAGTAAGACCTTCACTTGCCCGACTGGCACGCAGACTATAACCGCTACCGTGTCGCCATCTGACGCATCCAACAAGACGGTAACATGGTCGTCGAGCAACACCTCTGTCGCCACCGTTAGCAGCGCCGGTGTCGTTACCGCCGTCAGCGCGGGCACTGCCACCATCACCGCCACAGCCACCAACGGCACAGAGGCCACCACGGACGACAAGACCGCCACCTGCTCTGTCACCGTGCAGGACACTAAAGTAACTTCGCTGTCGCTCAGCAGCAGTACACTATCGCTGACCTGCGGAGGCAGCACCTCAACGCTGACTGCCACAGCAACGCCGTCTGGCGCCTGCAACAAGAACGTTACATGGTCGTCAAGCAACACCTCAGTTGCCACCGTTAGCACTGCCGGTGTCGTAACACCAGTGGCGGCCGGCACAGCCAACATCACCGCCACTGCTGCCGACGGCAGCGGCAAGACTGCCACATGCAACGTCACTGTCAACAGCGCAGGCACATGCGCCACGCCGACTTTCTCCGTTGCGGCAGGGACATATACCTCTGTTCAGAGCGTCACGCTCGCATGCGCTACATCAGGGGCGACAATACGTTATACCACCAACGGCACCAACCCAACGGCTACAACAGGCACAGTATATTCCGGAGCCATAACGGTCAGCAGCACGCAGACCATTAAGGCAATAGCATATAAGAGTTGTTACAACAACTCCTCCGTGGCTTCCGCTGCATATACCATCAACCTGCCCTCTTACACCGTAAAATGGTATGTGGGCAACGACAGCGGCACGGCGGAAAAATCAGAAACGGTTGTGTCTGGCAACACCTCAACGCCGCCCACAGTCGCCGACGGCGCGCTGGGAGGCACATGCTCCGCCAAGGTATTCATGGGCTGGACGGAAACATGGATAGGCTCCACAGGCACTAACACGGTTCCCTCCGACCTCAGCCTCTGGACCACACCGCCCACCATAACATCCGACAGAACCTTCTACGCCGTATTCGCAACGGAAACGACAACTCCAGGAAGTGAGGAAGAAGTTTCTAATGAGTTGACGTTCTCGGGTACAAATGGAGAAGTTTATACAAGTTACACTGTTACTACTGGAGTAACAATAAGTGCTACCAAGGGCGGAACTAATGATCCCAAGTTTTATACTTCCGATAATACATGGCGTTTCTATAACGGTGGTACTTGTACAGTTACGTCTACTGTTGGCAATATCACGAAAATTGAATTCACGGCTTCTGCTATATATTTGGGTAATCCTGATTCAGGAACATATTCTAACAAGGTTTGGACAGGAGATGCTAGTTCAGTTACTTTCTCAAATACAGGTACTACCAAGCTTACAAAAGTTAAAGTAACTTATAAAACAGGTACTCCATCCACCACGACCTATTCCGACTATATCACTTCCTGCGCGGCTCCGACCTGCACGGCAGCTCCTACAGTTGCGACTGGCAGTTACAGCGGTCTCTCGGCAACTGGCGTGACGCTGACGAACACCGGCGGCATCACGAGCCTTGGCACCGGCACCTGCTCCATAACTTCATACGGCTGGGTTTACGGCACTTCGGCAGACCCGGCTATCGGCGGAACGGGCGTTACGCAAATTGAGAAAGGCATGTCATACACCACCGTTAACACCTCTTTTGGCAACTCCACCGCCATTACGGGACTTGTGCCCGGCACGACATACCATGTGCGCACCTACGCCACCAACGGTGCCGGCACAGGCTACGGCGATGACTACACCTTCACCACCACGGCATACACCGTCACCCTCAACGCCGGCAGCGGCACTGTGACAGGCTCACCGCTCTCGACCGTCAACGGCACGGTAACACTGCTGCCGGCAACGCCAACAAGCGCATGCTCAGGCTCGCCATTCAACTGGACGTTCGCGGGTTGGTCAACAGATAGCATTGCGGCCAATACAACTACCGAACCCTCGCTCATCGCTTCCGGCTCATACACGCCCACAGGCAATACCATCCTCTACGCGGTTTACACGCGGACGGTGACAACAACTGGCGGTTCTGGCAACTATGAGCTTGTGGAGAGCGACCTTGGTACTGCATGGGCAGGTGATTACCTGATTGCCTACAGCAGCACTATTTTTGCGGACGGACGTGTCAATGGTACAGGAACCGGTGCACTTGGTGCGCAAAATACGTACGTTAATCCCGGCTCAAACCTCAGTGGCAAGACGGTAGCTGCAACGTGGGGTGACACATATAATGTAACCCTTGAGGAAATTACTTCCGGAAGCAACACCTATGTGCTGAAGACTAAAGACGGATACTACAACTATCAAGCAAGCAATAGTAATGGCCTAGCATCGACGAATGCAAAGGCTACTGCGGCTAATCATCCAATTTCGGTTACATTTAACTCGTCATCAGATATAGATCTTGCCCTGACATACGGCACTGTGTTCCATTATAATACTCAAGGTTATTTCCGCTTCTACAAAGATGGTGGTCAAGCAAATGTTTACCTCTACAAAAAGAACAGCGGTACTTCCACCACCTACTGGCAAACGGCTCCTGTCTGCGAGCTTATTGACGTTACCGGCGTGACGCTCAACAAGAACACGCTGACCGTTGAGTGCGGCGATGAGGACGACACTCTCGAAGCCACCGTGGCCCCAGCCACCGCCACCGACAAGACCGTAACATGGTCATCAAGCGACACCTCTGTCGCCACCGTTGACAGCGAGGGTAAGGTTACCGCCGTAAGCCCCGGCACGGCGACTATAACCGCCACCGCCACCAACGGCACCGCGGCGACAACGGACGACTTCTCGGCTACCTGCACCGTCACCGTGCCGTCATACACCATCACCCTGCACCTCGGCGCGGGCACCATGACGGGCATGACGACAGTTAACAACGTGCACTTCAAGACGCTCACCGGCTCGCCCTGCGCGGAGGTGGACCTCGGCACGGCCACGCCGTCAGCGGCATGCTCGGCGCTCGGATGGTCGTTCGCCGGATGGGCCACGGACAGCATCGCTGCAGGAACGACGAGCAGCGTGACGACAGTGTCTTCCGTCACTCCCACGGCCAACACCAACCTCTACGCTGTTTACACCAGCGTGGTTGACGACGGCGGCGGCACCGCGGAATACACCAAGGTAACATCAACCGACGACATCACCAGCGGACAGTACCTGATAGCCTCTGGCACGACGGTTCTGGATGGCAGTCAGACAGACCTCGGAGCGGCAAACATGTCAATTACGGTAACCATAACCAACGATAAAATTACGGCAACGTCTGCCACCGAGGCTGCCGAGTTCACCATCAACGCTACTGCCAAAACGATAAAGTCCGCCAGCGGTAAATATATCAACCGCACCAGCGGAACATCAGGCGGCGCTATGAACATTCTTGATTCGGAGAGTGCCCATGAGTCGCTGACCATCAGCAGTGGCAACTTTGTTGCTGAAGCTGCAAACGGTCATGAACTGAGGTATAACTCCTCGGCTTACATGTTCCGCTACTACGCATCCGGCCAGACCGCCATCCAACTCTATAAGAAAGGCGGCGGCGGAACCACATATTACGAGTCCGATCCGAACTGCTCGGGCGAGGCCAGCGTGACCTACGACGCCAACGGTGCAACCAGCGGCACGGCTCCCGTGGACAGCAACAACCCCTACAGCGTGGGTGACGAGGTAACGGTATTGGGCAAGGGCGACCTTGTCAAGACCGGCTACGCCTTCGGAGGCTGGCGCATGCACAACGCCACCACCGGTGCCCTCAAGCAGCCCGGAGCGACATTCAACATAGCCACCAACACCACCCTCTACGCGCAGTGGGTTGAACAGTACACCGTCACCCTCATAGACAACGGCCTGACCACCACCGCCGAGGTCAACAGCGGCTCGACCTACACCCTGCCGGCAGCCGGAACCTCGGTCTGCGACGGAGCAGTGTTCAAAGGATGGCACTTGGGCGAATACACCGACCACCTCACCGGTGCGTCAGCCAACCCGGGCGTAGTGGCAAGCAACGAGGTTACCGTAACCGCTAATGTGACCTACGTGGCTGTATATCAATACGCCGAGGGCGGCACGGGTACAGCGGGCACATACACCCTTGACTATACCACCGACATATCCGGCTCTTACACCATTGATTACGGCAGTGAGGTTACCGTTGATGCCTCTGACGGCAGCGAGTGGGTCGTTAAGGCTTACCCCAACGCCGGCATGCAGGTCAACAGTTCAAAGGATGCCAGCATCAAACTGCCGGACTGCCCCAGCGACATAAGCAAAGTGGTGATAACGTGCGGCACATACAAAAACAAAATAACCTTCGGCGATTCCGACCAAGACGACGACGTGGTGACTGCCTCGTCGGCATCAGCCACGCAGACGCTCAACATACCGGCGGGCCACACCACCGGTTATCTCTACTCCACCAGCGGAGCCTCGGTTCTCGCAACTATTGTAGTAACCTACGGCGGCGGCACCACCATATATACCTCGAAGCCCATCTGCTGCACCAAGCCCGACCCGAAGCTCTCGATAGCGGCCGACGTAACAACTTTCATATCGTCGAAGACCGACCCGCAGGTCATCAACCTCACGGTTGCAGGCGGCAACGGACAGGACACCATCTGGACCGTAGTTGACAAAAACGGCACCAACAGGAAGTCGTGGCTGACCGAGGTTGAGGGCGGAGCAACGCTCACCATACCCAAAAACCAGACCACCAACACCATAACGGTGAAAATCACCCAAGACGACAAGGAATTGGACGAATCGACCGTCTGCGGCGGTGCCGACTCGGTGAAAATCATCGTAAGGGCAAGATATAACATCACGTTCAAGTTCAAGAATAGCAAAGGCAATTGGGAAACCTACAGCACGCTGACCGACCTGCTCGACGGCGAGGAATACACCCTGCCCGACATCAGCGAGAACTTCGACTGCGAAAGCGGCCACGCCTTTGCAGGCTGGGCATCGGCGCAGGATGCCACGGCAGTGGAGAAGGCGCCGCTCAGCACCGATATCGTTACCGCCGGCAAGACATGGTATGCCGTGTTCAGCCACCCGGCATCAACCACCACCGTAACGCGCGACAAATATGTGCTCGTGACGGCGGCAAGCCAGCTGGTAAACAACAATATTTATGTGCTTGCCGTGGCGTCGAAGGGCAAAGGCTTAGCCGAAATGACAACCTCGTCTGACATAGGCCCGCTCGGCAATGTCAACATGGCCGCCGACGGCTCATACCTCACCTTTGAGGACAGCGAGAGCATCATGCCGCTGACGCTCAAGAGCAGCTCAGGCTCATGGAAGTTCAACTGCGCCACATTGGGCTCGACATACTATCTGCAGTCTGGAAGCAAGAAATTGTATATTGCCACAACCGCCGCCGAAGGCACCGCATGGACGATAGCCGTGGATTCTGAAACAGGCGACGCCACCATATCCGCTGATGACATGTCAGGCTACGACCTTGTGTATAATCCGTCAAGCCCGCGCTTCGCCTGCTACTCCAGCAGCCAGACCGAGCCGCAGCTCTACCGCAAAAACGGCACCGTGAGCGTCACGGTATCGTCAGGCACGGTTTCCTACAGCACCGACCTTGGCGACTGCGGCACCGACCCCGTAATACGCATTAACGAGGGACAATGGATAACATCGTCCAGTGGCCAGACCGTAAGGTCAGACACTATAGTAGGCTCACTGAAGAACTTCACGAAGGCGTCAGAACTGTCTGTGGTCAGCAGCAACGAGCACTTCACCGCCACGGTGCAAAAGAAAGGCACCGGCAACAACCCGGCGATAGCGCTTGTCGTGGAATACACTCCAGTGGCCGCCAACATCACCGAGTCGGCGGACATAACCATCACCGCCACTAACGCCACCGATGGCGAAGTTACAAAGACCATCCGCGTCCTCGGCCGCTCGCTGCCTGACGAGTTCGTGATTATCAGCCTCAAAAACGGTAAGTGGTACGCCGTGCCGGCCAACATGAGCAGCGAGGGCGTTCACGACGGCATCGTGGTAGTGCCTAATGCCGAACTCACACTCGTGCCTGTGGCACCGTCCATCACCATCTACTCGCACAGCGCTGTCGATGCGTCACGCTATACCGGCAGCGGCAACCTCTCGCGCCTCGCCGGCAACGGCAACAAGTGCCTCTGGGCCACCACGGAAACAGGACAGAGCGGAATACGCAACCTCTCGACGCTCGCCGCTTCGGCTGACGCACACTATGAGTGGAAACTCGCCACAACTGACGGCACGGACTATAAGATTACCCTGCCGGCAAACGCTGAAACGGTATCAGGGCGGCAACTGGCCAACAACAACCTCAACCAGTACGGCTACCTCAAGTCGGAGTGCACATTCCTCATCCTGCCGGTAGGCTGCTCGTCGAAGCCCACCAACGTCGATGTCAGCGCAAAGCGTGTTGACGCCACTTTCTCGTGGAACAGCAACGCCAGCGAAATGGTCATCAACATCTACGAGAAGTCAGCGCCCACCGTGCTCGTCAAGACAGCGACTGTAACAGAGTCGCCCGCAACGGTAACAGGCCTGAGCGAACTCACCGAATATGTGTTCACCCTCGTGCCTGACGGCTCCGCCGACTGCTCCGTGAGCGGTGAGTTCACCACCACGGGTCCGACTATCGACATCGTGGAATGGATGGAGGAAGCCATCATCATACAGGTTGACAAAGATGAAGCCCTGCACCCGAAGGTTCTCTTCGCCGGTGAGGAGGAGCACGGCGTTGACCACATAGCCAGCGAGCTGTTCTTCAGCAAATACTTCGAGGGCGAAGGCTCAATGAAACTGCTTGCCGTCTATAACGGCACGCCCAACGACATCAGCCTCGAGGGCTACGAAATCCGCGAGCGAGGCTGCAACAGCAGCAATGCCGTCAAATCGGATTCCGACAATCCGCGCTACGACCTGAGCGTGCTCGGCTCAATCAAGGCCGGGCAGGAAATCATACTATTCTCGCGCCCGCTGGCATCAGAAACAGGCGTGTATGCCTGCTCCGGAACATTCCTTGACGGAGTGGCGGCGAAGAGCGGAGCCGGCGAGAACCCCCGCTGGATACAGTGCGAAACAGGCAACGAATGGGGCTTCCCCAAGATGCAGTTCAGCGGCAACGACGCCATGCTGCTCATGAAGGACGGCGCAATTCTTGACGTGTTCGGCGCGCTGACAGACGCGGCTGGCGAACCCGTGTCGCCGCCTGAAGAAAAGAACTGCCGAAGCGAGTATTCATGGCTTGGCACCGTCAAGAACATGGACTACGGCAAGACCGGAGCCGACTTCTCGGATTACACAGGCACCACCGATGACGAATTTGAGGCATTCTGCGCTGCCAACTCAATCGACGTGTCGAACGAATACCTCGATATGTACACCGCGCGCTGCGTGCTCTACCGCAACAACGACGTCACCAGCGGTGAAGACGCATATTCATCCAACCTCAACGACTTCACGTCACTTGAAACTGAATGGTACGGACGCTCGCTCTGCCTCAACGGACCTGTAACGGGCGGACCGACTTGCCACTCCTACATCGAACTCGGCGAATTCGACTTCGACCGCTACTACCGCACTTATAGCGAACCGACAATGGTTGAGTTGGAAAAAAGCGTATGGAACTCCGAAGAACACCTCTACAAGATTGACGTGCCAGGCCTCGTGAAGTACTCGTGCCTTGACATGCGCCTGCAACTCACACCGCCTGACGACACCGAGACAGTGCTGACCGAGACGCACAACCAAGTGCCTATCATAGTTCCAGATAACAGACTGACCACCGACACATTGTTCACACAAGTTGTTAGGAGCCCGGAAATCATAGGTGAAGGTACTCAGTATTCAGCCAGCGTTGAACGCTGCAAAACATGTAATGTTGTGGTACTGAGCGATGCGTCACTGACCAAGGCGGCTGACAACGCGGCAACCGATGTTGACGAGGTTTACAACCTTAAGGTATATCCGCGCGGCAGACTGGTTATTCCGTCAGGAACTAACTACCATGTTAACAGTCTTGCGTTCCGCGTACAGGAAGACACGATATCAACCGCAGACATCAAGGGTAACCTGAAAATCAAAGGTACCAACCACGCACTTGCTGAACCTTTGACCAAGAAGTCTGTATATCTTGACATACGTATCAACCCGACCAACTGGCACTACATCACACTGCCATTCGACTGCAACGTTGACGATATAACATACGTTGACGGAACATCACTCAAACTGGGAACCGACTACCTGCTCAAGTGGTACGACGGTGCATACCGCGCAGAGAACAAGACTGGCGGCTGGACAATGGTTGAGGCAGGCTCAACACTTCAGAAAGGTAAAGGCTACATCGTGGCATTCCCGGGCAGCGGCAAGGTTAAACACGAACTGCGCTTCCCGATGAGTTCACTTGCCGTTGACGACGAAAAAGAAGCCAAGACAGTCGGCGAACTCTACGCTTACGGAGCTAACAAGAGTGAAGAAGAACTCAAATGGAACCACCGCGGATGGAACATGATAGGCAACCCCTACATGAACTACTACAGCGGCTCAAGCGTAACCACCCCACTTCTACAAGGCACACTCGAAAAAGAAATGAGCGATAAAGGAAACTGGACAGGACACTGGGTACTCAACACCGAAAGCGGCAAGAACCTGCGCTACGTAGTGGCACCGTATAACCACGGATGGGGAGCTTATACCCAACGCACCATAGGCAACAACCTCGAGCCCTTCACCTGCTACTTCGTTCAAATAGCCGGCGACGACCCAGCAACAGCTCTTGGCATCAACTTCACCACTGCCAACTTGCATAACTACTCAGCAGCACCGGCTTACCTCCGCGCTCCAGAAGTAGGAAGCGAGCAAATCGTATGGTTCGGCGTCAAACTCACCAACGACAAGAATGAGAGCGATGAAACCACACTCCTCATCTCCAACAACTTCACCAACGGCTACGACGCTATGGACGACCTTATAAAGATGCGTGGTGACTACTACAAGTACTACACGAACCCCGTCATAGCCAGCCGCAACGACGAAGGCGAAATGGCGTTCAACGCTCTGCCTGACAATAGCGCGGCAGCAGGAGTACCGCTCAACTACTTCGCCGGCAAACAAGGTGAATACGTGATCGCCATTAACAACGAATACCCGACAGACGGAGTAGAAGAAGCCTACCTGCACGACATCAACGAAGGCGTATGGCACAACCTGTTGCTCGGTGAATACCGCTTCGTATCTGCAAAAGGCGACAACAAGACACGATTCGAACTCGTCGTTAATGTCAACCGCAAGCCACAGAGCACTACAGCAATAGAAGACATCGACTACGTCAACGGCGTGCGCCTGATAACCGACGGACAACGCATCTACATCAACGGCATCGCCGAAGGAGCGTCAGTTCACGTCTTCTACGCCGACGGTAAACTCCTGAGCCGCAACAACAACGTCAAGGGCGGACAACTCGCCATCGACGCTCCGGCTACCGGCGTTTACACCGTAAGGGTAAGCGGCACGCAGAACGCAATGCTCAAATGCGTCATTAAATAAAAAATCTAACCATCTAACTTTATAGTCCTAGGATATCTGGTAATTTTAGTAATCCCGGAAAACAACGGGAATACTAAAATTACCGGAAAAACTAGAAAACAAAATACTAGCAATGCTAGGGTATCTTATTAAGAGGTAAATCATGAATAAACGGTTGTTAATTGCCGTAATGGCAACCCTACTCATGTCGCCAGTAATAATGATGGCGTCAGTCAAAAACTCAAACATGGCATCCGCCCCCACCGCGGTGTCAGTAACCCCACAGAGCGTTACCGTCAGCGCCCCGAACGCGGCGGTACAACCTGTTGGCGGGAACAATGTATTCACCAACCACACCCGCCGCAATGGCGGGGCTATGCCCGTCATCTCAGCAGGACAACAGAGCATAGGGGTCGGTAATGTTTATTCCAGCGGACAATTGGGCAAAATGTCCGAACCCTTTGTACCACAAGGCGGGGGAATGCCACAACTGGGAGGTTTCAGCAGCTCATCAGCACATAGTCAAAACAACTATGCCACTGCCGCGTCTAACAGCAGAGTGCCGATGCTGATGCCTAACGCATCTTTCTCAAGCAGCAAAAGCCGCTATACGTCCAACGTAACAACGCAGCAGGACTACCCTGAAGCCACCGAAATTTCAAGGCATCAGGTAAACTCTGACCCGACGATACCTTTCCCCGACCCCATCACAGGCGAATGGATACTGCTCTTGCTTGCAGCGGCTACAACAGCCATCAGAAGAAAAAAGAAATAAAGCAAAAATAAATATTTACTAAAAACACCAACAGCACGCCACGGCAGCGTGCTGTTGGTGTTTTTATTTTAAGTTTTTATAGGCTTACTAGTCTTACTAGGCATTCTAGTAATTCTAGTTCTAAACTTCTCCCCTACAACGCCTCATACATTGCTGCATCGACAAGAAAATGCAGTTGGGCTTGGTCGCTGGGAAAGTCAGTATGGGGGAAAAACATTTCTGCTGTGCTGTCAAATAGTATCTTAAACTTAAGCAGCACTCTCACGGGGTCAGCCACTCGATTGGCATTTCCTGCAGCCGTGAGCCGGTATGCCTTGTGGTAGAATGCTATGGCACGGTTAGTGTCGCGTGCAGCAAGCGCGAGATGCCCGGCAATGAGCAGCGTCTCAGGCGTCTCATCAATGGCGAGCAGTTCCTCCGCACTCTCTTTTGCCTGCTCATAGCGTTGGAGCCGAAGCTGACTCAACGTCATGTAGTAGTGAGCCCACACAGCAGGTGCTGCATCATCGGCTAAACCGGCAAGATATTGCTCGCAGCTGCCGAGCGACTGCGCATATTCGCCTATGCGGTAATATGACTCAGCAGCCGTTTGAGCAAGGTCGTCAACGGGCAGAAACATATCGCACATCTGCTCATAGACGCTTATCGCCATCGCATGGTTGTCGAGATGATGATGGCACAGCACCATGCGCTTCATCGTCCATGCGTCCTGCGGTTGCTGAAGATCAGCGCGCTCGTAAAACGACAAAGCCTCACGGAATTTCTTGACCTGCTCAAAAAGATAACCCAACTGCTGAAGCAAGGAAGAATCAGTATCAGCGTCTATCAGACGCGCAAAAGATGTCACATCAACAGGCGGCGTGAGGTTGACAAAACTGAAAGATATGTCCATCAGGTTCTGATTGAAGTCGGTGAGAACGCTCTGCAATATGGGCTTGAGGTATTCGAGACACTGATGCAGGCTATCAACATCAAACGGATTGAGGGTAAGCGCATCAACGCCAATCAGAGCGTGGCACGATGGTTCACCCTCGCGCTCACCGCGCTTGACGGCATAAAGTGTCATAAATCGGAAAAAGTCGTGGATATAATACGTCATCTCCGACGACTTGTCAATCATTTCCAATTCAGCACGACCGTCCATCACATCGCCCATCTGCTCCTTCACCTGCTGTTTAATGCCGTTTATGACATTCTGCGGCAGCCGGGTAAGCTGAAGCACGATGGATTTGTAGTGCGTTTCAGGACAAAACGACTGTTGCATAATCATCTGCAACAAAGTTTTGTTTGAGCTGTCAGCAAAAACATTGTTGAACTCCGGATCTTCAGTATAGAAAGGTGTGAACCAGCGGTACTCGCTATTCCAATACGGCATGGAAACCTGACTGCGGAACGAAGAATAATGAAGGTCATAACCCTCTTTCGCTATCTTTATCACATCCTCCATCTTGTCAGCAAGCACACTCTCTATATTATTCATCCACACAGGATTACCTTCATGCGCAACATCGTCGCGTTTTTCTGCTCCTTGGGCCTTGTCATTGCGCATTGCCATGCGTATTGCCGAACCCAAAGTTTTGTCCATCTCGTCAGCCATGCGCGGCCCTGACAGTCCGAAACATATCATTCTGAAAGCGTGCATAAGATTGTCATAGCACTCCTCTACCTGCTCCAGCAGTTTCATAGTGCCGCTGAAATGCGGTGTAAGGCGCAACACGTCGAAATTGCACACGAGGTTAAACGCCACGCCCGCTAAAGCGCGCGGCATGAGGTCGCCGTGATAGGTCGCAATCTCTACCAGCATGTCGAAAGTGCGGGGATTAAAATAGCGCAATGAGTTGACAGTGAGCGCACTGACAAGCGTCTTACGGGCAGCGATGTGACACGACGGGTCGTTGATTATCGCCGCAGCGCCCTCATATTGCACCTGCGAGAGCTCGGTGCCAAAAGCTAAATCCTCATAAGCCTCACGCAGCGCGTCATCAAAAGCCTTGTGCCTATTATAGTCCTCACCGGCATCAAGCAAAGTGTCGTGGCACTGCTGCCACTGCTCGGAGGTCATGTAACCACGACGCGCCTGCAACATAATATCACGCAACAGCGGGGAACGGGGGTCGGTTAGCATCACGCGCCATGTCAGACGGCGGACCACATCCACAAGGTCATACTTCAACGAGCGTGTAACGTCGTCGCGCGAAGGGTCTGAAACGCCCTCCGACAACGCACGAAGCAGCATTCGGTAGTTGTTGTCTATGACGCTCAACCGGTCATAGAGGTCACTAACCGGAACACGGCACTGCAATGCGGCATCTTCCACAAGGCTATATGCAAGCGTTATGCCGCGCTTGAGCGACACATCGGCAAGAAAAACTATGTCAGGATATATGTTCTTATTCATTGACCAAGTTCAAAAAAAACTAGAAAAACTAGCCAAACTAGAAAAACTAGCCAAACTAGAAAAACTAGTTTTATAGTTTAAGCTCTTCAAATGCCGGATGCCGGGTGTCTTTGTCAGACAATATCCACTTGTCGCGCGGCACGCGCCAGTCTATGCCGAGCAAGGCGTCGTCAAGCCTAATGCCGGCTTCTGCCTCGGGGTGATAAAAATTGTCGCACTTATAGGCGAAAACCGCAGTGTCAGAAAGCACCGAAAAGCCGTGGGCGAAGCCTCGGGGGATGAAAAACTGGCGGTGGTTTTCTGCCGTGAGTTCCACTGAATGCCACTGACCATAGGTGGGAGAGCTGGGACGAATGTCAACTGCCACATCAAGCACGGAACCGGACAGACAGGTAACAAGTTTAGCTTGCGCCCAATCGCCGCACTGGAAATGCAGACCGCGAACTACTCCGTAGGACGAACACGACTGGTTGTCCTGAACAAATTCGGCTGTTATGCCGGCTGCAAAATAACGCTCACGGTTATATGTCTCACAAAAATAGCCCCGCGAATCATTAAACAGCCGCGGGGTTATGATTTTCAATCCTTCAATAGGGGTTGTTTCTATTGTCATATCTTTTAGTTTGTCGGAATAATCTGAGTTTTCTGAGAATTTTCTTTTTTAGCATTTTTTCCTACCCCACTCTTGACAGGCGTTCGAGTTCGGGAAGGTTGAGTATTTTTATTTTCCTGCCGTCGATATTGAGCAGACCCTCGCTTGAGAACTGACTGAGCGTCCTTATGGCATTCGACGTGGTCATGTTGCTGAGGTTGGCAAGATCCTCTCGGCTCATCATCATTGAAATCGTAGCACCATCATCTTCCAAGCCGTAGTTGTTTTTGAGCTCAAGCAGCGCCTCCGCCAGCCTTCCGCGGATATGTTTCTGACTGATATTGACAGTTTTGGTATCCGAGGCACCAAGCAGACGACAGGCTTCTTGCAAAAAACAGAATGCAAAAGCCGAGTTTGCGCGCACAATGGTAAGGAACACCTCTTTCTTGATTTGGCACACGACAGAGGTCTCAAAAGCGCTGACGGTAGTATTATACGTGCCTCCAATAACCACAGAACGGTAGCTAAACGATTCAAAAGGCTTAAGCATTCGGATAATCTGGTGTTTAGCGCTACTATGCTTATACACGCGCAGTTTACCCTGCATCAGCACCATAACATGAGTTGGCGTATCGCCCTCCGACTGCACTATCTCGCGTTTGCGGAAGGTCTTGTAAGTACAGTTCTCGCGCACATAATCGCGTTCATCCTCACTAAGCATCGCCCAAACCGGAGAATGGTCCCAGATTTCGCCTATTCCATCTAATAATGATTTACGTGCCATAAAAAAATTTGAGCATAAAATACCTTAAAAACAGAACGTTTTCGATTATTTTTCATCCACACACGTCCGCGCAACAAACTGAATAAAACCTCGATGCGGACACTTTCATACCTTTCGACCACAAAGTTAAAAAAAAACTTTCAAAGCGGCAAAATATAACCCTAATTTCTGCTTTTTTTTTCATAACTTTGCACTTGTGAAAAACTCCGAAAACTATACGAGTTATTATTTTTTGGGAATAGGCGGCATCGGCATGAGCGCCTTGGCCCGCTATTTCCGTGCAAAAGGCTATGCAGTAGCCGGTTACGATCGCATCATAAGCCAGTTGTGTATTGACTTGGAAGCCGAAGGCATACTCGTGAGCAACGACGAGAGCGTGCAGGCCGTGCCAGAGCAGATGCTTGACAAATGTCATACTCTGGTTGTGATTACGCCTGCCGTACCTGCCGACCACCCCCAGCTGATGATGTTCAGAGCCCAAGGCTTCACGATTAAAAAGCGCAGCGAGGTGTTGGGAATGCTCACGCAAGACTTGAAGGCCCTGTGCGTGGCAGGCACACACGGCAAAACGACCACAAGCACCATACTGGCGCACCTGCTACACCAGTCTGAAACAGGGTGCAACGCCTTCCTCGGCGGCATCAGCAACAACTACAACAGCAACCTGCTCACCGACCCTGACAGCAACCTCGTGGTTGTTGAGGCGGACGAGTACGACCGCAGTTTCCTGCATCTAACGCCCTACATGGCCATCGTTACAAGCCGCGACCCCGACCATCTCGACATTTACGGCACAGCGGAGGAATACAGGAAGGGATTTGTCGATTTTGTCAAACTAATCAAAAAAGGTGGCATACTATTGGCAAAAAAAGGCGTGTTTGAGGACGCTGAGCTCAAAGACATCAACGCCACGGTGTACACCTACTCCACCGACTCGGAGGCTGACTTCTATGCCGACAACATCAACATTGCTGCCGGCGAGATACGTTTCGACTTCCATACGCCGACCGAAACGATTACGGATCTTAAACTGGGTGTGCCCGTGAAAATCAACATCGAGAACAGCGTGGCTGCCATGGCAATAGCATGGCTCAACGGCGTTACCCTACATGAACTCCGCTCTGGGCTGAGTTCCTATTCGGGCATCTACCGCCGTTTCAACGTTCTGTGCTCCAAGGGCCGCAACATCGTCATTGACGACTATGCCCACCACCCTGCCGAAATCCACGCCAGCATCGACTCGGTACGCACCGCATTCGCCGACAAGAAAATCATAGGTGTTTTCCAGCCGCATCTCTACACACGCACACGGGATTTCGCCGACGGCTTTGCCAAAGAGCTCAGCAAACTCGACGAAGTGATACTTCTGCCCATTTATCCTGCGCGTGAACTGCCTATAGACGGCGTGGACAGCAAAATGCTGCTTGACAAAATCACCTTACAGAGCAAACAACTGTGCCAGAAAAATGAGCTTACAGAACGGCTGAAGCAATATAACGGATGCGTGATACTGATGCTCGGAGCCGGAGACATCGACAGGCTCTCGCCAGTTGTGGCAAAAGAGATGAAGATATAACCTAACCGGCTAAAACAACAGAAAACAACAGACCATTTTGTCAAAACTACAATACATATTTGCCGGCATCGGCATAACTCTATGCACTCTCTATGTGCTGTGGGCTATGCTGTTCGTCCGCAGCAGCCGCGGTGACCTTACGTGTGCGCATTTTGACGTTGTGGTGACCGACAGCACCGAGTCGTCGTTTGTGAACCGCGCCGCCATCAAGTCGTACATCGCGCGTTGCGGCGAGGACCCCACAGGCCGCAAAATGAGCGAGGTCAACACCGACACCATAGAACGCCTGCTGGGCGACTATGCCATGATACGCGACGCACAGTGCTACAAAACCAATGGCGACCGTGTGAAACTCGTCATAAGACAGCGAAAACCTAAGTTCCGTTTCGTAGGCTCAACCAACTACTACGTTGACACCGAACGGAAAATCATGCCCGTGAGCACCTCATACTCGGCATACGTGCCTGTCGTAACCGGACTTAACGACCACAAACTGGCGCAAACGGTCATCTACGACTTCGTGGACTACGTGTCGGACGACGAGTTCTGGAATGCTCAAATTGAACAGATAGTCGTCAACGCTGACACCACCATAACAATAGTGCCGCGCGTCGGCAACCACACCATCCTGCTCGGGAAACCCGAACGCTATGAACAAAAACTTGACAAGATGATGCAACTCTATCAGAAAGGTTTTGCCATTATGGGATGGCCTGACTATAAGACCATAGACCTGAGCATCAAGAACCAAATAATCTGCAAGAAATGAACGAAACCATCAATCATATAGCCCCCGGGCAGACCATCATAGCCGTTGACTTGGGCACAACCTCGGTGCGCGCCATCGCCGCCGAAATAACCGCCCATGAGCGTCTGAGGCTGCTGGGCATGGAAACCGAGCCTTGTCCTGCCAACACGATGAGATACGGGACAGTAACCGACACTTCTGAAGTCGCTCTCTGCGTCAACACCTGTCTGCGAAAACTGCGCAACTCCGTCAAAAACAAGATGAACCGCGACATTGACATCTCGCACGTCTTCGTCAGCCTCGGAAGCCGGCACTCCACAGTACACGCTGCTAAAGTCAACAAAAAACTCACAAACAGGCTGGTGTCGAAAGACAAATTGAACGACCTGCAAGAAAAAGTGAAGAACGACTTCGCCAGCAAAAACGATGAGGCGCACATATACAACATAACGTGTTACCGCACCGTGCTTGACAACAGCACAGAACTGTCGCTTGAGGACGCCATCAACAGTAAAGCCGAGAACATCGAAATGGACTTTTTCTTCATTGTTGACAAGGAGAACAAGCACAAATACATGGAACGGATATTCCTGCAAACGGGCTCGGTGCGCCACACCGCGTTCAGCAAAGCGGAAGCCCTGTCAGCCGCTGTGCTCACCGACGAGGACAAACAAAACGGGTGCGCGATAATAGACTTCGGGGCACAAACCACGACGCTCATCGTGTACCACAACAACAAAATCACACACCTCAAAGTAGTAAGGCTTGGGGGTGACAATATCACCCGCGACATAGCCGAATTCAACATAGCCACACCAATGGCGGAAGCCATCAAGCAGCGGTTTATTGACATCTCGGGAAGAAGGAAAAACAGCCGCCTGAAAGTAATAAACTGCATTAACGGACAACCGCAGCACATTGACACCAACCTGCTCGAACACGTGGCACGCTGCCGCATAGACGAGATTATGGAGCCACTGCTTCATGTCATTAACGAGGAAGCGGACTTCAGCGGCGGCAAAGTGTACATCACCGGCAAAGGCTCACACTTACAGGGCATTGACGAATACCTGCAAAAGCATACCGATATGACCGTGGAATACGGCAACCACGACGCATGGCTTGCCGCCGACACGGCAGAGGACTTCAGCGACCCTGCTTTGTCGATGATGATAGGAACGCTGGCATGCGCCATTGAACACATAAAACAACAGCAGCCCGGCGACACGGCAAAAGCAGGCAAAGACGGTAAAACGCAGAAAAGAAATACCGCAAAAGGCGGACTGACCGGCATATTCGGCAAAGTCGGGGATTGGGTACAAAAAGAAATGGACGGCCTGTTCCAAGATGCCGACGATGAGCCACAACAACGCAGAACCAAGTAAATCAACACCAAAAACAGAAAGTTATGAATAGCACGATAAACATCGATGTTCCGATAAGCGAGAAAGTCGAAAGCCCGTCGATAATCAAAGTAATGGGTATAGGCGGTGGCGGCGGCAATGCCGTCAACAACATGTTCCGCCTTGGCATCAAAGACGTGTCATTTGCTGTTTGCAACACCGACTACCAGGCTTTGAAGGCCTCGCCCGTCCCATGCAAAATCCGCATAGGCGACCTCGGGGCAGGCAGCGACCCCAAAGAAGCCGAGAGGGCTGCGTTAGCCAACGAGAACAGCATCAGAGAAGCACTCGATGACGGCACAAAAATGCTCTTCATCACCGCCACCATGGGCGGCGGCACAGGCACCGGCGCATCACCCATCGTGGCAAGGATAGCGCAAGAACTCGGAATACTCACTGTCGGCATCGTTACCATACCTTTCGCATTTGAGGGCGAGGATAAGATTATACAGGCCCTGAAAGGTGTGGACGCGCTCTCGGAATACGTGGATGCGCTGCTGCTCATCAACAACGAAAAACTGCTTGAGCTCTACAAGGGCATACCAGTGTCGGAGGCATTCAAAAAAGCCGACGAGGTACTCAGCAACGCCGCTAAATCCATAGCCGAAATCATAACCATCAACGGCTACATCAACGTGGACTTCGCCGATGTCTATACAACACTGAAAAACGGCAACATCGCCATCATGAACGTGGGACAAGCGTCGGGCGAAAACCGTGTCACAAAAGCACTGGACAACGCACTCTATTCGCCGCTGGTAAGTTCCAACGACATCAAGGGAGCCAAGAAAATACTGTTCAACCTCTACTGCTCACATTCCGCTGAAATAATGCCTGAAGAGTTCAGCGAGATACACGAGTTTATGCGCAAGGTGGGCGGCAAAGGCATAAAAGTGATATGGGGCATCACGTTTGACGACGAATTAGGCGAAAGCGTTAAGGTCACTCTCATTGCCACAGGCTACGAAATGACAGAAATACCCGGAATGCCAATAAAAATTTTCGGCAAACGGAATCCCGAAGAGAGCCGCATAAACGACGAGGCAGACGAAGCTATCGACCTTACACGCGGGGTTAATAACGCGACGGCGACGGCAGATGACGAACCACAGCCAGTTGACGGCAACGACAATAAACAGCCGGTAACCGACAACGAAAACAAGGAAAAAGACTATGCCAACGCCATTCAGGAGTTCTACGGGAAATCGACAACCACAGGCGTCCCATTCTCGGCTTCGGGCGGAGACACAATTGACCTGACATCGCTCAGCCAAGAGGACATAGAAAACATACCGGCTTGGAAAAGAAAGAGAAACTAAATAATACGAAGCCATAAATCATAAAAAACAATAAAAAAACATAAACCATGACATTGTTTGAGACCGTAAGCGAGGACATCAAAAAAGCGATGCTCGCCAAGGACCGTGTGGCACTCGACGCGCTGCGCGGCATTAAGAAAGAATTTTTGGAAGCCAAGACAGCCAAGGGCACAGACGGTGAACTGCACGACGACGTCGCCCTCAAGATATTGCAAAAAATGATAAAGCAGCGCAAAGAAAGCGCCGAGATGTATATCGCCGGAAACCGCCAAGACTTGGCTGACGCGGAACTGGCGCAAGCAAAAGTTATAGAGCAGTATCTGCCCAAACAAATGACGGAAGAGGAAATCAAAGCCGCCGTCAAAGACATAATAGCGCAAACAGGCGCCTCGTCAATGGCCGACATGGGCAAAGTGATGGGAGCCGCCACAAAAGCACTTGCAGGTAAGGCAGACGGAAAAGCCATCTCACTAATCGTCAAACAACTGCTGGGATAAGGATGGACGACCGCCAGTACTGGGAAAGCAACGACAATGAGCTACTCTGGAAGCATATACGCGACGTGTATGCCGACTTCATTGTGTACTGCCAACTCAAGAAAACTGACGACCCCAACGCCTCTGCACCACAGATGACTGAAGACACTCTTGGCAGCATCATCAAGATGTCGTGGAACGAGGGACGAAAAGACATATACAACGAGGCATTGCGCTTCGCCCGGGACAACTATGACAACCAAGACTTCGTAACCGAATCACTCGCGTGGATAGCAGAATGCGAGGGCAAACTCAGCAAAGCCATAAAACTCATGGAAAGCATTGAGGGTGGCAAGGACCTGGTGTACACCGACATCCTGAGGATGAAACGAGCCGGGAAACGCAACAATTTGCTCGAGGAATTTGAAATAGGGAAAAAAATATGGCAGGCGATGATAAACGATGACTGCCAAGACGCAAATTTCGCTCTCCAACTGGCGGATATCTGCAACCAGAACGGCGACAAACACGCCACACTATACTTCGTAAAAGAGGCACTGTTTATCGAACCCGCAAACACGGCTGCATTATTCCACCTTGCCACTTGGGAATTTGACATAGAACTATTCGACCTATGCCGGCAGACACTCAACAAACTGCTTGACATTGACTCGTTTAACATACCGGCATGGAATCAACTTGGCGTCGTATCGCGCATACTTAATGACGACGAGGGAGCGCTACACGCTTTTGAATACAGCCTGTCTATCGACCCTAACTACCTGCCTCCGTTGGGATACAGCGGATACATAAGATTCTTGCACAAAGACTTCAAAAAAGCCAAGGAAACTTTTGAAAAATTAGAGGCGCAAAACAAACAAAACAATAACATCTTTGACGATTTAGTAACGCTCTCCGCACCTTTCATGGGCTTCATACTGCTCAGGGAACACCGCACCGAAGAAGCCTTAAAAAAATTCAAAGAAGGAATGGCTGGGGCACATTGCTGGATTTCACTGTTGGGTATTATTTACTTGAAAACCATAAAAGTAAAAATCACAGACATACACCTGCCGCTTGCCAGACGGATTTTGCTCGACACTCCGGCAGGGAAAAGACAGGACGTCCAGCAACTTATTAATAAACCCGACGCTAAAGACCCTAAACTGCTCGACAAATTTATAGAAGTCATCGTGCACCCCAAAAACGATGACGGAGAATTTGACAGTTCCATCAGAGAGGACATCTCGCAAATCGACTGGAACACCATGTTCAACGCTTTTTAGGCATGACCCTATACTTATAAATTATAAAAATAAAATGTCATTTCGCTTAACAATTGTAATGCTGCTGTGCGCCATTGTCTGCATGGGACAGCCAACGTCAGACACCGCCGGTTACGTTCAGCCTCACGAAGTTCTAAAGCCCGCCGAAGCAGAGCCTCTGCCTCCAACAACACAGCCCAAGAAATCGCTTCTCGAAGAAGTGGAGGACTGGTATAGCGACAACATGAACTATTGGAGCATTGCCGGACTGATGGCCATCGAGAGTTCGTTCATACCTTTTCCTTCAGAAGTGGTGATACCTCCGGCCGCGTACGTGGCATCGCGTGAGGACAGCACATTGCATGTCAGCGACTCTTACGCCATCAACCTGCTGCTCATCATACTTGCCGGCACCATAGGCGCACTGCTTGGAGCAATCATCAACTACGTGCTCTCGCTGCTGCTCGGACGCCCCATTATCTACGCCTTCGCCAACAGCAAAATAGGGCACTTGTGCCTGCTAAGCGCTGAAAAAATTGAAAAAGCCGAACAATACTTCAACGAGCATGGCAGGATGTCCACCTTTGTCGGCAGACTTATTCCCGCTATCCGACAACTCATATCCATCCCTGCCGGACTGTCGAAAATGAACTTTGGCATATTCATAGCCTATACCTCGCTTGGAGCGGCAGTGTGGAACACCGTACTCGCACTGCTTGGATACATTGCCAACGGCCAGATGGAACGAATACACAAATATAGCCAAGAGCTGTCATACGCCATACTCGCAGTTGTGGCACTCGCCGCCTTGTATTTCGCAATCAGATATTTCCGCAGGAAAAAGACCGAAGCAAAATGAATAAATTGCTGATTATAGTTCTGATAGCCGCCGTCATGCACTCCTGCGCCCAAAAGCCTCAAAGCGTTAGCAAACCCCAAGAGCACATCAGCGTGGCATTTGACGCTGACAGCGCATACCACTTTGCCGCAGAGCAGGTGTCGTTCGGTCCGCGCGTACCAGGCAGCACAAGCCACCGTCTCTGCGCCGAATACCTCGAACACACACTGCAGCGCTTTGCCGACACAGTCATCGTACAGCACGGCTCCATGCCGTCATACAACGGCACCCCGATGCCTGTCCGCAACATCATAGCGGCATTCAACCCCAGCGCCACACCGCGCGTCATGCTCAGCGCACACTACGACACACGCCCGTGGGCCGACCAGGAGCAAGAACAAGAGAAATGGCACACCCCAATCGACGGAGCCAACGATGGGGCCAGCGGAGTGGCTGTGCTGCTCGAGATAGCGCGGCAACTGCGAGAGATGAACACCACTAAAGGGATTGACATAATGCTGTGGGACGCGGAAGACAGCGGTACACCACAGTTTGAATATAGCGCAAACCACGACAGCTGGTGCCTCGGCTCACAATACTGGGCACTGCACAAGCACAAAGCCGGATATGAAGCGCAGTGCGGCATACTGCTCGACATGGTGGGAGCGCCCGACGCGCAGTTTCAACTGGAGCAACACTCACGGCAATATGCCAACCACATCCTCAAGGAAGTATGGAAAACAGCACGGCGGTTGGGATATGGCGACATCTTCACTGACAAGCACGCCTACCCCATCACCGACGACCACTACTACCTCAACCAAGCCGGCATACCAACCATTGACATCATACACTACGACGACATTAGGGGTTTTGGCAGCTATTGGCACACCACAAGCGACAACATGGACCACATCAGCCGCCATACACTCGGGGCGGTTGGCACTACCGTGTTGGACTTCATCACCAACCGTTGAGCGATGGTGCTGTTCGATTTCATAGACAGCTATCTGTTCCCGAGCGTGTGCCACGTTTGTGGCAGACAATTGGTAGCCGGCGAAGACCGGGTATGCCTCCACTGCCTTGACGCATTGCCACGCACCGACTTTCTCAACCGCAGCGACAATCCGCTTCTCCAACGCTATTCACGACAACCAAATATAGTGAGCGCCACGGCATTGCTGCACTACGGCAACGACACGCGCCTGCTCGTGCATGACCTCAAATACCACAACTTCCCGCAACTCGGCAACACACTTGGAACTCTAATGGCTGACGAAGGCCTGCAGCACGGCATCTTCAGCGTCGATTTGCTCGTGCCTGTTCCGCTGCACTGGTTAAGGAGACTGAGCAGAGGATACAACCAGAGCCTAAAACTTTGTGAGGGAATAAGCCGGAGGACAGGTACAGAAATCAGCACCGAAAACCTTGTTCGTACACGTAATAACCGCTCACAAACAGCACTGTCACACACCGATAGACAGAAAAACAAACAAGGACTTTTCAGACTTAAGCATCCCGAAATGTGGAACGGAAAGCACATCATGATAATTGATGACGTGTTCACCACCGGAGCCACCATAGAAGCGTGCATCCACGCCATAAGCCAACAAACAAGCGATACCAAAATCAGCATCTACACCCTTGCATACGCCGGTGTATAGCAACTAATATTAGGTCATTTTACCCCTTAAGCCGTGGATAAACAGCCCCACAGGGGCGGAATAAATATAGCCGTGGGTGAAGCGAAGCGGAACCCACGGAACACGGAAAACACCAATTTTATTAGCCCCGTAGGGGCGGCACAAATATAGCCGTGGATAAAACCCACGGAACACAGAAACCATCCATTTTATTAGCCCCGTAGGGGCGGCACAGAAAAGCAAAAAGGTTGTGACGCCGCTAACGCGGCTTGAATATGATGGTGCGATGCGTACCGCGGGTTACGTTCGCTGACGCTCACTTCACCCACGGCTAACATTGTGTCACCGCTAACGCGGTTTTCGACGCAAACAACAAATCTATTCCAGCCCCACAGGGGCGGCACAAAAATAGCCGTGGGAGAAAACCCACAGAACACGGAAACCACCCATTTTATTAGCCCCGTAGGGGCGGAACATAATTAGCCGTGGGTGAAGCGAAGCGGAACCCACGGAACACAGAAAACACCAATTTTATTAGCCCCGTAGGGGCGGCACAGAAAAGCAAAAAGGTTGTGACGCCGCTAACGCGGCTTGAATATGATGGTGCGATGCGTACCGCGGGTTACGTTCGCTGGCGCTCACTGCACCCACGGCTAACATTGTGTCACCGCTAACGCGGTTTTCGACGCAAACAACAAATCTATTCCAGCCCCACAGGGGCGAAACAAATATAGCCGTGGGTGAAAAACCACGGGACACGGAAAAAACCAATTTTATTTAGCCCCACAGGGGCGGCATAAATGCAAAAAAAAATTACGCCCCGAAGCATTATGCTTGAAAGTATAATGGAAAAACATAAAATATTTTGCGAAAACAAAAAAAGTCATTATATTTGCAAAAAATAATACGCTATGACGTAGATACGATACAAATAGAACGACAGATATAAATAAAGCGTTAGCTTTGTTCTCACTTAGTAAAAATCGCCAATTTTTATAACGCAGATGAGAAGTAAAGTTCAACGCTCACATCACACTTGATGTGGGCTTTACTTTTTGTTCATCTGCAGCGGTGTTTGGCGATACCTTTACTAAGTGGACTAAAAAGTTTGGTCCACTTTTTTTATGCCATAGCGCGACAACGGACCGGTGACACGCCGAAAAACCACAACAGAGTAGGCACCAACACATTTCCTCCGCAAGTGGCGGCGGACAAACCGCCACACAACACATGAAAAAACTATTTTCACTTTTCGCAGCACTGCTCATAGGTGGTGCTGTATGCTTGGCAGAAGATGTAGAGCTCACATCGGGCGACGTGCATTTCTTCAAAGATCCCGCTAACTACGCAATTTTGGAGATTGACTGGTCAAAAACACATGTAGTGGAATTCGGAGCCAACAACAAGGTTAAGAACGACTTGGGCAGCATTGACGAGTTCAACCGCTCGCAAGGCGAAGACTGGGTTCGCGACTGGCCCGCTGTTCAGGCTTCGGTGCTACTGTCAAACACTATGAAGAAATTTTTCTTCAACAAAGCCAACAAGAAAGGCATGCATATCGTAGCCCCGCAGCAGGTATGGGATGCATACAACAACGGCACTCTGGTAGGGAAAAACCGCACCTCAACCGAGAAAAACTACTACCTGATAGACCCTGCCACAGCACAATACAAGATTGTAGTACACATAGACCTCGTTGACATGGGCAACACAGGAGCCTCTATTGTGTTCGGCGGCGGACTGGCCAGCAAGGCAGGCGGAGCAAAAATAATGGGGTACATTGACTGCATCGACCTGCGGACGAACAAGAGCGCAGCACAATTCGTAATCAACGACACACGCGGTGAAGGTGGCTGGACTCAAGCCATTAGGCTCGGCAACGTCATCGCACAATGCCTCGGCGTGGAAGTCATGAAAATTATTAAGAAAACAAAATAGACACAAACAGGTAAAAATATGAGAAAAGCAGCGTCCTTTTTCTTTGTTTTCTTTTTTGCCTTCGCCTCTGCAGTCACAGCACAGGATGTGTTAGTCATGAGAGATGGGAACAGCGTGAACGGCAAGGTGATTGAGATTTCTGATGTTAGTGTCAAATACCAATCCCAAACTGCAGACGCACAAACTATAACAATAAACGCCGAAAACATTGAAAGCATAGTTTTCAGCAACGGCACCGTGAAAGTCTTTACTCATGCTCAGACTGAACAATCATTAGCCGCATCACCTCAAAAGATTGCTTACATAGACAAGTTCAGCGACCACTACCTGATGGGGGACAAACGCATGAACGAGGATGAGTACATGAAATTCCTGAAGCAGCATTGCCCCGAAGCGTACAAAAGCCACGAAAGCGGCAAAAAGTTGGCCAAGGCTGGCTGGGTATGTTTAGGCATAGGGGGCGGCATAGGTGTAGTGGGAAGCGTATTGTGGGGAGCATATTTCAACAGTGCCGAAGGCTGGTACTGGGGCGACTACAAAAGAGGAAGCAAAGAAAAGGTACTGGCAGGCGTGGCGCTCACGTCTGCCGGAACAGCAATACTTACTGTCAGCGTGCCATTGCTGACAGTGGGATACGCCAGAAAGAACAAGTCGCACGTAATATATAACAACTATTGCGCGCGGCAAAACACTCCTGTCGCTCTCACACTCAAGGCAAAGACTGACGGAATGGCGGTAGCAATAAATTTCTAACAGATAACCAACTTTCTAATTCTAAACAAATATGAGCAAGAGGACTCTAACAACAGCAGTTTCATTGCTCCTGTGTGCGCTATACATAGCCGCACAGGATGTCATCATCACGCTTGACGAGAAGCGCATAGAGGCCAAAATCACCGAGGTGTCGGACACAGAAATCAAATACCGCGACCCCAATATCCCTGGCGGACCGCAGTTCGTAATGGGAGTGGACAAACTCAATACCATTATCTACAGCAACGGCACCGTGAAAGTCTTTACTCATGCTCAGACTGAACAACCAGCAGCCGCCTCACCGCAAAAGACTGTTTACATAGACAAGTTCAGCGACCACTACCTGATGGGTGACAAACGCATGAACGAGGATGAGTACATGAAATTCCTGAAGCAGCATTGCCCCGAAGCATACAAAAGCCACGAAAGCGGCAAAAAGTTGGCTAAAGCGGGCTGGGTATGCTTAGGCACTGGCGCAGTCTTGGGCGTAGTGGGAAGTGCGCTGTGGGCAACATCTTACGATCACAGTTACGGCGGAGCATGGATATGGGGTGAATATGATAAGCACCAAGGCAAAGGGCTGACCGGCGTGGTGTTCACGTCTGCCGGAGCCGCATTACTTACTATCAGCGTGCCGCTGCTGGCAGTGGGATATGCCAGAAAGAACAAGTCGCACGTGATATATAACAACTATTGCGCGCGGCAAAACACTCCTGTCGCTCTCACACTCAAGGCAAAGACTGACGGAATGGCGGTAGCAATAAATTTCTAACATATAACCAACTTTCTAATCCTAAACGAATATGAGCAAGAGAACTTTTACAACAGCAATTTCACTACTTCTGTGTGTGCTATACATAACCGCACAGGACATCATAGTCACGCGCGAGGAAAAGCGCATAGAGGCCAAAATCACCGAAGTGTCGGACACGGAAATCAAGTACCGTGACGCCAACAACCCTGACGGACCACTGTTTGTGATGGGTGTGGACAAAATCAGCACCATCATCTACAGCAACGGCACCGTGAAAGTCTTTGAGCAGGCGCAAGCACCTGCCATTAGCAGCCGCCCGCCCATGAGCGCACAATATCAGGCATCGCTCAACCGCGGACAGCAGACCCAGATGGGCGGCACGGAAATGATAAGCCGCTATGACGAATACTACATAATGGGCAACGAACGCATGAACGAAGATCAGTACTTGCGCTTCGTCCAGCAAACATGCCCGGCAGCCTATGCAAGCTATCAGAAAGGCAAGAAACTCTGGGGCATGGGCTGGGGGTTCTTCGCAGCAAGCCTCGCATGCCTTGCCGGGGGCAGCACCATGTACAGCATAGGCCGTAACGAAGGAACACCGGGACTGGCGATACCAGGCGCAGCACTGATTGGCGCAGGATCCGGATTCTTCTGTGCATCCATTCCTTGCATGGTAGTGGGAAAAATCAGAAAAGACAATTCTCACGAAATCTACAACTCCGCTTGCGTTAGAAAAAGCAACCCCTACTCGCTTAACATCGGTTACGGGGGCAACGGAGTCGGACTTGCCTTTGCATGGTAAAACAGTTGTAATAAAATGGCAAACCGATTGTAATAAAAATGTGGCAGATATGGCAGTTATGAAAAAAAAACTGCTATATTTGCTACATAATACTATCAGGATGCACGCTAATATCAAATTGTATTTTGTATCATAAAAGCTAATAACATGAAAATCAGCAAAAACTTAACATTGGCAATGCTATTATTGTCAGGTTTACTATTTGTTGGCTGCGGAGGCAGCAAAGACGAGCCCTCGGGCAGCGGTTCATCATCGGGTTCCGGCAATAATTCCGGCAGCGGCTCGTCATCGTCGGGTGACGGGGTAATTCTGTATAACGTTTATAGCGTGAGCTGCCTAAAAATAGTGGCAGTAAACACCAGTTCCACGGGCGACTGGTACTCCGAACTGCGCTATATCTGGCATGACAATATCAGCAACAAGGATTATCTGTGCACAAACAGCTACTCGTTTAACATGATAGGCTCGGTGAACAGCAACACCTATTCGACCTTTAACGGCTACAACGTAAAGTCGTATAAATACTACACTAAAGACCCCGGTATTAGTGTAAGTACCTATTACTTCTACAACGACGGCAATTTTGTCGGGTACATTTATCCTACCGGCGGCGGCAGTTCGTCAGGGGACAGCGGAAGCGGCAGCAGTAGCAGCAGCACCTGCGGACTGTGCCGCGGAAGTGGGAAATGCTCTTTGTGCTACGGCAGCGGCCGCATAGGCACAAGTACGTTTGGCACAACCTGCTCAATGTGCAAAGGGACGGGCAAATGCACGTCATGCGACGGCAAAGGTTATTATTAGACAATAGACCGATACACTGTTAGACCGCCTTCGGCTGATAGAACAAAGACGCTCAATTAGGGGTTTGAATAATTACCCCGTGGGGATTTCCTATAATTGGGAAATGCCTACGGGGTAGTTTGTGGATATGGGTATATGACTTGTCCTAACAAGCGATGTCCGGATTAAGTCCAAAGCAGTTATTAGAATTTGGGTTAAACCCAAATCGGTCATTAGACCGAATGTGGTTCTTTAGCGACATTGCTATGTATTCTATTTTGTATATTTTTTTTCTTTTTGGCATCTTTTTGCTTGTCGCTCGGTCGTTATGCCCGCATAACTCCCTCACTCCAAGACAAAAATCCGCTCAAAAATAAAAAGAACTCTAAACAAAATTCTAATGACCGATTTGGGTTAAAAACTAAACTTGGTCATAAACTGTACACGGTGGTTAGTAATCCAGTGGAGGTTTTTCTCCGCAAGTCCGTTCTTGGGGCTAATGCCACCATCGCCGTACTGCGCCGATGTAATCTCATATTCAAGCCCGAGCTGGAACATTCCGATGTTCCACACCACAGTAGGCGACAGCCGCCATAAGCGGTTGAGATTTGAAAAGCTGTTCTTGCTGAACCAAAAGCCGGTTATGCTCCCATCTTCGTTAACGGCAAGCGACTCCTTGGTGCCAAAATTGCGGACATAGCCCGCAAACAGTATGCCCTTGACGGCTTTGCCGTAAGTGATGCTTAACCATGACGACAAGTTACGCGTGGGCGTGTATTGCCATGAGCCGTCGCCGTTGACCTTGCTCACACCATAGCCGCCATTGAGGTTGACATGTTCGCCAGCCTCGGCAAACACCGCCTTGGCCTTAAGCGAAAAATCACCGTGCTTGTACTGGAAGTAGAGGAAAGGCGAGAAAGTGGTAATACGCTCCTTAACCTTGACTTTGACATCGGCAGCCGCCTCACCATTGCCAACCTTTATTGTCGTCTCGTTGCGCGGCGCTATGCTCAACACGTCCACTCCGGCACGGAGCAGCACCCCGCTTTTGTGGCTGAAAGACAATCCGAGATAGCCCTCGGGGGTGCAGGAGTACTTGATATAGTTAGCAGACTGTCCGTCAGGCCCCGCCGAAGTGTACTGCATCTGCCACATCGCCGCCCCCGTAATGGTAAACCACTCTCCCAGCGTAGCGTCAAGTTTGACCTGCGGTGTGCGGCTGAAAGGCCCGAACGGCATTCCCGTGTTTAATGAAATGACATCGCACAAATCTGCGGCAAGCGGATGCCACGCCTGCCCCATGAGCAGACTTACGCGGGCTGTGGACTTATCATTGACCCGAAGGCTGTCCCAAGCCAAAGTGATGTAGGCAAGCCTAAGGCGGAGCAATGCGGCACCGGTAGAGCCATTAAGACCTGCATAGAAGTCGGCTTCGATTTTAGCCCCGAATTCCGTTTTGCCCCACTTGTAACCAGTAACGTCAAGTCCACCACGAGTTGTGAGCGAGAGGAAACGGAACGACGGCTTTGCGTTAAGGTCCTCGCGCCCGATACCCGAAACACGCGCCTCGTCAGCAGTCTGGTTCCAATTGTTGTCACGAGGCAAATAATAAAACATTCCGCCTTGGCCGGACACGCTCTCGCGCGAATCGAAAATGAAATAGTTGCACACATAGCCATAAGGCTTATAGTGCGCCTTGAGGTAAGCCTTCACCTGCTCTTTCCTCTCATTTTTGTCGCGCCGCGGGGCAGCACTTACAGAGAAAACGAGTTGCGAAAGAACACAACAAAACAGAATTATACGAGTTAGTTTCATAATCGTAAAATAAAAGGGTGAAGGGAATGATGATTAGTATATGCAAAATTAGCGATAATTTTTCAAACGGACAAAAAAAAGAGTCGCCGGCTACATGCCGACAACTCTTTGATAAGTTGGAATTGAGAAGTTGTTAGGTTAGCGTTAATCTCCGCCGTTGTTATCACCGTTGTTTTGTGCGTCACGCCATAGTTTGGCGAAGATGTATCCGTTGAGTGTTTTGTAGGTGTGCTGCGCTTTGAATTTGCGCTTGAGTTCAGCATACTGCTCCGGGTCTGAAGTTGGCAGCGCGGCGACCTGTGCCTTGACGGTTTTGAACTTGAGGCGAATTTGCTTTTGCTCTTCTGTTGACGGACCATGGTAGGGATTGTCAACGCGCACCGCATAGGTTTCGCCGTAGAGTTTCTTGAAGTGGACTTTGTCAGAGTTGTTAACTCGGCCTTGAACCGAACGCACGATAGGTTGGAGGGTGTTAATTCTTGCCATGATAGAAATGTTTTTTTAGGATTTAACTTTTTGATTATCTGTTGTCTTTCGCGATTGACGATGCAAAGTTACGCCGCAAGGAACGGGCATATGTAACATTTGTGTCCTATTCTGTTCGATTGCGTTCACAATGGTTCCATTTCGTACTATTTAGGGCTATTTTGAGCCCAAGAGTTCACAATGCGATATTTTTGTCGTAACGTTGGCTTAGCCGAAGTTACTGTCACTCGGAAATGTTCGAATAAATTTGGCATTTCTCTCGTTTTTCAGTAACTTTGCGCAGAGTAGTAATCCACAGAATTGTAGTGACATGACATTGAAAGACCGTATCCGCTCATTTTTGGATGGGCATGTGTATTTTTCAGTAGATTCAGTTCGTCAGGCTGAATGCGTGAAATCAATAAGCGAAAGTTCGGTGTTTTCCGGTCCGAGCATTTGGGTGCTTGTTTTCGCGATATTCATTGCGTCGCTGGGTTTGAACGTAAATTCTACAGCCGTGATAATCGGCGCGATGCTTATATCTCCTCTTATGGGTCCGATCATGGGCATGGGGTTGGCGTTGGGTATCAATGATTTTGACCTGCTCAAGCGCGCCGCCACAAATTTTGCTATAGCGGTAGTTGTGAGTATTCTGACCGCCACAGTCTTTTTTCTGCTATCGCCTCTTAAGGAGTCGCAGTCAGAGCTTCTTGCCCGCACGTCTCCCACGCTCTATGACGTGATGATCGCGTTTTTCGGCGGTGCGGCAGGCATAGTTGCGACAGCAAGTTTTGACAAGGGCAATAATGTGATTCCCGGCGTGGCGATAGCGACCGCCCTAATGCCTCCTTTATGCACCGCCGGCTACGGGTTGGCAAACGCCAACTGGCACTTCTTTTTTGGTGCCTTCTACCTGTTTTTCATAAACACTGTTTTCATCTGCGGGGCAACATACATCGGCGTCAGACTGCTCGGTTTCAAATACGTTGGCAAGAGCACGTCTGGCACAACAGTCCGCAATCGGCGCATCGCGTTAGGCATAGTGATTGCCACGCTGATACCTGCAGCCTACATCACCTACTGGATTGTGGAGGAGAGCGTGATAGAAAGGCGGTTTGAGAATTATTCGGCGAAACATCTGGACTTTGACGGCGCCCGCGTGATATCGAAAGAAATCGACCGCAACGCGCACACGGTAACCGTAGTAGCAATAGGCCGCGAGATAAGCGACGGTGAAATAAAGTCGGCAGAAAGCTCACTGCCCGATTTCGGATTCAACGGCTACGAGCTTCAACTCCTTCAGGGCAGCCGCTCCGACAGCATAATAGCCGCCAACACCAAATTATTGACAAACAGCGAGGAATACTTACGCAAGATAAAATCGCAGAAAAACAAAATCTCAGCCCTTGAGCAACGCGTGGAGCACTACGGTCGCTACGAGGCAATCGGATGCGACGTTCTGGATGAGCTGCAAACCTTATATCCCGAAGTAAGCACTCTGGCATTGTCAGAAGCCACGGAATGGACGCCCGACAGCGTAGGGGCGTACACACTCGCAATTGTTGGAGCACAAAACACCAAGCCCCTTGACACACAACGCATTGAGCAATGGCTATGCAGTAGGCTGAAGTGCAGAAAAGTAAAAGTGGTGGTAGAAAAAAAGGAACAATAAAATGCGGCTTACCCGCATTTTTTTTGTGCTTTGGAAAAAAAATCGTAACTTTGGAAAATTATTGTGGGGCGAATTAACAGTGGCAAAAAAACATCGTCGCCCATCAGGTTTTGAAAGTTTGAAAAACATCATCGTTAACCTACTAATACGAAAAAACTTATGACTGTAAACGAACTAAAGCAATCATTCCAAGAGTCATTCGGACACGCCGCGTCCGCAGTATATTTTTCACCTGGCCGCGTCAACCTCATAGGCGAGCATACGGACTATAACGGAGGCAGCGTATTTCCCTGCGCATTGAGTTTCGGCACCTATCTTCTGGTGTCGCCAAATGACAAAGGCGTTTTCCGCTTCAAGTCGCTCAACCAGCCTGCGATAGAGAGCGTATCACTCGACCGCCTGACAAGCCCTCTACCCAACAATTCTTGGATTAACTATCCGCTGGGATGCATTGCACAGTTTGTGAAACGCGGTTTTGAAATCCGCAACGGCTATGATCTGCTGATTTGGGGTAACGTGCCCAACGGTGCAGGCTTAAGTTCGTCTGCGGCTCTGGAAGTCGTAACAGCGTACATGATGAACGACCAGCTTAATGCCGGCTATGACCGCACGGAACTCGCCAAGATAGGTCAATTGTCGGAGCACGAGTTCGCAGGCGTTAACTGCGGCATAATGGACCAGTTCGCTTCGGCGCAGGGCAAGAAAGACCACGCAATATACCTGAACTGCGACACGCTGGAGTTTGAACTTGTACCAATAAAACTTGACGGCGTGAAAGTTGTGATTAGCAACACACACTCGCCCCACAAGCTTGACAGCGGCGCCTACAACTCTCGCGTTGCTCAATGCCACACCGCCGTTGAGCAGTTGAGCCGCGTACGCCCCATCAAGCACCTTGCCGAATTAACAGAAGCTGAGTTTGAGAGCATCTCGTCAGCCATCACAGACCCTATAGCACTGAAGCGCGCTAAGCACGTTGTGGGCGAAGTACAGCGCACCACCGATGCCGTTGCAGCACTGAAGAAAGGCGACATAGCCACCTTCGGCCGCCTGATGTGCGAAAGCCATAAGAGCCTCAGAGACTATTATGAGGTAACAGGCGAGCAACTTGACACGATGGCAGAAGAGGCATGGAAAATTGACGGCGTAATCGGCAGCCGCATGACAGGAGGCGGATTTGGCGGGTGCACAGTGTCGTTGGTAAAAGACGAGGCAATAGACACTTTTGTCAAACAAGTCGGAGCCAACTATGAGCGCCGCACAGGCATCAAACCAGAGTTTTATATCGCTGAGATAGGCGACGGGGCAAGGCGCGTGGAATAATTTCTACTGAATAACAAGGGATATGGGCGTCATTCTGCAACAGAGCATCAAAGGCACGATAGTCACTTATCTGGGAACCTTCTTGGGTTTCCTGACCACGTTTTTTGTTCTGACCCGCTTTTTGAGCCCGGCAGAAGTAGGTCTGTCGCGTGTGCTGATAGACACCGCCACACTTTTGATATCGCTTGCCCAACTTGGCGCGTCCACATCCATCATCCGTTTTTTCCCGTACTTCAAAGACGAGGAGCACCAGCACTACGGTTTCTTTGGCTGGACAGTCATCATCCCCTTCGTAGGCTTTGTGTTCTTTGCTTCGTTGTTCGCATTGCTAAAAGGACCGTTAAGCAACATCTTCATCAGCAATTCGCCACTTTTCGTCAACTTCTATTATTTCGTGCTGCCATTGGCGTTTGCCATGCTGTACCAGATAATCTTCGAGACGAACATCAACGCCCTGATGCACGTGGTGTTTCCGCGTTTTGTGCGTGAAGTGCTTGTTCGGTTATGCATGCTAACCACCTATCTTCTCTACGCATTCCGCCACATCAGTCTGACAGGTTTCGTTAGCGCGATATGCATAACCTACGGCATAGCCGCGATAGCCAACATCGCCTATCTGCTGCACCTTGGCAAGTTCAAGTGGAAACCCGATTTGTCGTACATAACGCCAGAACTGCGCCGCAACTTCATGTTTTACACGCTGTTTCTGCTCACGTCCGCATTGAGCGGCATACTTGCCCCGATGTTGAGCAGTTACTTCGTAACCGCCCAGATGGGGTTGAAAATGACCGGCATTTTTGCCATTGCCACCTACATGGCCTCTATGATTGCCATGCCTTACCGAAGCCTTGGCGCGATTGCGACACCTCAGGTGGCGCAGGCGGTGAAAGACAACGACGAGGAGCAAGTAAGCACGTTGACACAAAAAGTAGCACTCAATCAGACCTTTGTGGGGATATTCGTTTTTCTCGCAATTTGGATTAACATAGACCTTATTTATGCTATCCTGCCCAACGGCGACCTCTACTCCACCGGCCGTAGCGCGCTATTTTATCTGCTGTGGGGGCAACTTGTAACGTCATCTCTGATGATATCAAATAACGTGCTCAACTACTCGAAGTACTACTACCTGTCGCTACTGCTGACAGTCCTGCTGACAACAGCCACCCTCAGTCTCAACGCCATTATGCTTCCGCCGTGGGGCATGGCAGGGGCTGCTGCGGCAAGCACCTTGGCTTTCGTTATTTACTATGCTCTACAGCTTTGGGTCATCAAGCAGCTGCTCAACGTACAAGTAGTAACGTTCAACCAACTGCGCCTTGGTGGGCTGCTGGTGCTGATAATCGCAATAGACTGGATCGCCAACCAATATCTGATTACACCGTCGTCTGACCTCATGGTACTGTTTATTGTGGCGGTAATCAAGAACATACTGCTGCTCGCCCTGCCAGCCTACTACTGCTACCGCAGCAAGATGTCAGAAGACGTGAACTATCTGATTGACATCATATTAGACAAAGTTAAAAGTTTTTTGAACAAATAACAGCCAACACTGCACATTGACAATCTTCGGTCTTCCAATAGAATTGAGGGATGTGATTGACATCCTGTTGGTTACCACCCTTCTTTACGGCACCTACCGGCTTTTGAAAAATTATGGCGCCGCCACAGTGTTCCACGGCATAGTGCTGTTTTTCATGACGTGGTTTTTGGTGGTAGTAGTGTTCCGGCTCAAGTTGATGGGCAGCATACTAAACAACGTGTTGAGCATCGGCGCCTTAGCCTTGGTGATTATTTTTCAGGAAGAGATACGGATGTTTTTCTCCCGCCTCGGCAACAGGTCGAGCAAGCGCTGGCTGCAACGCTTCAGCAAGATACTGAGCCGTGAAAAGGATAGCGAGGATAACCGCGACGCCACACTTGTGCTGCCAATCGTGATGGCATGCAAAAACATGGCGAAAAGCAAGACCGGAGCCCTGATAGTCGTTAAGCGCAATGACAGCCTTGACACCTACGTGCAGTCGGGCGAACGACTCGAGGCAAAACCCAGCGCAAGGCTGTTGGAAAACATTTTCTGGAAGAACACCCCACTCCACGACGGTGCGGTGATAATAACCGGACACCAGATTACCGCAGCCGCGTGCGTGCTGCCAGTGTCAAGAAACATGAAAATCCCGCAGCAGTTCGGACTTAGACACCGCGCCGCTCTTGGCATAAGCGAGAAAACAGACGCCATAGCAATTGTGGTGTCGGAAGAAACAGGGAAAATAGCGGTCGCAATACAGGGCAACATACAAGAAGACATTGCGCCACAGCAGCTGGAGCAAATGCTGACCGACAACCTGCGGACACTTCAGGACAACAAATAGCAATTAACAATAAAAAAATAAAAAAATAAAACAATGGAAGAGAACAAACTTCAAAGCCTATTGGCTCAACTCAACGAAGAAGGTGTTGAGCGCGGCAACCAGAAAGCGTCTGAAATAATCAGTGCAGCAGAACGCAAAGCGCAAGAAATCATCGCAGCTGCCCGCCACGAGGCAGAACAGATTAACGCTGACGCCAAACGCAAAGCAGAAGAAACTGACACCAACACCCGTTCGGAACTCCGCCTTTTCGCCGGTCAGGCACTGTCTGCCCTGAAAACAGAGCTTACTGACATCCTCAACGACCGCCTTGCAAAAGACGCCGTAAAATCTGCCGACAACAATGGCGAACTTCTGCGCGAACTGCTCGTGCGCCTCACCGAACAATGGGCTAAAGACGGGCAAGTGAATATCAACGCCAAAGACGCTTCCGCGCTGACCGACTACTTCAAGGCTCACGCAAAGGCACTGCTTGACAAAGGGGTGAAAATCAACGAAGTCAAAGGCATCAAGACCGATTTTGAGGTAGTACCTTCAAATGGCGGCTACAAGATAGCCTTTGGCGAACAAGAATTTGTCAACTACTTCAAGGAGTTTTTGCGCCCCCAACTCGTTGAAATGCTGTTCTAACCGGATGTGGAGCAACGCTCCATTTAACGAGTGACACACAGAGTTGAAGTAAAACTTTTTTCAGAAAAAACAAAATGCATTATCATTATTTACTTGCAGGTCTTCCGAACCTTGAGAACGATTCCTCCAAGCCCGTTCCCGACCTTGAATGGCTCCGCGGCGAATTAGAAGAGCAGCTCACGGCCTCTGACTTGCGGCTCATTGACTTGGTCAGCGAAGACAGCGGCGATGTCCAGCTCACAGAAGAGCAACGGGCTTATGCCGACGAGCTGTCGGAACCCGCAAAGACAAATTTCCTTGCCGGGTTACACTATGCGCGCGGCCTTAAATCCGCCAACGGTTTCGTCCGCCAATGGTTTGAATATCTGCTCAACGTCAACAACATCATATCCGCCCTAACCTGCCGCAAACATGGCTGGGACATCAAACAGCAAATTGTTGGGGAAGGAGAGGTGGCTCAACTGTTGCGCACCAGCACCCTGCGGGACTTCGGCCTCAGCCCAATAATTGAAGACTACGAGACGATAGCCGCAATAGCCGCCGATGATGACCTTTACAACCGCGAGCGCAAAATAGACGCGCTCAAATGGCAATGGCTCGAGGACCACAGTTTCAATCACTACTTCGGCATCGAGCAAGTCATTGCCTACTGGCTGCAGGTCAAACTATTGACACGGTGGAAGCCCCTCACCATTGAGCAGGGCACAGAAACATTCCGCAGCCTGCTATCGGATCTCAAGCACGGCACCGAAAACGTTGAAATTTAGTTATTAAGATTGCATAAGGGCATCCTATACCCGCATTTTCATTCAGTGAGACACTATAAAAGCCGCATAGATAAGATGTTGCGGACGCTGGCATCGGCGTCCGCAGTGCTGTTTTGCGCAATGCCGCTGCTGTTCTCGTCTTGTTCTACAAAGAAGAACACGCCTTTGCGTCGGGCATACCACGCCACCGTCACACGCTTTAACATCATGTACAACGGGCAGTTGGCATACAACGAAGGGCTCAACGCCATCGACAAAGCCAACGTTGACAACTACACGCGCGTGCTGCCCATGTACACATCAAGCAACCATGAAGCGTTGAGCGCCGGCAAGGCGGGCATGGAACGCGCGCTTGAGAAATGCCGCAAATCCATCAAACTACACAGCATACAGAAAAAGCCCAAAATGAACCCCAAGAAGTCGCGCGACCCGGAATACCGCACTTGGTATGAGCAGGAGGAGTTTAACCCTGCGCTCTACTTGGCATGGCTCATGCAAGGAAAGGCCGAGTTCCACACTGGCGATTTCCTCGGATGCGTAACCACGATGAACTACGTCGCCAAACACTACTCCAGCAACCGCGACGTAGTGGCACAAGCCCAACTGTGGGCCACGAGAGCATATCTCGAATTGGGGTGGATTTATGAGGCAGAAGACCAGCTCAAGAAAGTCAACCAAGACGAGCTGAAGCGCAAAAACGCATGGCTCTACAGTGCCGTCAGCGCTGACCTTCTTCTGCACAAAGGCGAGTACAAATCAGCTATCCCCTACCTGCGCCTCGCGTCAGAAAACGAGAAGAGGCGCATCGACCGGACGCGCATGACCTTCATACTCGGGCAACTGCATGAGCAGAACAACGACAAGTCATCAGCCATTGACTGCTACACGCGTGTCATCAAGGCTTTCAACACCGTTGACATGGAGTTCAACGCCCGCATGCGCCGCGCAATACTGCAAGGCGATGACAAGGCCCTCAAAGAGCTCACCAGAATGTCGCGCGACTTTAAGAACCGCGAGCACCTTGAGCAAGTGTACGGAGCTATAGGCAACATATACCTTAACCGCGGCGACACAGCACAAGCCCTGCTCAACTTCCGCACCGCCATCGATACCTGTAAGACCGCCGGCGCTGCAAAACTTCAAGTGCTGCTCACCGCTGCCGACATTTACTACAAACGCCAGGACTACCATAATGCGGAGCCGTGCTACAATGAGGCAGCCACGCTGATGAGCGCATCAGACCCTGACTATGAACGCATTAACAAGAGGAGCCAAGCGCTCGGCAATCTGATAAAAGAATACGACATCGCCCAACTGCAAGACAGCCTGCAACGACTCTCCGCCATGACAGAGGAAGAACAGCGAGCCGTAATCCAGCAAATGATAGAGGATATGCAAGCCGCCGAATTTGAGGCACAGCAAAGAGCTGCACAAGAGGCACGCGACCGCGAGAACAACACAGGCCTCGCATCCGTCAACAGCAGCAATATGCTTGGCGGTGGAGGTTCCGGCGACTGGTATTTCTACAACGCCAACCTCATGCGCCAAGGCAAACAAGAGTTTGTACGCCGTTGGGGAGCACGCAAACTCGAAGACGACTGGCGTCACAGCCAAAAGAGCCTTGTGGCATTCGGCAACGACGATGACAACGATGATGACTACACCACCGACAACGACAGCGTACCATCTGCCGCAACAGATAGTGCGGCCATGGCGTCAAACGACCCCACAAGCGTTGAGTTCTACCTGCAGCAGATACCCTCTACACCCGAACAAATCGAAGCCTCAAACAAAGAATGGGCACAAGCCCTGTACAACATGGGGTATGTATATCTCGACCAGATTGAAGACCGCCCGATGGCAATCAAGACCTTTGACGAGTTGCTTGAGCGCTTCCCTCTGTCAGCCCATACGCTCGACGCCTACTACACACGTTACATCATAGCCTTGCGCGACAGCGACAACGCCGAAGCGGAATTATGGCGTCAGCGCATAGTGCAGCAATATCCCGACAGCCGTCAGGGGCAAATGCTCGCCATACCCAACTACACCGAGCGACTGGCAAACATGCTCATCGAGCAAGACTCTGTTTATGAACAGACATACAACGCATACCGCCGCGGCGATTACTCAACAGTACGCAAAAACGTAGGCTACGCCCGCGACAACTATGCCATCAGCGACCTTATGCCACGATTCCTGTTCATCAACGCCCTTACGACAGCCAAAACAGGCAGCAAAGAGGCATTCGGTGATGACCTGCGGGAACTCATAGAACTTTATCCTCAGGAGCAAGTAAGCGCAATGGCAAAAGACATGCTTGCGCTGATGGGGCAAGGACTTGAGAACCAACATGGTGACGCACACGGCACACTGATTGACAAGCACGAGGAAGAACTGGCAGAGGCACAACAGGAAAGCGAACAAGGATTCTCCGACGAAATCGACACACGCTTCGTCCTGATGATAGTCATAAACAAGGCGCAAGACGGGGCAGCGCAAGAACAAGATAGCGACACGTCTGACAACGAGAGACTCAACAAACTGCTTTACAACGTAGCGGTTTACAACTTCTCGCAGTTCCTCATAAAAGATTTTGACCTTACCGCCCAACCAAGCGTTGACGCAACACATTGCGCTCTGTGCGTCAGCGGCCTCGACAGTTACCGCGAACTTGTGTGGTACATCGAGCAGATCACTTCTGACGCCGACTTGCGCAAGTTGTTCGACGAACTTGAGGCAAGACCTGTCGCCATTTCAGAAACAAACCTGCAAATCCTCAAACAAGGACATACACTCGAAGAATATGAAGCATTCTGGCAAGGCGTGCTTGATAATTGACAACAGATATTTGACATTGATTTATAATTTCTAAAAGGTTGAAACAATGAAACGCTACCTCACGCTAATTATAGCCTCACTACTTCACGTAATGGCATTTTCATCCACCTATTACTGCTCACCCGACGGTGGCGGCGATGGCAACTCACTGTCCTCTCCTTCAACGTTTGACGAGGCTTTCAGCAGACTCAAGGGCGGCGACACCCTGCTATGCAAGAGCGGTGTGTACTACCGCGACAACCGCATCACCATCGGCTCAGGCAAACAAGGCTATGCTGAACGGCGCACGCTGATAGCGGCGGCAGAAGGAGAGAAACCAATATTCGACTTCAGCAAAGAGCCATACGGCGAACGCGGGTTCGTCATCAGCAGCGGTGTGCAATATGTCCACCTGCGGGGAATTGTGGCACGCTATACCGGAAAAAACGCGATATATAACCAAGGCAGCTACTGTCTGTTTGAAAATCTTGAGGCGTACGGCAACGGCGACACAGGCATACAGATGAAAGGCGGAGGATACAACACTATCCTCAACTGCGACAGCCACGACAACTTTGACTACCAAACCACTTCCGGCACAGCCATCAACTATGGAGGCAACGCCGACGGTTTTGCCGACAAGCAGTTCACCGGAGGACCAAACCACTACATAGGATGCCGTGCATGGAACAATTCAGACGACGGATGGGACTTCTTTCAGCGTGTCACCAGCGGCGGACCAAACATACTGGAAAACTGCATCTGCTACCAGAGCGGTCCTGTGGAATATAACCTCAGCAATAATCCGCGCGTGCAAACCGACTATGCCACATGGTTCAACAGTTTTCCGAAAGCTGTCACTGACCGTTATGGCAGAAACGTAACCGCCACGATTGAGCATTACCCCAACATAGGCAATGGCAATGGATTCAAAATCGGTGGAGAAAGAACTCTCAATGACATCAAACTGATCAACTGCCTCGCCGTAGGCTGCGCCTACCGCGGCTTTGACCAAAACAACAACGGCGGCGCCATGACGGTGTATAACTGCACAGGCTACGACAACAACCCCAACTATGGTTTTCCAGGGGCAAACAGCAGCAGCCTTGACATCAAAAACTGCATCTCGTTTAGCAGCCGCCAAAGCGATAACTTCAACATACCACTGCTCACCAGCGACCACAACTCATGGAACACCGCTGGCGTTACGTGCGACAAGCAAGACTTCGCTTCGCTTGACACCGCAGCATATATACTTGCGCCGCGAAATTCTGATTTCTCACTACCCACCACGCCTTTGCTCAGGCTGCAAGAGACATCGGACATGATTGACGCCGGCGTTAAAGTGGGCTTACCATATTCTGGCAGTGCGCCTGACCTCGGGTGCTACGAATTTGGCGACGCACTCTACTATCCTGGAACGCTCAGTGTCACCAAAGGACCGCAAGAGCAAACCATAGTGGCGGGCAACGACATAGCACCGGTTACACTCACGTGGGGCGGAGGGGCCGTCGGAGTAACAATAGACGAAACAATCCCCGACGGCATTATAATCAACATTGACCAGAACGCCAAAACAGTTACCGTCCAAGGCTCGATAGGCATTATGGGTATTTACAGCATAACGCTTACCACACAAGTTGAAAGTGATGTGGACGCCGAAGCCGTCACCCTCACGTTCTACGTAAAATCAGCAAGCGCAAAGCGAATAGCATATCTCACCATACCCAATTCAGCAGCCGACAGACCCATTCTCGACAAACTCAATAACGACCTGAATTTTAACGTAAGCATTGTGGACGCGAGCAACGCTGTCAACTCACTTTCCGACTTTGAACTCCTGCTGATAAGTTCTGTGCCTTCAAGCACTGCCGCCGGCATGATGTCCGTCAAAGGAGCTCCACTGCCCACCATGCTCCTCAAACCCTTCCAACTCAAGTCCACCGCATGGAACTGGGGCAACGCCGTCAACACACAAGACCATGACATCAATGTTGTACAGCCTGGCCACCCCATATTCAGTGGAATTAACATCACTGACGGCAAGGCTACGCTATTCACTGCCCACGACCGCAATGCGGTAACGGCAATAGACAACTGGTTCCACAACACCACTGTCAATGTGCTTGCGACAGCCGCTTCTGGCGAGCAACTACAGGCTGTGGTTGAAATTGGGGCAGGAACGGAAATCGACGGCACTACCCTGTCTCACAAATTACTTATGATAGGTGTCAGCGAGTATTCCACCATCAACTTGAGCACCGACGGCACGCAACTTATCCACAATGCCTGCCAGTACCTGCTCGGTCAAAACATCAACACTGCCCTGACAGAAAACAAAGATGACATCGCAGTGGAACGCACCGCGCACTCGCTTTCCGTCAACAGCAGTACGCCTATCACAAGCATCAAGCTGTTCACGCCTGACGGACTAACAGCGGCGCACTCACGCAACGGGATTATCATCACTGACCTGATGCCGGCAGGGGTGTACATAATAGTCATAACGACTGCCAACGGCAACACGACAGCGCGGAAAATCATTTTGTAAACATTTATCAGACATTTCTTAAGCACACATAGCTAACACCAATGAGCAATGCAGGCGATACCCCAATGATGCGGCAGTTCCGCGACGTGAAAAACAAGTATCCCGACGCCGTGGTACTGTTCCGTTGCGGCGACTTCTACGAAACCTATTGCGAGGATGCTGTGCTGGCATCACGCGTACTGGGCATAACGCTCACTAAACGCAGCAACGGCGCCGCGTCAGACACAGAAATGGCGGGCTTCCCCTACCACGCACTCGACACATACCTGCCCAAACTCGTCCGCTCGGGACACCGCGTGGCTATTTGCGACCAGCTTGAAGACCCAAAACTGACAAAAAAACTCGTCAAACGCGGAGTAACAGAACTGGTAACCCCCGGGGTAAGCTATTCCGACACCACCATCAACACCCGCGAAAACAACTTCGTGGCGTGCATCGCATTCGACCGCTTACGGCGCTTAGGCATCGCTTTTCTTGACATATCAACAGGTGAATTTATGGCTGCGGAGGGTGATGCTGACTACGCGCGAAAACTCATCACCAACCTTCAGCCCAAAGAAGTGCTCTATGAGCGCGGCAAACGCGATGTATTTGAGAACATCTTCGGCACTGCGCACTACACCTTTGAACTCGAAGACTGGATGATGACACAGACTTCGGCGCGCGAGCGGCTGCTGAAACATTTTGGCACTCAAAGCCTCAAAGGTTTCGGCATCGACGAGCAACACCTCGCCGTTACCGCTGCCGGAGCCATACTCCACTACCTTGACATGACGCAGCACCTCAAGACATCGCACATACAGACTTTGGCGCGCATTGAGGAAAACAACTACGTCTGGCTCGACCCGTTCACGGTTCGCAACCTTGAGCTGCTGCCCGACCCTACAGGACAACGGCACACGCTAACCGAAGTGCTCGACCACACCATCACACCCATGGGCGCAAGGCTCATACGCCGCTGGATTACACTGCCGCTCAAAACACCGCAAGATATAAGAGCACGTCACAACGTGGTGGACTTCTTCGTCCGCAATGTACAACTTCACGAGCCGGTGGGCGAATACCTGCGCAGCATAGGCGACTTGGAGAGGCTCATATCAAAAGTGTCATCAGGCCGCATCACTCCGCGCGAACTCTACCAAGTCTGCGTCGCCCTGCACACCCTTAAACCGCTTACCGACGCCCTCAACTCCACTGGCGACGAACAGATTATGCAACTCACTGCCGGCATAAAACCGTGCAGCAAAATCGCAGACACGATAAAACGTAACATAAGACCCGACGCGCCATCAATCATCGGCAAAGGGGCTATCGTCAACGAAGGCGTGGACAGCGAACTCGACGAACTGCGGGGACTGTCAACACACGGACGCGAAAAACTCTTGGAGATACAGCAGCGCGAGATAGCCAACACTGGCATCACGTCACTCAAAATAGGATTCAACAACGTCTTCGGCTACTATATCGAAGTCCGCAACACCTTCCGCAACCAAGTGCCACCGACGTGGATACGCCGTCAGACACTCGTCAGCGCGGAACGCTACATCACCGAAGAACTCAAAGAATACGAAGAAAAAATCACAAGTGCTGAAGAGCGAATAGCAATCATCGAAAACCGCATCTTCAACGACACCGTCATCGAACTCAGCAACTACCTCGTTGACATACAGCGCAACGCTCACATCGTGGCGCAAATCGACTGCCTGCTCAACTTTGCAATACTGGCGCTCGACAACGACTACTCACGCCCCGACATCAACGACAGCCTCGCCATAAGCATCGTAGCAGGACGGCATCCTGTCATAGAGCGTTTCATGCCTATCGGGGAACAATATGTGCCCAACGATGTGACGCTTGACAACGACAACCAGCAAATAGTCATCATCACAGGACCAAACATGGCTGGTAAATCAGCACTGCTGCGCCAGACGGCCCTCATCGTGCTAATGGCACAAATCGGCAGTTTCGTGCCCGCCAAAGAAGCGCACATCGGAGTCGTGGACCGCATTTTCACGCGCGTGGGCGCAAGCGACAACATCTCCTCCGGCGAATCCACATTCATGGTGGAGATGAACGAGTCGGCAAGCATTCTAAACAACCTCACCGACCGCAGCCTTGTGCTCTTCGACGAACTCGGCAGAGGAACATCAACCTACGACGGCATCTCAATAGCATGGTCAATCGTCGAGTACATCCACGAGGGCAGGCACCATGCCAAAACACTCTTCGCCACCCACTACCACGAACTCAACGAAATGGAGAAATCATTCGCCCGCATCAAGAACTACAACGTTTCGGTACGTGAGGTGGGAGGCAAAATCATCTTCCTGCGCAAACTTGAGCGGGGCGGCAGTGAACACAGTTTTGGCATACACGTCGCAAAACTTGCCGGCATGCCCCAAAACATCATAAAACGCGCAAACATCATACTCGACCAACTGGAAAAAGAAAACCGCAACACCGGCATCCAACCCGGAGCAAACCGAGCGTCAGACTCCTCTGCGGACGGATTCCAGCTCAGCCTATTCCAACTTGACGACCCCGTGCTCTCGCAAATCCGCGACCAAATCCGCGACCTCGACATCAACAGCCTAACCCCGCTCGAGGCACTAAACAAACTCTCCGAAATCAAAAAAGCAGCACTCGGAAAATAAGCAAATTCAATATAAAGTTGACAGAAGGTCGAGAGAAAAACTGAACTATATGACACCTCTACAATGATTCTTCAAACATAGTACCTAATTTTGCACTTTGATGTTGAATCTGCAATGTTGAATCTGCAACATGGCAATTTGGTGAAAACAAAAAATATGTGTATCTTTGCGAAAATAAAAACGAAAAAATATAAGACAATGACATAGAAAACGTGAAATAATACAAATAAATACAGATTTAAGCGTTAGCTTTGTTCTCGCATTCTAAAAAATCGCCAATTTTTTACAACAAAAAATGCAGATGAGAAGTAAAGTTCAACGCTCACATCTTTTCGATGTGGGCTTTACTTGTTAGTTCATCTGCAATGGTGTTTGGCGATACCTTTAGAATGTGGGCTTAAAAAAGTTTAGTCCACTTTTTTTATGCCCAAAGGACTCGCAGTAAGGCGAAAAATGCGTCAATAGAGTAGCCACAAACACTTAATCCGCAGTAATGTGTTCTGCGTGAAAATAACACATAAAGTTATGAAGAAAACACTTTTAACAATTTTTGCCCTGTTTATGGTGTTGCTGCCCATGACAGCGCAGATTTCAGAGGGTGAACCCAACTCAACCGTAATTCCTCGCACGGGAAACCGTCCGCAGGCTGGTGACTGGGGTATCTACATTGGCGGTTCTGTTCGCCAAGTGATGGATCTTGTCAATGCCCATAAGGATGCTGGCAGTATTTTCATCGGTGACGTTCCTGGCGAGGTTGTAGACGGCTATGACTCTAACAACAATTGGTGGGGGCTACCAATCCTTAACCTCAAGTACTATGTAACCAATCAGTGGGAAGTCCGTTTGGGCTTCGAATTCGCCAGCAAAACCTTGTCGAACAAGTATAAACTGGAAATCGGAGGCGACGACATTAAACGCAACAACCGTGAGAGCCAGAACTTCACGCGCTTCCTTCCAGGTTTCGCCTACCACTTCAGCACCAAGAACCTTCTTGATGTTTACCTCGGCGCACAAATGCCTATTGGTTGGGATTCTTATCGTTCAAAACAGAAAGAGGATGCTGGCGGCGACGTTACCTACACCCGCAACACCTGCACACAGGCTGTTATCGGCGGTGGCGTATTCATCGGTCTGCAGGCTTTCATTGCCGACCTTCCGCTTGCCATTGGCGTGGAACTGGGATATTCTGGCCTCGCAAAAATAGGCGGCAACATGAAGACCACACAAGACTTAGGTGACGGCAAGGAAGTATTCTACAACGACAATCCGAACCTTAAAAAGGCAATTTCAACTTCTGCCGAATGGGGTGCAGACGCCGCTATAACTTTCTCATATTTCTTCCACTAATCACAAAAAAACTAACTCACAATGAAACAGGTTAAAACACTAATGATGATGGCGTTGCTGCTACTGACTTCGTGCGTTAGTCAGCACACCATTAACCGTCACTCATACGGACCTGATGTCGTTCACCTAAAAATGACTATGGACGACTACGAGTATCTTGGCGACGTGACGGTTGACACCGAATACAAGGTTTACTTCGGCATATTCCGCAAGATACTTACGATAAACGGTGAGGCATACAACACAAGAAGCTACACCGCCACCCGTCTGACCTTAACGCCCAAAACAAGAGTTTCGCGCAGAATCAACAGGGCACTTTACAAAGTCCTTGACACTTATCCTGATGCTGACTACATTGTCCCGTCAACCTACAAAAAGTCTGTTGACCACATGATTGGCGGACGCATCGTTCGCGAGCAACAAACTCTCAAAGTATATCGGCTAAAAGGAACTGCCAAAGAATGACAACATGAAACGTCTGAATACATTACTTATCCTGCTGCCGCTGTTTCTGCTCATAGCCTGCAACAAAGAAGACTCGTCGCCTCTCGTGGCCTTTTTCTCGGATATCTATGATGCCGCTATCCCAATTGAAGGAAACAAAGAAATTTACCTCACCGTGACAGTAATCACCAATGGGGTGCACATCAACAAGATTACACTGGAGTCTAATGACAAGACATACGGCATTCAGCAGGTAATTGATTCCGTTCCTGACATCGGAACTAATGACACCCGCAAAATCAACCTCAAATACAAGACGCACTACTATGCGGAGGAAACTATGGTAACCCTTACATCCCGTGTGTTCACAGAAGAGGGTGAAATGATGGAAATTAAGAAATACCTTGCCGTCAAGCCATCTGACATCAGTTGGAACTTACAGGAAAGTGTAACCATGTATTCTGCCGGTTCAAGCAGAAAATATGGATTCAGCATTCCGCAGATGACAACCGTGTTTCCCGAAATAATTGACAACGACACTCTCCTGTTCTACGACCGAGCGCATGAGGACGAGGAGCAGAAAGACGCTATGACCAACTCATGGGAATCCAGAACTGGCATATATTTCGCACGTTTTGAAAGCCTTGACTTCTCCAACTCAAACATTGCTGCCATTGAGCAAGCCTATAATTTGTCGGCACGCGACAATGTCATTCTCGACATTAAGGCCAACGATCTACTCATATTTGGGTCAAAGAAGGATGTTTATGGACTTATCAAGGTGCTGCTTACAATTGATGATGAGGGGCATGAAAACGACAGGTATGTATTCAGCATCAAATGCCGCAAGGATATCTTTGTGGAATAGCATTTACGGTTAACACATCTCTATTCAGCAGCCGCAGACACATTATGAGCGTTTGTGGCTGTTGTTTTTCATATTTTGCTGCATAAGGAGAGTTTTGCTTCCTAATGTGAGAAATCTTCTAATTTTGCTATACGGCGTTTTTTTTGTACATTTGCAGAGCGGACAATAGATAATCGTTGGCCGTTGGTTGTGCACCATGTAAAGGACATGACAGTCATGTCACTACAACAATTTTCGATTTAACGCACCTGCTTCGCTGCATAACGGTAAAACCGCAAATGATTAAATAAATCGATAAATAAATGAATTAATGGATAATTTTCTTGAACTGCTGCAACATCGCCGCAGCATACGCAAATACACGGCTCAACCCGTTGAGGAGGAGAAGATAGAGTGCCTGACCCGCGCCGCGCTGATGTCCCCCGCTGGCAAGCGGCTTAACCCGTGGCAGTTCGTAGTGGTTACAGACCACGAGAAACTGTCGAAGATGTCTCAATGCCGCACCTACGGCAGCCAGATGCTCAACGAAGCCCCTCTTGGCATTGTCGTCTGCGCTGACGCAAGCCTGTCAGACACATGGCAATTCGACTGCGCCATTACAGCCGAAAACATTATGCTTGCCGCCCGCGACATGGGTTTGGGCTCATGCTGGGTACAGGTTTACGGCCGTGAGCACGACGACCCGGAAGGACGGTTTAACACCGCCGAGCAATGGGTGAGGCACCTGCTCTCAATCCCTGACAACATCACGGTGGTGTGCGTCGTCAGCATCGGATACCCCAACGAGGAACGGAAACCTTACGACTTCGACAAACTGCCTTACGATAAAATACACCGCGAAACATGGTGACAACGCAGAAAGAACAAAGAGTAATGTCTTAACTTCTAAAATCCTAAACTTCATATATATGCAAAAACCAAAAATAGCCATTACGCCGGGTGACACCAACGGCATTGGATATGAGATAATCCTTAAGACCCTCAACGAGCCTCACCTGCTTGAGCTCTGCACACCCGTCATATACGGTTCGCTCAAGACGCTGACCACACACCGCCACACCTTGCAGGAAATCATCGTCAACATCACGCCTGTCAACTCCGTGAGCGAGATACAGGACAAGAAAGTGTGCCTCGTTAACTGCACCAACGACGAGACTCCTGTCCAGTTTGGCATACCGACCCAAGAGAGTGCCAAAGCCGCCTACGATGCGCTCGGAGCGGCGTGCAAAGACCTCAAGGAGGGCAAAGTTGACCTGCTCGTTACCGCCCCAATCAACAAGCAGAACATGCAGCAGACCGACTTCCACTATCCGGGTCATACAGAGTTCCTTGCTGCCCAATTTGCCACCGACCGTGCCGAAAGCCTCATGATGCTCGTCAACAGGCTTATGCGTATTGCGCTGGTAACCAACCACCTGCCCATTTCACAAGTGGCACAAGCCATCACCGAAGAACGCATTATCGACAAGCTTCGGCTGCTCAACGAGAGCCTGCAGCGCGATTTCCAGATACGCAAGCCGCGCATCGCAGTGCTCGCCCTTAACCCACATGCCGGTGACAACGGTTTCCTTGGAACCGAAGAAGTAGAAATCATAGAGCCAGCAATAGAAAAAGCCGCGCAGGCAGGCATTAACGCTTTCGGACCATTTGCCGCCGACGGCTTCTTCGGAGCACTGCGCTACCGCAGCTACGACGCTGTTCTTGCCATGTATCACGACCAAGGCCTCGCGCCTTTCAAGGCTCTTGACATGAGCGGCGTCAACTACACCGCCGGACTGCCTATCGTCCGCACAAGCCCCGACCACGGAACCGCATACGAGATTGCCGGCAAAAACCTCGCCAACGAGGACTCGTTCCGCCAAGCTATCTACACCGCTGTCGACATCTGGCAGCACAGGCTTTTTAACGACGAAATAAGCCGTAATCCGCTGGTGATAACCGACAAGCACCGCCCAAAAGAATACAAGCCCATGAAACCGTTTGAGCCCAAAAACGAAGAGTAAGGGGAAAAGACTCCAAGCAAGATGAAATTCCGCAATATCATATTAGCAGCGCTCACCGTTCTGACGCTCTGTGGCTGCTTCAGCAAAGACAAACTCCTGCCTAGCGTTACAGGCTCAAGCTACGAAGTCCTCGTGGTGATGAACAATGCTCCGTGGCAGTCCGCCGCCGGCGACACCGTGCGCAAACACCTTGAAGCTGACATGCCCTGCCTGCCGCAGGTGGAACCCATGCTCAGCATTTCCAGAACGCCATGGAACGAGTTCTCCGACATCCTCAAACCTGTCCGCAACATCGTTTTGGCAGACATTGACAGCTCCAAATACACCCAGCCTAAAGTCAAATATCTCCGCGACCGCTGGGCACACCCTCAGGCTGTGGTTCAGATACAGGCACCTGACAACGCTTCGTTTGCGGAAGCATATTCACAGGCTGCGCAGCACATCACTAACTACTTCATCGACTGCGAGTTGGAGCGTCAGCACGACTTCTACCGCAAACATTTCACCAACGCCGAGGCGCACAAGACACTGCTACGCAAATTCGATATTGACATACACATCCCTAACGACATGGCGGCATCCACCGACACCACCGACTTCTTTTGGATTACCGACACCAAAGGCCGTGTGCGCCGCGACATCATGATTTACACGCTACCATACACCAGTGCTGACGACCTCACGCTGCAAGGGCTCATTAACAAGCGCGACTCCATCTGCCGCCTCTACATACACGGCCGCGACGACAGCTCTTACATCGCAACCGAATGGAAACACATTCCGCCTATAATGAGGCAGATAACCGTTGACAGCGCCTATTGTGCCGAAGTGCGCGGACTATGGCGCATGGAGAACGGCGACGCCATGGGCGGACCATTTGTCATGAACGCCCGCATTACGCCTGACGGACGCAAAATCCTCGTTGCTGAAGGTTTCTGCTTCGGACCCGGGCAAAAAAAGCGCAACCCTTTGCGGCAACTCGAAGCCGTAATCAGAGGCATGAAATTCTTCAACAAGGACAATACTGCCGCTAAACAGGAAACGGAACAATAGCATGAAAATCGTCATTATAGGCTCGGGCAACGTTGCAAGCCACATCGCCCCTGCACTTCATCGCGCCGGTCACAACATAGTCCAGATTTTCAGCCCCACACCCGAGCATGCCCAAACCCTTGCCGCAGTAACGGGGAGCGATGCCATAAGCGACATACGGAACATTGACACCACAGCCCAGTGCTATATCTACAGCGTGCTCGACGATGTCCTTCCTTCTGTCATCGGCGCCATGCCCGCACTGCCCAATGCGGTGCATCTGCACACAGCCGGCAGCATGGACATCAACCTGTTTGAAGGGTACCAGCAGCGCTACGGAGTGCTCTACCCCATGCAGACGTTCAGCAAAAACGTGGAAGTGGACCTATGCACAACGCCATTCTTCATTGAGGGTAACGACCAACAGACGCAGGACACCGCATTGCAACTCGCCCGACAACTCAGCCACAGAGTTATCTGCGCCACCACAGCACAGCGCACTCAACTGCACATCGGCGCAGTATTCGCCAGCAACTTCACAAACCATCTCTACGCAATGTGCCACGACATATTGGATGCTGCCGGACTGCCTTTTGACGTCATGCTGCCGCTCATTGACGCCACAGCAAAAAAAATCCATACCCTCGAACCGCACAAAGCCCAAACAGGGCCTGCCGCAAGGCACGACAAAAAAGTAATGGAAAAACACATCGCCGCACTCACCAACGACACACAGAAAAAAATATACAAACTACTTTCCGACTCTATCGAACAGAGCGCAGAATAACTGTGCCGCCCCTACGGGGCTATCCACCCACGCTAATTTGTGCCACCACTGCGTGGCTGGAATTTATTTGAACATTAGAACGAAATAATAAGGGCTACATTGATCCGCAAAGGGAGTGCTGTAAACGATTACACCTCACAAAACCATACAATTTTGCAGCATTAACGATACACTATTTTTGGAAAACTCTGAAAACCACATACATACACAAAGTTGTCCAAATTTTTCCTTTAATACATTGATTATCAGTAATAAGAAATTTTTTTTATAAAAAAAAGTTGTCCAAAAGGTATTATTTCAAAAACTTTTTATAACTTTGCATCCGCTGTCGGGAAAGAAAAAGCGCCGGCACTGTATTCAGTACCGGATATGATAGACAGCCATGATAAATAACCTAACTCTTTTACCTTTATTTACCTGTAAAAAAATGATTCAGACAGTTGTCAAACGCGACGGCCGCATTGTCGGCTACAACGAGGAGAAAATCGTTACGGCAATCCGTAAAGCCATGCTGCACACAGAGAAAGGCGAAGACATGGCGCTTATACACCAAATCACTGACCACATCACATTCCGCGGCGAGCCGCAAATGAGCGTTGAGGGCATTCAGGACATGGTGGAACTGGAGTTGATGAAGAGTGCCCGCAAAGACGTGGCAAAGGCCTACATCGCCTATCGTGACCAGCGCCGCATAGCGCGCAAAGCGAAAACCCGCGACATTTTCCAAGAAATCATCAACATCAAGAACAATGACATCACCCGCGAAAATGCCAACATGAACGCCGACACCCCTGCCGGCATGATGATGAAGTTCGCGTCAGAGGCCACAAAACCTTTCGTTGACGACTATCTGCTGTCGGCTGACGTGCTTGACGCTGTCCGCAACAATTATCTTCACATCCACGATAAGGACTACTATCCGACCAAGTCCCTGACCTGCGTTCAGCACCCGCTTGACAACATCCTCAACGGCGGTTTCAGCGCCGGTCACGGCGAGTCACGCCCTGCAAAACGCATTGAAACGGCAAGCGTTTTGGCGTGCATATCAATGGAGACAGCCCAGAACGAGATGCACGGTGGCCAGGCGATACCAGCGTTTGACTTCTATCTCGCACCGTTTGTGCGCACCTCGTTCATCGAAGAGTTGAAAAAACTCGAAGACTATAACGCCAAAGACTATTCACACCTTTACACCAAAGAGGTTGACGACTTCATCACCCGTCCATTAGAGGGTTTGACAGGCGAGGAGCGCGTGCTCCAGCATGCCATGAACAAAACCGTTGGGCGCGTTCACCAAGCCATGGAGGCATTCATACACAACATGAACACCATCCACAGCCGTGGCGGCAACCAAGTGGTATTCAGCTCCATCAACTACGGCACCGACACGTCAGCCGAAGGACGTTGCGTGATACGCGAGATTCTCAAGAGCACATACGAAGGCGTGGGCAATGGCGAAACTGCCATCTTCCCCATACAGATTTGGAAAAAGAAACGCGGCGTAAGCTATCTGCCAACCGACCGCAACTACGACCTGTATCAGTTGGCTTGCAAGGTTACCGCAAGACGCTTCTTCCCCAACTTCCTCAACCTTGACGCCACCTATAACCAAGACCCCGACTGGCGCGCTGACGACCCGAAGCGCTACATCCACGAGGTTGCGACGATGGGCTGCCGCACACGCGTGTTCGAAAACAGGTTCGGACCAAGAACATCTATCGGACGCGGAAACATCTCATTCTCGACCATCAATATCGTCAAACTTGCTATCGAGTGCATGAACATCGAGAACCAAGAGCAGCGCATCGCGGCTTTCTTCGCAAAACTTGACTACATGCTTGAACTCGCCGCCAAACAGCTGCACGAGCGCTTTGAATTCCAAAAAACAGCTTTTGCCAAGCAGTTCCCGTTGCTGATGAAATCATTATGGATAGGCTGCGACAAACTTAAACCCAACGACACCATCGCGTCAGTCATAAACCAAGGCACGCTTGGAATCGGTTTCATCGGACTGGCAGAATGTCTTGTGGCTCTGACCGGCAAGCACCATGGCGAAGACGCTGCCGCTCAAGAACTCGGACTGAAAATAATAACCTACATGCGCGACCGCGTCAACGATTTCTCGGAGCGCTATCAGCACAACTACTCTGTTCTCGCCACTCCAGCCGAGGGCTTGTCGGGCAAGTTCACACGCGTTGACCAGAAGACATTCGGGCGCATACCCGGCGTTACTGACCGCGACTACTACACCAACTCGAACCACGTGCCTGTATATTACCACTGCTCGGCACGCCACAAAGCTGAGATTGAGGCACCGTACCACAACCTGACACGCGGCGGACACATCTTCTATGTGGAGATAGACGGCGACGCAACACACAACCCGGAAGTTATCATGCGCGTTGTTGATATGATGGACCAACTCAACATTGGTTACGGGTCGGTCAACCACAACCGCAACCGCTGCATGGACTGCGGGTATGAGGATGCCACAGAAGGACTTGAGAAATGCCCTAAATGCGGCTCAACTAATATCGACAGGCTGCAGCGCATTACCGGCTACCTCGTGGGCACCACAGACCGCTGGAACCACGGCAAATTGTCGGAACTGCACGACCGCGTAACTCACATTCACGACAAAGATTGCTAACTTGTCAAGGGAATTAGACCCGCAAGCATTTTGACAGAAAAATATACGGGCACGCAGTAACGGCGTGTCCGTATATTTCACAACAATATTTATTCCGCGCGGTACTCCACACACACAGATTTATGCCGCGACAAGACACAGAAAGGTTTAACACGATGAACATCTCACTGCTCAAGATAGAAGAAGACACCACCGTTGACGGACCCGGTTTCCGCACCTCAATATACTGCGCCGGCTGCGAGAACGCATGCCCTGGCTGCCATAACCCGCAGTCGTGGGACATCAACAACGGCACTCCCACACCCGTCGAGGACATTCTGAAAACCGTGCTCGCCGACCCCTATGCCGACGTCACTTTCACCGGAGGCGACCCAATGTTCAGCCCGGAAGGATTTACCGAACTTGCCCGTCTGATAAAGCAGCATAGCGGCAAAAACATCTGGTGCTACACAGGCTACCGTTTCGAGGCGTTGAAAGACAAGAAGCCACAGCGCGAGCTGCTCGAACAGATTGACGTGCTCGTGGACGGGCCTTTCGTGGAACGGCTGAAAGACAAAGACCTGCTCTACCGCGGCAGCAGCAACCAACGTCTAATTGACGTGCGCGCAAGCCTCGAAAGCGGAGAGACCGTGCTCTATGACTACCAGCCAATACCCGTGTTCTAAAATAGGAAACGCTCTATTAAGCAAAAATCCCTTCCGCGCCTGAATGCGCTGAAGGGATTTTTGGTTTTAGGTCCACAAGTTTGGATTTTGCGACAAGAACTCCTATATTCACGATATCCAGAATCGGTCATTAGACCGGCGACGGGTGTAAATTAGCAAAAATTCCGCTCGGTCATTAAGCCCGCATAATCACCTTGCTAAAAGACAAAAATCTGCTAAAAAAACTCTGTATAATGACCGATTTGAGGTTATGCTACTCGGAGGCCAGTAAGAACTGGAGTGGGATGTCGAGGCGGGCACGCCAGTCGTCCTCGCAATGCGCAGCACCAGGAAAGAAACGGAACATAAAATGTTGCTCGTCCCATCCTGCCGCACGGAGCGTGTCGTTGATGGCGTTCTGCGCATAGGCATAATATTCGTCAAGCGTTTCATCTCCGCAGTCCATATAGAGCCTTGTTGAATCAGGTGCAGGGAGGTAGCGGCACAAATAGGAGCGGTATGCCGCAGCCACTTCACCGTCAACCTTTTGAGGCAGAGGATAAGCGAGTGTGCAGTGGGTTGACAGGCATGCGGCACCGCCAAACACATCGGGATATTTACAAAGCGCATAGGACGATATGAGCCCTCCGCAACTGCTGCCCATAACCCACGTGTGGCTACGCTCGGGAGAAGTCGAATAAACGCTGTCCACAAAAGGCTTGACCTCCTCCACAAGGAATTGAAGATAGGCATTGCCCTGCGACTGTATGCCATAATAAACAGGTTTTCCGGCTGTCATAAACTCCGTTATGTCATCAGGGCTGTACTCGCCAATACGCTCATCGGTATTGTCAATGCCCACCACTATGCAGGGCCTAATCTTACCTGATGAAATCAGGCTGTCCATAGCCTCGTCCACTCCCCATTCCTGATGGTTCCATGCCACACGGCTATCGAAAAGCATCTGGCCATCATGCATATACAGCACGTCGTAGCGCTTGGCAGCGTCGTAGTCTGACGGAGTCCACACACGCACGGTGCGAGGTGTGACATATTGCGAGGGGGAGGCAGGATAAGAATCCAAATGTCCTGCACTGACCTTAGGTTCGCCTTTGGGACCGCAGGCGGCAAACAGCAGGACTGCAAAAAAAAGGTTTAATACACGACGTCGCATAACATTTATGAATAAAGTTGACACTCCGTAATTCGCATCAGTAATCGTGCAAAATTTCCGTTTCACCACCACGGTGGTACACGAAATGCGATACTGTGAGTTCGGTGTTGATTTCGCCGTTGTAGCCGAAGACCAATAACACATACTTTTCGCCGTCAATCATACCGCTTACGCCCTCGTCAAGGTTGATGACCTTTTCGCCCGACTTCGTGAGGGCATTTACAAAGTCATAGTCTTCATACATTCTGACTGAACGTAAGGTGAAGTCGTCTGGTAAGTTTTCGTGTTCATACACGTAGTCAAACCTGTCAATTAGTGTGATGTAAGGGTCGGAATTTGACGGAGTGATTTTGATGTTGGTTCCGGAGTATGATATGTTAAATTTGACATCCGAGGAGTCTATCTTCGCTGTGTGAAACCTTACCCTTTTTATTTGATTAAAAGGCTCTCGCGTTGTGGGGTTCACTTGCAATATCACATATTCATAATCAGTGTTTTCCGCAAGCCAATCGAAGCTGAGACTGCGTTTCCCTTGGTAGAGAAATATGTCAGCGAAGTCGGCATTAGGATCCTGCTCCAAGTGCAGTTCATACATATTTTTCATTATGTCTTTCTCTAACTCGAACAGGTCTTGGTCGGTATAATGGATCAATTGACCATTGTCGTCATACTGGTCGAAAAACATATCAATCAGATAGTAAGCCTTCGGATTAGATGGTATCACAGTGGCTTTAACCAGAGTTGCCCTTATGGTGTCAAACTGCACGCTGAAAGTTGATGGCAGGTTATACGCCTGCTTGTCATTGTCGTCCTTGCATGAGGCGCACATCAATATGATAAGCGAGAGAGAGAGATACTTGCCAAAATTGCTGAATTGTTTCATAAGTCTTTTCTAACGGCTTTGAGGAATTTAAGAAAACCCTGCATGTGGTTGCCATAGTCATCAAAGTCGAAGTCCACATTGAGTTTTTTGAACCTTTCTTCTGCTTTGAGCGAGTTGATGAACGGAACAGTGTCATCAGTCTTGCTATGGAACATATATAGCGGGGCTTTGGGCTCAAAGTTGAGTACTGAATTGTGGAACAGCGCAAGGTAGAGCCGGGCTGTCTGCTCGCTGTTTTTGTTTCTGCCTTCGCTGGTCATGATGTCACTCAACTTGTTGGCGTTTATTTTGCGGTTGATGTCCCGCACCGTATATTTTTTCGAGTTGATAAGTTCTTCGTACGAAGCCAATAATGCAGGTTGGAAGAAGTCTGCCATATCGAGGTTAAGCCTTTCGCCGAGGCTTATGCCTTGTACTATCATCGGTATTGCGCAGGGTATTCCGGTCTTGTTTTGCTCCATTGAGATGTCAAACGTGGCATTGAGGTCATAGGGACCGGCGCCGGCATATACTTTTTTTATCTTGAACTCGTCTTCAAAATCGTTTTCCATCATTCTCATGACCGCCAGCGTAGTGGCGCCTCCCTGCGAGTATCCCATCAGTATCAGTTCGTCGTGTTTCGGCTTTTTGCCTATGTGCTCAAGATAAGGCCTCACCGCCCTAACAAAATCCACGACGCTGCGAGAGGTGCTCCGCGCGTGTAAATAGGGGTGAATCATGTGTGATGTTACCCCATATCCTATGTAATCCGCAATGACGACAGCATATCCTTTTGCAGCTAAAGTGCCTTCAAACGGGAAGCACTCTGATGGCGCCTCATGCGCCGCTCCGATAGTATAATGGCTGACAACGATGATGTTCTTGACTTCGCCGCTGGATGGCACCACAACTTTTCCGGACAAAGTTAGCGGCGAGCCGTCAACATCATGCCCTGTGTATGTGCCCGCAATTTGCTTTACCTTATTGCAGTTGAGTGTCCCAAGTATGTCGCTTGCCATGGCAGCGCTTGTTGTAGAGGCAATCCTCTGCATGCCCTCCGGCACATCGGGGTCAATCGCAGGGTTCTCCATGATGCTGATTTCAGGATTGAGCGAGCCGTCGGGCATCAACACATCCGTCTCCTGCACTTTGACGGGCATAAAGTCGTCAAAATCCACGAAGGCATCAAAATCTGCAAACTCGATGGGGGGCTGTTTGCATGCGCCTAAAGTGACAAACAGGGCTATAAGCAGGTAGTTGTTAATTTTCATTCTGGTAGATAGTCAACAAAATGTGTCTTATACAAACTTTCTAACGACTGATTCGGGTTAAAATTTATAACTGAGACTGACGTTGAACAGTCTTGAGCCAAGCATGTAAATTTTTTGCTGGTTAAGCAGTGCGCCCATTAGTCCCAATTCCACCGAGCCGAACCAGTGTCCCTGGCCTACAGACACACTAAAGAGGCTGGTAGTGAAGACAGGGGCAATTTCACATTCGCGCTGGTTGTCGAAAGCGATGAGCATGCCTCCTCCGATATTGGAATATAGGTTGACCCACTTGCCGCGGAAATACGTGAAGCGGAGTATTGGCATGAGCGATAGGTCGTAGTTCTTGAGATCCGTTGTGCCGCTTATGGGGCTGTGGTACCTGTCATAGGTGGTTTCTTTCCAGAATATGCCTTCAAAGTCAACTTGGAAGCCTAACGCAAGCCATGACTTGAAGTTGTATTGATACTCCGCAAAAAAATGCCCTGTGTAAGCATGGTCATATTTTTCCATAATGGAGTACTCGGGGCTGATGGCTTCCGGATTAGCCCAAAAGTGCCTCGGACTGTCGTGGAAAACTGCCGTTTCAAACAGCATATCGCCCCACCCTACACGGACTTCATGACGTAAATACGTAGAGTCTGTAAGTGAGGCGAATGAAGAAACAGAGAACAACGACAATAATGTGATTACTACAAAAGACTTGTAACGCACTTATTGCTTGTGTTTGTTATTAGTTGTGATTATTTAAGACCCAGTTTGAGGCGAACTGCAGGTTCGGCGTTGGCTGCTGACGGAGAGTGGTAGAGTATCACCTGCGAGGCTTCGTCAAGAATGTAAGCATAGCCTTTCTCTTTGCCAACTTCTTCAATAGCTTTCTTGACTTTGTCTATCACGGGCTGCATGAGTTGCTCATGTTTTTTCTGGAGTTCGCTAACCACTTGCTGGCGGAAGGTCTGATAGCGCTGCTCAATGTCGGCTATCTCGCCTTGACGCGTCTGCTTCATGGCGTCAGACATTGTTGCTTCCTGCTCTTTATATGCCATAACTTTACTCTCATACTCTTTTTCCATGAGCTCCATCTCGGTTTTATACTTGCTTTGCTCCTCTTCGAGCTGCTTTTGAATGTCTTTGATTTCTGACATATCCTGCATTATTGCCTCTGTATTCACATAGGCTATTTTTTCTTCGGCAAATGCCATTGAACTGATTGCTATCGCAGCAATGATTGTTAAGATTGTTTTTTTCATTTCTTTATCGTTAATAGGTTAATTATTATCGTATAGGTTGTAGCTATTTATGCTTACTTGGTTATTCCGAGGCGTTGCAGCACGATGTCGGAGATGTCGTACTTTGGCACGCTGTAAATCAGCCCTGGCGCTGACTTGTCGGTAACGATGTCATAGCCTTTGTCCTTGCAGACTTCTTGAATTGCGCTGTAAATCTCATCCTGTATGGGCTTGATGAGTGCCTCGCGTTTCTTGAAGAGTTCTCCGTCCTGACCGAAATACTTACGCTTGAGTTGAGTGATGCTGTTCTCTTTGGCAAGTATTTCTTCTTCACGTCGCGCCTTCATGTCGTCAGACAAGAAGACGAGTTCCGTTTGATAGTTTTTGGTCATGACCTGCAATTCTTGCTGGGCTGTCTCTATTTCTTTTTGCCACTTGCGGCTGATGAGCGTCAACTGCTCGTTTGCAGCCTCGTATTGCGGCAGGTTCGACAATATGTAATTGATGTCAACAAGAGCCTGCTTTTGAGCATTTATGGCAAGTGCCGTGCCAAAAACGAATGATAGTATGGCTATTAGTTTTTTCATATTTTTTATTTTTACGTTTGCCGAGGGGTTAACCCCACATTATATTGCATCACCGCTAACGCGGTTTTATTGGTTGTTGTTTTCCGTCACCCACGGGTTCTTTGTCGTTAAACTCCAAAGCGTCTGCAAAGCAGCCGAGCGGCACCCACGGATAATTTGCACCGCCCCTACGGGGCTATCAACCGCAGCGAATTTGAGTCGCCCTACGGGGCTATTCACCTTCAGCCATATAGCCATTTCGCCGTATGCGTTTACGCTAAATGAACCATTAAACGGCTATAGTTCCTGTCCGAGCACGAAGTGGAAGTGGCTTCCGCCGTATGACGATGAGCCGCCGACTTTGTCGAAGCCCCATCCCCAGTCAATGCCCATGAGTCCGAACATAGGCAGATATATTCTGACGCCGACGCCAGCCGAACGCTTAAGGTCAAACGGGCTGAAGTCCTTGATTGACGAGAAACAGTTGCCCGCCTCGGCAAATCCGAGCAGCCAAATTGTGGCGTTCTGCTCGAGCGACACCGGATAGCGGAGTTCCATCGTGTACTTGTTATATACGTATCCGAGTTGCCGGCCTACGATAGGGTCAAAAGGTGTGAGAGAGCCTGTTTCGTATCCGCGCATGGCAATGTACTCCGTTTCGTATGATGAATAGCTCGACATGCCGTCGCCACCCATGTAGAATGTTTCGAACGGCGAGCGCGCGTCCTTGTTGAAGTGTCCCATATATCCGAACTCGGCTCGGCACATGAGGACAAGTTTGCGGCTCTTGGTGAGCGGCAGGAAGGTCTTAGCGGAGAATTTCCACTTATGGTATTCCAGCAGTTTATAACGTTCGGTGTTCGACATTTTGCTGTAGTCCTTGCCGTTGAACGCCGAATATGGTGGTGTGATTTTGAGGCTGAGGCTGAAGCTTGAGCCAGACCGCGTGTAAATGGGGTTGTCGATACTGGTGCGGCTGAGCGTGAGGTTAAGGCTGAAGTTGTGGGCTATGCCGTTGGTGATAAGCAGGTAGGGCCAGTTTTTCATCCAATATGCCTGATAGCTCAATTCGGCGTAGAACTGGAAGTAGTCGTCGGGCCACGAGAGGCGCTTGCCGTATCCGATAGCAGCACCGAAAGTGCGCAGATACTTGTTAGGGTCTATTTCGTTCTGATATTGAGTCTGATAGTAGTCGTTATAATAGCTGTTGTAGTAGCTTGCGTAGTAGTTGTAGAGGTTATTGTAGGACTTATAGTATCTGTCCGAAACGCCACTTTGTGCGGCATAGAACAAGTTCACCGACAGCGAGTTGGGGCGTTTACCGCCGAGCCATGGCTCCATAAACGAGAGTGACGCGGAGAGGTAATATCGTCCGTTGGTGCGGAAATTGATGCCGAAGGTCTGTCCCTCGCCTTGCGGCACTATGCGGTATGTTTCTTTCTTGAAGAGGTTTTGGATTGCGAAGTTTGTGAATTTCACGCCTATGGAGCCCGTGATACCTGTCTGTCCCCATCCAAACGAGAGTTCCAGCTGGTCAGACGATTTGGTGACGAGGTTATACGTTATGTCCACCGTTCCGTTTTCGGGATTTGGCTGTATGTCGGGCACGAGTTTTTCTTGGTCGAAGTGACCCATTTGCGCAAGTTCACGCAACGAGCGCATGATGTCGGTTTGCGAGTACAGTTGTCCGGGTTTGGTGTCAAGTTCTCGGCGGACCACGTGTTCATAAACACGTTCGTTGCCCACTATGCGTATTTCGTTTATGGTGGCGGGCATGCCCTCGTATATGCGCATCTCAAAGTCGATGCTGTCGCCCTCGATGTTGCGTTCCACAGGGTCCACGTTAAAGAACAGGTAGCCTTGGTCGGTATAGAGTTTTGCCACGGCGTCGTCATCGCTCTGCAGCCGCTCGTTGAGTTTCTTGAGGTTATATGTGTCGCCTTTTTTGATGCCGAGCACGGCGTCGAGGTACTCGTGCGGATAGAGCGTGTTGCCAGTCCAGTCTATATTGCGCACATAGTATTTCTGTCCCTCATACACATCGATGTAAACATTCACACGGCCTGTGGGAGTGGGCACAACGGAGTCGGCTATGATGTACGCGTCGCGGTATCCGTATTCGTTGTATTTTTCGATGAGCGCAACTTTATCTTTTTCATATTCCTCTTTGACGAACTTTTTGGTACGGAAGAAGTTCATGATGTGGTTGTCATTGGTCTTCTTCATCGCCCAGTTGAGTTTGTTGTGGCTCAATGCCTTGTTTCCCGTGATGATGAGCGAGTCAATCTTCGTTTTCTTGTTTTTGAGTATGTCCACGTTGACGATGACAAACTGCTTTCCCTTTCCGGGGTCAGGACGCTGCGATATCTTAACATCGGCACTGCTGTAGCCCTTGTCGGCGAGGTGCTTTTTGATGATGTGCTTGGCTTTGTCAACCGAGTTGGGGGTTATCTGGTTGCCCTTTACGAGACCTGTGTGGCCCTTAAGGTCGTCAAGTTCGCCCTTTTTAAGTCCTGTATAGTTGATTTCGGAAATTCGCGGGCGTTGCTCAAGCCTGATAACGAGCCAAATGTTGTCGCCCTCGATTTTTTCGGCTTCTATTTTAACTGACGAGAAGAGTCCTTGTTTCCAGAATCTTTTTATTGCCTGCGTTATTCTGTCGCCTGGTATTTCGATGCGTTCACCCACTTGCAAACCCGAGAAGCCTATGAGAACAAAGTCCTCGTAGTTGTCGGCTCCGACCACCTTGATGTTTTTAACTGTATAGATTTGCCTGTTGTTGGTGTACGTAATCTCTGGCACGGGCTGCGCGGCTGTGGTGTCGCTGGCGACAGTGTCTGTTGAGATTGTGTCAACGGCGGCTATCGTGTCAGCGGCGATAATCGTGTCGTTAGCGGCTATTGTATCTCCGGTAACTGTAGTCTGCGCATAAGCCATTGGCGCAATGCACATTAGAAGCATCAACACAAGCGATATATGTCGGAGGATAGATTTCATGTAGATGTTATTTGTTCGCTGGTCATGCCGTATCTGCGTTCGCGGTTTTGGTAGTCGAGGATTGCGTTGTAGAACGCTTCCTTGCGGAATTCAGGCCAGCAGAGTTCTGTGAAGTAGAGTTCTGAATATGCCAGTTGCCACATCAGAAAATTGCTTATTCGCTGTTCGCCTGACGTGCGTATCAGCAGGTCAGGGTCTGGTATTTCGCGCGTTGTGAGCGTCTGGCTCACAAGTTTTTCGTCAATGTCTTCGGGGTTGAGGCTACCGTCTTTCACATTTTTTGCGATTAGTTTGACCGCCCTTGTGATTTCCCATCTCGATGAATAGCTCAAGGCAAGCACAAGGCTCAAGCCCGTGTTGCCAGCGGTCTGCGCTATGCACTGCTGCAGGCGGTTGCGGGTGTTGTCGGGCAGTCGTCCGGTGTCGCCAATAGTGAGCAGGCGGACATTGTTCTTCATCAGCGTCGGTGTCTCGTTTTCGATGGCTTGAACGAGCAGCGCCATTAGCGCGTCCACTTCTGCCTGTGGGCGGTTCCAGTTTTCGGTGGAGAAAGCGTAGAGCGTGAGGTACTTGATGCCCAGTTCCGCTGCCGCCTCAGTCACTGCGCGCACGCTTTCCACGCCATGTTTATGCCCAAACACGCGTTCTTTGCCCTGGCGTTTAGCCCAACGCCCGTTGCCGTCCATGATGATGGCTACATGGGCAGGGAGTGGATTTTGTTGTATGTCCGATATGATTGACATTGTATGCTATTTAGTCGCAACGGTTACATTTTTTCTTGCGAGTGGCGAAGTTGACGCTGATGCCGAGGGTGAACGTGGAGAACAGGTCGTTTTTCATAAAGTTTCCGCCATTGAGTTCCCAAAAGTCGTTGAGTTGGTCCACCCCTTCAAGTTTGTCATTGAACTGCAATTGTGTCTGCCATGCGAAATTGAATCCCAAGCGCGGTGTTGCCAGCCACTTGAAACCTATTCCGAAAGGCAGGTAGCCTGCCACATGTGTAGGCCCGTATTTCTGCCACGAGACGCCCAATCCTGCGAACACATACGGGCTGAAAGGCCGTGTGGAGCGGTTGACCCAACCTCGGGCGAGTTCAAAAAAATTGTACTCTGCGATGATGTCAGCCGTAACCAGTATGTTTTTAGCCTTGAGGCTTAGCGGCACGAATGTTTCGCCTTCGGGCATAGGCTCTTCCTGCAGGGTGTTGTAAGTGAACCTTATGTCAGAATAGACGGCTTTGGCAACAAAGGACCAGCGGCGGGTGTGGTTGTAGCGCAATGACACTCCGTAGGCGGGCCGTATATTGCGAAAGATGTGCGGTGTGGCGTCGCCGGTGTAGTAACTGCCGCCGCCAAACAGGCCAAGCTCAAGTATGTAGTAGTCGGCCTTGCTGCTGTACTGCGAGTACTCTTCGGGCGCGATACCCCTGCTACCACGGACACGAAAAGCCATGCACATCTGCGCCGGGAATACAGACAGCAAAAGGAGTACCAGAAATTTCCGGCACAAGCCATCAACTATGTAATTTCGACGCTTCGGGCGCATTTCTGCAATCAAAACTTCTTGCAAAGTTACTGAAAAATACGCAAACAGCAAAAATAACAATGATATTTTCAGTTTGAGTGTATAACATTTGTGCCATACGACGTGATATTGGCTCTTTTCAGGAGCCAGGAATCAGTACACAGAACATAGGACACAGGAGGCAAGTATTTTCACTTGCTGCTTTTGCGTCTGTTGCAGTCGCGGCACAGCATCTGGCAGTTGGCGGCTATCGTCCGTCCGCCTTCCACCCACGGAGTGATGTGGTCCGCCTCCATGACTTCGATGTCGAACGGTTTGCCGCAGATAGCGCACCTGCCACCTTGACGTTCATAGACCTCGCGGCGGGTGTTGGCGTCAAAAGCGCGGATACCAAGATGGTGGATGTCATGGTCCAAAATATAGGCAAAAATACCGCTTTTCTTCTGCACATCGGAGTCCACCATCAGTTTAGCCATCTGCTCGCTGATAGCCGTGGCGGTCAAAGTCGTGTCTTTGTGTTTATTATAGAGCAGGCCCCACTCCACGCCTTTCATTTCCTTCTTATATTTACGGCCAAAAAGTTTGTCAACCCAGTGAATCACGTCTTGGTAGTACTGCCACAGCTCGTCAGCGTCCGTGTCATGCTGGTGACGCGCCATATATTGCTCAATTGTAATACCTTGTTTGTCAGCAATCCAACTGAGTGCGGTCTCAAAATAATCTTGGCGGATAGGCGATCCGTTCATGAAGTCCGAACCGATTTTGTATGCCACACAGCCGGTCTTGGAGAAACGGCGTTTGGCTTGCGTCACCCAAGAGCCCGAATATATGGCATTGCGTATTTCCTGCTCTTTGAGTTTCTCGCCTGCGATGTTGATGCGCTGGAACCATTTCAGCTTCTCCTCGTCCGTTCCCTCACAGATGTATATTTGCAGTTTGTAGTCAAGAATACGGTTTTGCTGTTCAATGGTCATATTGTTGAAACCAAGCAAGTTACCGTCAAAATTCATCATATATTCGCCTGCTATAAATGAGCAAATAGAGATGGTACGCTGCTGTCCGTCCAGCACTTCATACTCGATGCCGTCTGTGCCATCTGTCTTGACCCAATACATGACGTTCAGCGGGAAATTCTGCCAAACGGTATCCATGACTGCATTGCGCTGTTTCTCGTCATAGACAAACTCACGCTGGTATTTCGGGCGTATGTTCAGCCGTCCGCCGTAACCAACGATTCCTTCCTCTTGAATACTCAAATCATTGTAATCGGCGCACAACTCCCGCACGCGGACTTCATGTAATTCTATTTTCATGGCTTTTGTGGTTTTGTTCAGTTCTAATGTGATAGCCTACGGCTTAAGGGATCCTATCGGCACCACGTAAATGCCATCTTCGCGCTGGTAGGCATATTGTCCTACCGCAGTTACTATCATTTTGAAAGACGGGGTATACATCCTTTCGATATCTATTTTGTTCTCTAACAGCAGCAGGTTTTTAGCGCCTTCCGCTATCAGATTCTCCCCTCCTAATTTTACCTCAATCAATGCGTAATGTCCGTTTCTCAGATGGATAACCGAATCGCATTCGAGATTGTTGCTGTCGCGATAATGAAAAACTTGTCCGTCGATGGCCTCTGAATATACCCGTAAATCACGCACAACCAATGTCTCAAATAACAGTCCTAATGTGTTTAGGTCCTTCATCAGGTCTGCAGGTCCCAATCCTAATGATGCCGTGGCGATACTCGGGTCAACAAAATATCGTGTGCCAGAAGTGCGTATGGCCGCTTTGCTGCGCAGATTTGGATTCCATGCTTCCATGTCCTCAATAACAAAGATTTTCTTTAGGGCATTTAGATAAGCCGCTATTGTATTTTCATCCATCGATTTGCTGTCAGCATTTATCATATCTCGTGCAATAGTGGCTTTGCTTGCTTGTGATGCTTGATGACGTGCAAAACTCCGCAATAAGCGGCGAGTGTTTGTCTCGCTACGATTGACTTCGTCAACCTCTATCATCTCACGTTTGGCTATAGCATCAACATAGTTGTAAGCCTGTCGCAATGCCGCTTTTTCGGACATTCCAACTGCTTTAGGCCACCCTCCTCGGCATATTAAATAACTTATTTCTCTCAAGTTGTATTCTGTGGCCTGAGCCGCATGAAAATTTCCTTCAAAAAGTTCTGATATTGACACTTTGCCGTTGGAATCTCCCGATTCCCACAGCGTCATAGGTCGCATTTTTATCCAGCCCGCTCGCCCAGTGCCGGTATGAGATAATTTGGCTGTGTCAACAGGCTCGGCACTTCCGGTCAAAATAAATTGTCCTTCAGCACTTCTTCTGTCCACTACATATCTGCACGCATCCCATATTTGTGGCGCCTTTTGCCATTCGTCAATCAACCGCGGGGTGTCGCCGACAAGCAATTCTTCAACATCTGTTTGAGCCAAACGAAGATACTCATCTTTCAGTTTGGGATTGTCCATGTGAATGACGCTCTTTGCATGTTGCAGTGCTGTGGTGGTCTTGCCACACCATTTTGCGCCTTCAATCACCACATACCCTGCAGCCTCTAATTGCAGTGAAAGCAACTCGTCTGCAATGCGTTTTCTGTAATCATTTTTTGTTACCATATTCTTTGTTTTTATTTTGCTGCAAAGATATTAAATATAAATGATTTGCACAAGCATTTTGACGTTTTTTCAGTGATTTGAGGATTTTTTGTTCAGTAATTTGAGGGTAATTTATTCAGTAATTTGAAGATTTTATGTCCTATATGAATTGACTCTATGATTGAAACCGACGTTAATTACGATATGATTTTTAAGAACATAATTATCGGTAGTGCTGCTATATTATGCTTTTGATAAGATTTTTATTTTTTGCGACGGATAAATATTCTTTTAAACATGGCTTTACCATTTACTAAACATGATTTTGAACCGCCACACCACACGCCACCTGAAAATCCAGTTCCATTGTCTTCACCCATTCCAATAATTTCAAATTGTTCTGGATTATGCTTATCCATAAAAGTAATTGGCACTCCCATTACGCCCTCATAGTCACAGGGTATTTCTGATACTTTCCCTACTTCTATTGCATTATAATTATCATATTTAGGATAGTCTTCTGGTGTATAATGCCTATATAATATCAATTCTTCGTGTCGTTTCATATTGTCAAGATTTGTAAACCAACAGATAGTTCCTAAACTGCGCCATTTTTGTCCTGTTTCATCAACCCAATACCTTGTCGCACGAGGCTCAAAATAATGTGGGACACGGAAACTCATATCTCCGAATTTACATCCGAGCCACATCTCATTGTCTTTCAGATAATGAAATATATCCCTGTATGTTAACGCGTTTTGATTTCCTATTATTAAAAATTTCTTATTGTATGCCATCAATTGTGCAACATACTCGCGGAAAAGCGAAAAAGGTGGATTTGTAACCACAATATCAGCCTCTTTCAGCAGTTCAATACACTCTTGCGAGCGGAAGTCTCCATTGCCTTTTAGCAACGAGAGTACGTTTTTGTCATTTTGGATTAGGTATTGTACATCTGTTAAATTTACGGCTCCATCGTTGTTGTAATCCTGTACTTCGGTTATTTCTACTTTATAGGCAATTTTTTTAGGTTCATCATTTGTCACATCAAACAACAAGGGCAATTCATCACCTGCTATGGGTGAACCATTGTAGCAGGTCGCAATTAGTTTTTTGAGACCTAATTGATTAAAATTAAGCGCAAAATACTTGAAGAAGTTACTTTCGTATGGGTCATCACAGTTGCATAGAACAACTTTTCCCTTAAAGTGTTGTTTGTAATATTTGAGTTCTTGTGCAATGTCGTCTAATTGCGTATAAAACTCATCTTGTTTTGCTTTTTCCGCTGCATGAAGGCTTGAATTTCCTGCCATAGATTGATAGTTGTTTTTGTGCATACTATCAATCCAACAAACGGACAAAAAGAGTGTGAGCAATTTATCCGTTCGCCAAGGTATGTAGGAAACCCGATCCCCGTAATAAATGCTCACACTTTATTTGCATGAGCATTGCTATTATATACGGAGATGGGCATCTCTACAAGAGACACCTCAACTTATTATTTCCAGGTCCTTATTGAAACTTCCTACATTTCTGGCGAACGATGAAATAATAGTAATGCTTAGTTAATATGTCTTTGCCGCTGCTGCGCAACGGCAATGCAAAAATAGTAAAAACTTATGAAATCGCAAAATCACCCGTCTATTTTCGACTGTCGTGTCCTAAAAATGTAGATTGGTTGGGGAGTTCACGAATGACAATCTCTAAGGACTTATAGGACTTATAGGATAAAGTATCCGTTTAATTCGCGTCATTCGTGAAAGAAAATCTCTGGGGACTTTAAGATTTAGCCCCGTAGGGGCGACACAGAATTAGCCGTGGGTAGAACCCACGGAAACTAAAACCAATTAGTTTAATTCGTGAACAATAACCACAAACTGACAACATTTTTTAGGACATGACATGTCGTGTCCCTACTTGCTTACCGATATACATGCCTTTCGTATATGGATAAATTTTCGTAAATTTGCGTTTTGAAACTAACTGTGGTTATATGGACTTCGACATACGCAACACAGAGCAGATGAACGAGCGTGAGCGTGAGGTGGAAAACGCCTTGCGTCCTTTGAGTTTTGACGACTTCACAGGTCAGGACAAAATTGTTCAGAACTTGCAGATATTTGTAGCCGCAGCCCGCGGCCGTGGCGAGAGCCTTGATCACACGCTGCTGTTCGGTCCTCCGGGCTTGGGCAAGACAACGCTTGCTAACATCATCGCCAATGAACTTGGTGTGGGTTTCAAGACCACGTCAGGCCCGGTGCTTGACAAGCCCGGCGACCTTGCCGGACTGCTCACAAGCCTCGAGACCAACGATGTGCTGTTTATTGATGAGATTCACAGGCTGAGCCCTGTCGTGGAAGAGTATCTCTACTCTGCAATGGAGGACTACCGCATTGACATCATGATAGACAAAGGCCCGTCGGCGCGCTCGATACAGATAGACTTAAATCCCTTCACGCTCGTGGGCGCTACCACGCGCAGCGGTCTGTTGACAAGTCCACTGCGTGCGCGTTTCGGCATCAACTGCCACCTAGAGTATTATGACGCCAAGTTGCTCAAGCTCATCGTTGAGCGTTCCGCGCGCCTGCTCCGCGTAGATATTGACAGCCATGCCGCGACCGAAATAGCACGCCGTAGCCGAGGTACACCGCGTATCGCCAATGCCCTGCTCAGAAGGGTGCGCGACTTCGCACAGGTCAAAGGCAACGGCGCCATAGACATCGAGATAGCCAAGTATGCGCTCGAAGCACTCAACATAGACACTTACGGACTCGATGAGATTGACAACAAACTGCTCAACACCATCATCGACAAGTTCTCGGGCGGACCGGTAGGTTTGACCACCATAGCCACAGCAATGGGAGAAGACGCCGGAACGGTTGAGGACGTGTATGAGCCGTTCCTCATCAAGGAGGGTTTCATCAAACGCACCCCACGCGGACGCGAGGTAACAGACAAAGCATACCATCACCTCGGCAAGAGCCGCCGCGACGGATTTGGCGGCACGCTGTTCGAATAACCGCCACTTAGACCCCATCCATCTACACGGCAGAATGACGACGAAGAACGGCACTTCGCCAGCAGCAGATAAATCACTCTTAATCAGAAACACTCTAAACAAAGAGCCTATTGAGGTTAAAATAAATTAGCGACAAGGACATGGCAGAAATGCGGACATTGGCAAAAGACACCGCCATTTATGGCGTGTCGAGCATCCTCGGCAAGTTTTTGAACTGGCTGCTGGTTCCTTTTTATACATACGTCCTCAAGAGCCAGGCAGACTATGGCATAGTAACGAACCTCTACGCTTGGACTGCCCTGCTGCTTGTGATTTTGACCTACGGCATGGAGACAGGTTTTTTCCGCTTCGCCAACCGCGACGACCGCAATCCTGCAGACGTTTATACCACAATATTGAGCTGCGTAGGCACCACCTCGACGTTCTTTGCAGTGCTGTGCTGCCTGTTCTCGCATCCGATTGCCTCATGGCTGGGCTACGAGGGGCACAGCGAGTTTATCGCACTGCTGGCTGTTGTGGTCGCAATGGACGCATTTGCCTGCATTCCGTTCGCATACTTGCGCTATAAGAAACGCCCAATCAGGTTTGCAGCGCTCAAACTGCTGTTTGTGTTCCTCAACATACTGTTCAACATTTTCTTTCTCGTTGTCTGCCCCCGCATCAGCCACTGGGCGATTATTGAACCGTGGTACAACCCCACATACGGCGTTGGCTACGTATTCGTGTCCAACATTTTGGCGACCGGCATACAGACATTGTTCCTCTTGCCCGAAGTGCTTGACGCCCACCGCAGCCGCGGGCATTTCAGTTTTAGCCTTTTGGCGGAACTCTTGAGATATTCACTTCCGCTATTGGTGCTCGGCGTGGCGGGCATCATGAACCAGACCCTTGACCGTATTCTGTTTCCTTTCCTGAGCACAGCCCCTGACACGCAGGAGCAACTTGGAATTTACGGGGCATGCTTCAAGGTGGCGATGGTGATGATGGTCTTCACGCAGGCATTCCGCTACGCCTATGAGCCTTTTGTGTTCAGCAAGCACAAAGACCGCCATTCGGTTGAGGCATACGCCGATGCGATGAAATACTACATCATCTTCACCATGCTCATACTGCTTGGCATGGTGTTCTACCTCGACATTCTGAAGTTCATCATCAAGCCCAGTTACTGGTCTGGCCTCAACGTTGTGCCTATTGTGCTGTGGACATACGTCTTTCAGGGCGTGTATTTCAACCTTTCGTTTTGGTATAAACTAACCGACCAGACGCAGTGGGGCGCATGGTTCTCACTCATAGGGCTTGTGATAACCCTTGTGCTTCAAATTATTTTTGTGCCTCGCTTCGGCTACATGGCCTCGGCTGGCTCCAGCCTTGTGTGCTATTTTGTGATTATGACGCTTTCTTATGTCATCGGGCAGCACTACATGCCCATTCCATACGATTTCCGCAGCATAGGAATTTATGTCGGAACTGCTTTGCTGTGCCTTGCCGTGAGCCACTACTGCGCACACACGCCGTGGTGGTACGTAAACTACGGCATCAACACAATGCTGCTCATCGGTTACCTTGCTTTACTTGTAAGGCGCGACTTCCCACTGTCGGCACTACTGGAGCGGTTCAAAAAACAATAAAAACACTTGTAACTCATAACGTTGCTGCAAAAATGTAATGAAAATTTTGCCATAGAAAAAATTTCATTAACTTTGCAGCCGGAGAAAATAAACTAATCGATAACATCTAACATCAAAATTACAATTATGGCTAAAAAATGGATTTGCAGCGTGTGCGGATACGTACACGAAGGACCGGAGCCGCCAGAGCGCTGCCCGCAATGTAAACAACCGCGTGAGAAATTCACCGAAGTGAAGGACGACAAACTTGAGATGGCAACAGAGCACGTGCTTGGCGTTGCTAAAGGATGCGACGAAGAAATAATAAAAGACCTTAACGCCCACTTCATGGCAGAGGCAACAGAGGTCGGCATGTACCTTGCCATGAGCCGTCAGGCTGACCGTGAGGGCTACCCCGAAATAGCAGCCGCATTCCGCCAGTACGCATTTGAAGAGGCAGAGCACTGCGCTAAATTCGCAGAACTGCTCGGAGACATCGTTTGGGACACCAAGACCAACCTTGAGAAACGCATGATGGCAGAAAGCGGAGCATGCGCCGACAAGTTCCGTATCGCCAAACGCGCCAAACAACTCGACCTTGACGCAATTCATGACACCGTTCATGAAATGGCAAAAGACGAGGCTCGCCACGGACGCGGATTTGAAGGACTCTTCAACCGCTACTTCGGAAAGAAGTAACTACCTCATCTACAACAAAAAAGAGGCTCACGCTTATCGCATGAGCCTCTTTTTTATCACTAATCAGGTATTATTAGACAAGATACGTGCGCAGACATGGAAGTAACTTATTGAAACCCAATCGAAACCATAAACAATAAGAGTTCACAAACATTATGAGCCAAACTCGTTGCAGATTTATGATTTTTTTTATTAGCTTTGTGGCATAAGATAAACATTACCGTAAACTTCATAAAATAAAAAACACCTAAATCAGTATAACTATGAAAAAACAAATCAGACTATTCTTAACGTTTTGCATTAGCATGCTGTCATGGTGGTGGATGTCGCCGTCAACAAGAATGGAAAGAAAGCATTTCTCTTGGCAGAAGGTAATACACCAGCCCGCAATATTCATGTCATGCGTAACTTTGAGAATCCATTCCGCTCCCCTTGGTTCACCCTTGACGACGATGCAGACATGCTGCTGCTCTCGGTATTCATCTATAAGTCAAACGAATTACGCCATTTTTAGACCGATAAGCATGACATTGGCAATGCCGATGATTACTAATTTACACCAGTGGTCGGTCTAATTACCGATTCGGGTTCAACATTTCCAATGCGCGGTCTTCTTTCCTGTGCATTTCGGCCTCTGTTTCGGGTGTTTTGTCGCCCTGCCCCGTGAGGTGGAGCACGCCATGAATTATCACTCGGTGGAGTTCGTCGGCATACGGCACACCGAACTGCTGCGCATTGGTCCGCACGGTGTCGAGGCTGATGATAATGTCGCCGTTGAGCACCGGCAGTGCGCTATAGTCGAAAGTGATGATGTCGGTGTAATAGTCATGCTGAAGAAACTGGCGGTTGACATCGAGTATATGCTCGTCGTCACAAAACAGGTAGTTGACATTGCCTACCCTCATCCCGTAGCCCGCAGCCACACGGTTAATCCACCGCGAAACCGCCATGCGGTCAATGTCGGGCATCTCTACATTTTGTGTGCTGAAAGTAATCATCCGAAGAAAGCGTAAGCAATTAGTATTGCAGCTATTATGCCTACCAAATCAGCCAGAAGGCCGTATGTGAGGGCATAACGGCTGTTAGAAATTTTCACGGCTCCAAAATATACAGCAAGGATATACAGCGTGGTGTCGGTTGAACCTTGAATTGTGCATACTAACCGTCCGACAAAGCTGTCAGCTCCATATTGCTGCATGGCGTCAACCATAAGCCCTCGCGCGCCACTGCCCGACAGAGGTTTCATGAACGCCGTAGGCAAAGCGCCGACAAACTGTGTGTCAAGTCCGCACCATGCCACAACATGCTCTATGCCATTGATGAGCAAATCCATGGCACCGCTGGCGCGGAAAATGCCAACAGCCACAAGAATAGCTATCAGATATGGAATGATGCCGACGGCTGTGGTGAAACCGTCCTTAGCACCCTCAATAAAGGCTTCGTAAGCATTCACGCGCTTAATGGCGGCATATACGACAAACAGTACAATAATGCCAATCAAAATGACATTGGCAGTAACAGTGGAATAAAGTTGCAACTGCTCTTGTGAGAGCCTCGAACACAGCACTGCGAGTCCGGCAATAAGCAGCACAAGAGAGCCTATGAAACCGAGCAAAACCTTGTCAAGCAGCCTGATACGTTGTTTGATGCACACGGCAAGCATACCAAACAATGTGCTGCAGAATGTTGCCATTAAAATCGGAATGAACACGTCTGAGGGGTTTGCAGCGCCCATCTGCGCTCTATACACCATCACTGAAACAGGTATCAAGGTAAGACCTGTGGTATTGAGCACAAGGAACATTATCATTGCGTCCGACGCCTTCTCTTTTTCAGGGTTCAGTTCCTGAAGTTGCCCCATTGCCTTTAGTCCCAATGGTGTGGCGGCATTATCAAGCCCGAGCATATTGGCAGCAATGTTCATGAATATGCTACCCATTGCCGGATGCCCCTTGGGTATGCCCGGGAAAAGACGGCTGAGCACGGGAGCCACCATCAAAGCCATGCGTTCGATAAGCCCACTCTTCTCGCCTATCTTTAGTATGCCCATCCAGAGGGCAAGAACGCCAGTAAGACCGAGCGAAATCTCAAAGCCCGTCTTGGCATTGCCAAACAGAGCATTTACCATCTCATTAAATACATCAACATTGCCCAAGGCGAAAGCCTGAACAAGCGCCATAATCAACGCCACGACTATAAAGCCAATCCAAATATAATTGAGTATCATGCATTTAAGTTTTTGGCACGGCTTTTGTTTTATATTTTGTGAGCTCACCAATAAATAGATGTTGAACCATATAAATTACAAAAGTCATGAAAAAGTTATCATTAGTAATTTTAGCTGCGTGCATGTTGAGCTTGACAGTTCTGGCACAAAACGAAGCAGTCGTTAAATGCGAAGGTCATCACAAAGAGGGGTTCCATAAAAAATTATCGCCAGAGGATAGGGCTCTGAAATTGACTGAAAAATTTCAGCTCAATGACCTTCAGAAAGACAAACTCATAAAGTTGTTCCGCGACAACGACGCGTCAAGGGCAAAAGCATCCGAACGACGCAAAAAAGAGATGGAGCGTGAGCATGCTAAGATGGAGAAAGCGATGGAGCGCTCTGACAAGGAACTTGGCAAAATCATCGGTGCTGACAATTTAAGGGTCTTGCAACAAGAGAGGTTAGAACGTGTGAAGGCCCGCAATCAGCACCACGCCAAACCCTGCTGCCACAAGGCCGGATGCTGCAAAGGCAAACCGCAGGGGAACTCTCAAGATTGAACCGAATAATTTGTTAAAAGTGTTAAAATAGTTAGTGTTTATGTGAAAAGCATCGCCCGTGAGGGTGGTGCTTTTTTCGCTAACTAACGCACTTTTATTCCCTGTATTCTTTGTTTCTATGCGCCTTACTGATACATGGCATCAATCGCCGCCGCGTATTTCTGCTGTATTATGGCGCGCCTAAGTTTGAGCGTGTTGGTGAGTTCTCCTGTTTCTATCGAGAACCCTTTTTTTATGAGCGTTATTTTTTTGATGACCTCAAAGTGAGCCATGTGTTCCTGCATTTTCTCAATCCGCGCCAAGATAAATTTGTTGACGGCAGGATGCGCCACAAGGTCGTCATCCGACTGGAACGCCCACCCGTTTTCTACCGCCTCTTTACGCAGCATCTCCATGTTGGGGGCTACGATGGCAGTCACATAATTTCGTTTGTCGCCGATCACCGCCACCTGCTCAATAAGCGGGTCGGAAGTGAGCAAGGTTTCAATCTGCTGCGGCGCTATATACTTGCCATTGCTGGTTTTGAAGAGGTCTTTGATACGGTCAGTGAGGAACAAGTCCCGACCTCGCATAAACCCTGCATCGCCTGTACGGAAATATCCGTCTTCAGTAAATGCGTCGGCATTGGCGTCCGGGCGGTTATAATAGCCCTGCATGACCGTAACGCCTTTAACAAGAATTTCGTTATCCTCTCCGATGCGGACGTCAAGCCCCTCAATCACACGGCCTATTGAACCCATGGTCCAATGAGTGTAGGGATAACTTGACACCGTGGCATAAGTTTCGGTAAGGCCATAGCCATAGAGGATGGGGATGCCTAAAGACTGGAAAAACTCGTTCACATTATCTGCCAGAGCCGCACCTGCGGTGGGGAAAAAGGTGCCACGCTCGATGCCGACAATGCGTTTTACTTTGCTAAAAATCAGTTTATCGGCGATGTTATACCTCAACTTGAGCAACCACGACGGCTTGCGTTCTTGACGGCGGTAGTCGATGTTGTACTTACGACCAGTAGCAATAGCCCACGTTACCACGCCGAGCATCACAGGAGAATAACTGTCGAGTTTCTCCTTGATGCCGATATACACTTTTTCCCAAAACCTTGGCACAGAACACATCGCCGTGGGACGTATCTCTTTAACGGCTTGCTGTATTTTTTGCGGACGGAGGTTGACAGCCGTTTCTGCACCCACATAAAGGTAAAGATATGTGCACATACGCTCAAACACGTGAGTGAACGGCAAAAAGTTGAGTGCCACGTCATTAACGCCCAGACTGGGATAACGCTGATGGTGCATCTCCACTTGGTGCAACATTCCCTCATGAATCAGCACAACGCCTTTGGGGTTGCCGGTGGTGCCGGAAGTGTAGAATATCGCCGCCGTGTCTTTAAGCGAAGCCTCATCGCGCCGCTTGGCAAGGACATCATCCTTGGTGGAACTCTGACCCGACTTAACCAAATCGGAGAAATGCAGCGACCTGCCATGGTCATCAACCACGTTCACACCAGCGTCAATGGCGACAATGTGAAGCAGTTCGGGGCAGTTTGACACCACCTGAAGGGCATTGTCATATTGTTCCTGTTCGCCCACGAACAGGATTTTCATGCCTGAATCCTTAACTATATACTCAAGTTGCTGAGGAGAACTGGTGGCATATATCGGCACCATGACGGCGCGGTTAGAATAAAGGGCAAAATCCACAATCAGGTTTTCAGCCATATTCTGTGAATACTGCCCTACCTTGTCCCCTGGCTTGATGCCCAGCTGAATGAAAGCCTTGGCAATCAAATCCACTAACTCGCTGAACTGGTTCCATGAGTACGAATGCCACTCGTCGCTGCTAACACGCTGATAACGTATCGCATTGCGATCACCATACTTGGCGGCATACTCGCCTATCATTTTGGCAAAATGACTTGTTAACATAGGATTCTAATTATTTTGATTAGGTTGATTAGACTATTCTGTTTCAATACACAACTGCAAAGTTAGCAATTAGTGAGTAAAAATAACCTCCTTGAATGCAAATTCACGTACATTTTTGCCCTCATCCTCCAGCACGAGCATTCCGTTGGGCCTTACATCAACGATTTGCGCCTTAAATCCCGAGCCGTCTGGCAGGCGGTAGCGGTGCAACCCATCGCGCCGATAGAGTCGGGCAAGATACTTATTGTGCAACTCGCTGTCAGAAAGCCATTCCGCGTAATGCCCCAACTTGGCGTTCAAGTCTATGGCAAGCGTGTGAAGGTCGTTGTGTTTACGCGTTACTTGAATGATTGACACTGGATTGGGCAAATCGGCAGGGAACTCCAACTGGTTGATATTGAACCCTACTCCAACAATGCTGTGGTCTATGCGATCACCTATCACGACGTGCTCAATGAGCACTCCGCCTATCTTGAGGTCATCATAATAGATGTCGTTAGGCCATTTAATCGACAGTTTGCCGGCCGGCATCACCTGCTCTAACCATTGCAGGAAAATCAGGCATACCGCCTCTGACAGTCGGAACTGTTCCTGCACTTTGATTTCAGGCCGCAGCAACCAACTAATGAGCAAATTCTTGTCCTGCTGCGCCTCCCACGTGTTGCCCCTTTGCCCTCGGCCGTGCGGTTGGCTGAAAGTGTAGAGCGCGAATTTGTCGGGCAGCGGGTTACGGGCATTGCGGATTATCAACTCGCTGTTGGTGCTGTCCACCTCATCCTCATAATGCAGCAGGGTGTCAACAGGGGCATATACTGTCGCGCAAAATTTCTCTACCTCGTCATCACTCAAGCCATTACCTGTTGTCAGCAAAACCAGCGGCACCTGTTGGTCGCCAGCGCGGTAGATGGGCTGGAGATAATCGCGCTTGAACACCCGAAAGCCATGACGCTCATAAAAGGCAAGCCGCCGGAGTGCTATGTCACGGTCAGCGCATGCGTCAGGGTTTTCAGCCTCAAGCAACAGCGGTTGAGCGTAGAGCGACTTGAGGTGCTCAAGGGCGGCACTGCCATCGCTGTTGCCGCGATATTCGGGCAGCACAGCAAAATGTTCTACATAAACCACACTGTCAAGAAGCCAGTGGCACAAAAAACCGCGGAACGACAACCCGTCGCATATCACAAGGCAGCGAAATCTTGGTTCGTTGCGGAATATATGCATAAACTGCCACCAGTCGCGGCGCTGGTCGGCAGGAAACGATGCCTCATACAAACGGCGGACATCGTCTATGTGATTTTCTTCGGTTAGTAAAGTAAATGTTAGCACGTTATAAAAATATGTGAATGTTAGAGAGTTCTATTGGGATATGCCTCAAGAGCCTTTTCCAGAACCTTGAGCGCCACTTTGAGGTCTTCTTTGTCAAGCACGTACGCAATTCTGACTTCGTTGCAAGCTTTACCCGGATTAGTGTAGAAGCCTGATGCGGGAGCCAGCATAACGGTGTTTCCCTCATACTCGAAGTCGGTGAGCAACCATGCGCAGAACTTGTCTGCATTGTCAATAGGCAGTTTAGCCACGGTGTAGAAAGCCCCCATGGGGATTGGGGAATATACGCCATGAATGCGGTTGAGGCCATCAATCAGGAACTTGCGCCGCTCAACGTATTCATCGTAAACATCAAGCAAATAGTCCTTCGATACGTCCAAACTTGCCTCTGCCACAATCTGCCCCAGCAGCGGAGGTGAGAGTCGGGCTTGGCATAGTTTCATGGCGTTTTGGCGCACAAGTTTGTTTTTTGTTACCAAAGCGCCTATGCGTATGCCGCACTCTGAATAACGTTTCGACACCGAATCCACGAGTACAACATTGTCGTCTATGCCATCAAGGTGGAAGGCGGAGATGTATGGAGCCCCTGTGTAGCAAAATTCGCGGTACACCTCATCGGAGAACAGGTAGAGGTCGTGTTTCTTCACAATGTCGCGGATTTGGTTCATCTCACGGCGCGTGTAGAGATAGCCGGTAGGATTGTTGGGGTTGCATATCAGTATGCCGCGCGTGCGTTCAGTAATCTGCTCCTCTATTTTAGAAATAGGCGGCAGGCAAAAACCTTCGTCAATGCTTGTTACGACAGGTCTAACCACCACGCCTGCCACATTGGCGAATGCGGTGTAGTTGGCGTAAGCCGGCTCCGGCACTATTATTTCATCACCCGGGTCAAGACAACTCAAGAACGCAAATAGTATGGCCTCTGAGCCGCCAGCGGTTACAATGATGTCATCAACACCGACGTCGATGTTAAACCGCTGATAGTACAATGCCATTTTTTGACGCAGAGAGTGGAAACCGTAAGAAGGGCTGTATTCCAAAATCTTACGGTCGATGTTCCGCACCGCCTCTAAACCAACTTCGGGCGTTGGAATATCTGGCTGACCAATGTTAAGGTGATAAACTTTTATGCCGCGTGCTTTGGCTTTCTCTGCCAAAGGGGAAAGTTTGCGGATTGGTGATTCTGGCATCCGCAAACCTCGCTGAGAAGGATTTGCCATAATTTTAACGTTATTCTAAAAAAATTATTATGGTGGATTCTTTACTTGAAAAATTTGTATTATTTACTGTTGTTGAGCGGCGTTGAACCTTTGGAGCACGTCATCTATTGCCGCCTCTATGAGGTTGTCCTTTCCAGCCGCCACTTCTGCGGGGTCGAGGGGCAGCGTAATGTCAGGTTCAACACCGTCCTCAATGCTGTTCATCTCCAAGTCGTACATCGGGACGCTTGACAACCTCACAAGCCATCCGTTGGGAAGTTCATAACTCAATGGCAGACCACCTCCGCCGCCAGTGCGGCAACCGATGATTTTTACTTGCGGTGCGTGCTTGAAGCACAATGCGCAATGGTTGGCTGCGCTGTAAACACCCCTGTCCACCAGCAGCACTGCCGGACGCCCCCATCTCACATAGGCCGGCTCAAGGGTCATCTTTTGCGGTTGGCTGAAATCATTGTGTCCGGGACCTGTCTTATGGCGCCTGTAACCCACATCGGTCGTTTGGTTGATAAATGCCGACGCCAAAAGTTCGCTGTTGGTCAATGAGCCGCCAGGGTTGGAGCGCAAATCTATTATCAAACCGCGGGCACGGCGGAAATATTTAAAAATATAATATAAATTCGACAGCGACAAGGCATTGTTCATTGACGGGTAGCGCATATAGCCCACACTGTCACGCAAATAGTGGTAATAAGCTGAACCGGCTATGCGGTAATCGCGCCCAAGATAGTTGCTGTTAAAAATTAGAGAAGAATTAAAGCAAGTAGGATAGCCGTCATACCTGTCGGAAAAACTGCTTATGTCAAACGGAGTGTAGATATTAACGTGCCCGTCGTGCAAGGTATCTAACATATCCTTCATCAAGTCAAACAAACCGAGGTAGTCACCAGGCTTGAGGGCCTTTACTTGAGGCTCATAATGGCGGTAAACGCCGTCCCAGTCAAGGCGGCTGTCATCAAGATAGCAATACTTGGTGTCAACAATCTCCCACAGCGCTCGGAAATTCCCTTCCGGGGTATTGGGGCGAAGCCCGTCAAGCGTGTCACTGCATGAACACAGCATCGAAACCAACGCTACGGACATAACACCACAAAACCATATTCCAAAAGATTTTATCGACACTAAAACAATATATTAAGCACCACTATTTCTTTTTTCAGGTGCGACATGACGAGTCTGCACACGCTTTACTCTTCTTCAATCTTCAGCTTGTCAACCACTTAGTTTTTCGGCTATCTAATCTTCTTCCTGTTTACAACTCTGTACAACCACCTGAACAACCTGAACAGCGGATTGTAAACTTTTTCCACCCCATAGTAATACACCGTGTCCGGCGCATATTGCTTATAATGTTTTGCCACCCCGGGAATCATGCTGCCCTCAAAGTCGAACTTCAGGTTCATCTCTGATGCCCACTTGACAGCTTCCAGCACCAGACGTGCTGATGCGCCAGTTTCTTTGTGCGTCAAGTCAAAAGCCGGAATAAGATAGTACATCCACTCGTCGTTCCACACGACAAAGGCTGCGGCAAGCAGTTTACCCGACGCATCGCTCAAAGACACAATGCCACCCTGTCCGCGGTTGACGGCATGGTTATACAAAACAAGAAAATACTCACGCGTATAACTTATCTCCTTCCGCCTATCTCGCAACGTTTTGCTGTGGAAAGCATAGAAAACTTCGGGGTCAAGCTCGCGCGCCACAACGAGTTCGCGCGCCTTGGCAAACTGACGGCGCTTATTCTTGCTGCAGCGGCTCTCCACATCTTCCATATTGCTGATGTCATCAAGCCTATATGTTATACGCTTGCGGGTTTTGAACCCCATGCCCGCCAACAGAGGCACAAGCGGGCTGTCGGGCTCAAATTGCTGATAGTAGTACCAGAGGTTCAGGCTCTTGAGGAATGACATGAGCCTGCAGCACACGTTTCTCAATTTCACATTGTCAGCGCGCGCTTCGGGACTGAGCCACACGCCTCCTATCTGACTGTGAGTGGGCTGTACCACAAAGCGGACTCCCCACAAGCGGCGGCGATAAAGATAGGGCATTGCCGCCAGCACAGAACCATCAACATCTTCATAGAACCACACATCCCATTGCTTACCTGCACAAACACACGACAACCACCAGTGCTGCATAAAGAAAGGGATGTCCGAATGTTCAGCGCATAACTGCGCATAACGTTCCTTGTTGGTCATGACACTATAAAAATAAGTGTTTTGTTTATTTTAATCCACAAATTTACGCAAAAAAAGACAATCACGCAAAAAAAATTGTAACTTTGACCTCTCAAAACCTATAACAGCAAATGCGCAAACTGCTTTTTTTACTTTTATTTTCCATATCCATGCCCATTATGGCAGTTGTCGGCCGCGTCAAACTTATCGACAGTCCGTCGGGTTGCAAATACATAGACACTCAAGTTAATGGCGTAAAGGTCCGCTTCATGCTCGACACCGGATGTTCTGACGTAATGATTACCCCGCAAGTGTGGTACATGCTCAAAAAGGCTGGCAAAGTGACCGATTCCGAACTCTCTGCAAGCACATCGTCAAAAATGGCTGACGGACGGTCGCAGCAGGGATATGACTTCATAATCAAGGAACTGCGCATAGGCAATTTCGTTTTCAGCAATATCAGAGCCGATGTGGTTAACTCTTCAGAAGCCGAAGACTGCCTGCTCGGGCAAAGCCTGCTCGGGCAATTTGAATACTACAAAATCAGCAGCAACACTATGGAGTTCAGCTACAACGAGAACTCACTCTACCGCATAGCCGACGACAGCAACTCCACCCCTGCAGCAGTGGCAGACGCTTTAAGGCCCATGTACATGGCAGGGACGCTCAATATGGCATACCAGATTAAATATGCCGAAGCCCTATACAGCAGTAAACAATACTCTGAAGCTATGGAAGCATATCAGCTGCTGATGGACACAACCGGATATGCCGTTAAGCCCGAAGTGCGCGACGCATGGTTATACGCGCAACTCGGCGTGGCTAACCAACTCGTCGAGAATGAGCAGTATGACGAAGCCATAAACTATTGCCGGACAAAAATCAACGATATCACGCTTCGCGCCGACAGCGTAGGAAGAAAAGTAGTGTTGGGACTTGAGTACACCGTCTTTATATCATATCTGTTCAAAGAAGAGATATCACTTGCGGCAATCTACGGCACACAATATGTTGACCAGAAACTTAAAGAAAGCCACGGGATAAGCACACATGACCTCGAACGGAGACGTATCAAGTGCAAAGATGACATGGTACGCAACGTGCTTGACAACCTGCGGATAGCCTACAACAACAAACGCGACTATAAACGCAGCCTTTATTACGAGCGACTGCTGCATAACGCAGGGTTCTGACGGACAGGGATGACGCGTCTGTGCACTACCCGTTTAAATAATTCTTAGGATGATGATAGCGCGTCAGCACGGCAACGCAAAGCCTATACAGCAGCAACAGCACAAAAGGTATCAGCACCTTATACGAGCACAGGAACTTGAAATAAACAAGTCCTGCAAGCGCGGCACACAGCACTATGTAATAGCAAACTCGAAACATCGTCTTTGATTCCTCTGACGGAATGATATGACGAACGAGAGGGAACCTGTGTTTCGGCATTGAAAAACGCTCTATAGCACTAAGGCATGGCACACACATAAAAAGCAAAACGGCGTGGCACGCAGAGCATTCATAGGGCAGCAGAAACGGAAGATAACGCGAAAACAGCAGCAGAGGATATAACAGCACGTTCCACTTGCCGCGCCAGTAATTGTAAACAGCAAAAATTGGAATGATAATCAGCACGGAATCCAAAGTCCGCATCAAATATGGCGCCAACTCTTCCGGCGAGAACCGCAATCCTATATGCACAAACAGCCATAAAGCGGCGGCTGCAATGATAAGCCGCACTGCCACGACAAGCGACGTGCGGGCATAGAAATAGTCCGCATTGATTTCATAAAGCCTTATCGACGGCATCGGCTCGCGTCGAGCCGCAAAGGTGTCATTGAATATATACCCCAGCTCATACAGCGTAACTATCGCCAGAGCCAGACATCCGAAATTAAGCGCATAAAGCCATGCGCCTACGCTTATGCCACTGCAATTTGCCATCCAACCGAAAAACGCACACGGCATAAGATAGATAAACAGCCATGACAAAAATTTCCAAGGCGTGCCAAGCCTCACCTGATAAAGGTAGGCAAAAGGCACATAGAACACAGCATTGTTAATGTGCTCACTGGCAAATTTTCTCCTAATATCTTGTTGTTCTGGCATACACAAACTTTATTTTGTTAATATCTACCCCAGCCCTCTGCAAGGCCTTGCTCCACCTTCCTTCATTGCCGTAAACGGCCACAACCGCATGGTCAGAACCTGCAATCAGAGCCAAGTCCGACAAGTTGTCGGTGAAAATGCTGTAAGCGCCCACTACCCCGTCCAGCAACTCTTGCTTGCGACCGGCAGCGTCATACTCGATAGAACCTAAACATATCCCGTTATTGTCAAATGCCAAACGCGAACTTAAATGCCTGCCGAAACCAAAAGAAGCGGACACGGCTGAAGCAATCACGTCAAGCGTGGAAGACAACAAAATGACCTCATCGTGCGGCGGCAGCAATTGCCATACCTCATCCACCTTGCGCCCTGCCAAGTATTCAGTGCAAAACCGGTTTGCCAGTTCATCAATCTCGTCCCGCGTCATGCCTTTGAGATTGTGAAGAAGCATGCGTCGAAGATAATCCACACCTGTCAAACGGTATGCCGCCACATTGAGTTTTCTCGCAAAAGCTGAAGGCACACCAACAGCCGAGCCACCATGACTGTGCGCCACCCAACGGCAAAAATCATAAGTGGTGTTACTGCTGAAAAGGGTCCAACAAATATCCACAAAGGTCACATGCATACCGCAAAGTTACAATATTTTTTTCAACAAAAGCATGATTTGCGTATATCACGAAAAAAAACTATCTTTGCATATTGTACTTTAACCCTAACCGGTTATGAGAACTCTACATTTAGAGTTTTATTGTTTTTGAGCAGATTTTTGTCTTTGGGCAAGGAAATTATTCAGGCATAATGACCGAGCGAAAAGCATAAAGACGCCCCTAAAAACATAAGCCAATAGACTTCATTTTTACCGATTTACACCCGTGGGCGGTCTATGACCGATTCGGGTTTAACAGCCCGTTGAGGGCGTAAACACTCTTCCGTTTTGGCAACAGCAATTGAATTCAACCACGTCAGCAAGCAATATCGTCTCGGTCTTGTCAGTACCGGCACGCTTCGCAACGACCTTCACCGCTGGTTTGTGACCAGCGTGCTTGGCAAAGAAGACCCGTACTTAAAAATCGGCGAAACTAATGACCGTAGCACTAAGGGCACGTCGGAATACGTGTGGGCACTCAAAGACATCCATTGCAACGTTGAGCAAGGCGACGTTGTGGGCATCATAGGCAAAAACGGGGCAGGAAAATCAACACTGCTCAAACTGCTGAGCCGCGTCACGGCCCCCACGCTTGGCACCATCCGCGCCAAAGGGCGCATCGCATCGCTGCTGGAAGTCGGCACTGGCTTCCATAGCGAGATGACAGGAAGAGAAAACATTTACCTCAACGGAGCCATTTTGGGCATGACGAAAGCGGAGATAGACCGCAAACTTGATGAAATCATCGACTTCTCGGGCTGTGAGAGATACATCGATACTCCGGTAAAACGATACAGCAGCGGTATGACAGTACGCCTCGGATTTGCCGTGGCGGCACATCTCGACCCCGAAATACTCGTAGTGGACGAAGTGCTTGCGGTCGGTGATGCTGAATTCCAGAAAAAAGCCATTGGCAAGATGCAGGACGTGTCGAAAGGAGAGGGCAGAACAGTGCTTTTTGTCAGCCATAACATGGCTTCAATCAGGGCATTGTGCCACTCCGGCATATTGCTCGAAAACGGACAGATACGAACCACAGGACCCATCAATGATGTTGTGGACACATACCTTGCCGAACAATTCCAAGATGCAGACAAACTCACCGACATCATTAGTTTCTGCGCCAATGGGCTCAAAGTCAACAACTTCCTGCTCAACAACCAGTCTGCCAACGCACTGCAGATAGAGCCGCTGAAGGGCGAAACCACAATAGACGTACACGTTGAAGGCGAGCTGGAGGAGGATATGCGAATAGACGTCGAAGCACGCCTCTATGACAAGAACCACGTTCTGCTGGCACACTACAGCCCATCGCACATGATAGGCTCTTGCCCTGTGCGCAAAGCAGGCAAATTAACCATCGACCGCACCATACACTTGCCTGAAAACATCACATGCGGAACATATTACCTCGACTTGTCGCTTGCCGAGCCGCGCGTCGCATACAAAGTGCAGCTCTCGCAACCCATCAAAATCGTAACAGGAGGCAAGTTGGGCGACAGCGGTCTCAGTTTCGACTATGCCGGCAACGGAATGCTGATTCTTAACTGACGCATGAACCCCGAAGCGTATAAATTATCGCCCAAAGGGTATGACGCAAAAATAGCATGGCTCAAGGGTTTGAGCATAATTTTCGTCATACTCACGCACAACATCTCACACCACTTTCATGACATTAGCGGCTTCGTGTACTGGGGCGACATGGCAGTGCCCTTGTTCCTGTGCATACAGGCGTACCATGTCTTCAAGCGCGAAAACAACGCGCCACATACGCTTCTGCAATCAAAGACACACAAAAGGATTATCATCCCATTTTTGTGTGTGAGCATAGCACTTTTGCTTGTAGATATCTGCCATTGCGCATGGATAGATTACTCAAGATCCGGACTTACCCTCCCCTATTACAATATATTGAAAAACAGCACAATACAATCAATTAAACAGACATTCACAACAGCAGGTTTAGGAACCGGAAGCTACTATTTCTGGATATGGCTCCAGTTCGCGCTACTGATGCCATTGTGCCACACCGCATTTAAGCATTTCGGAAGCAAGAAGCTTAAAGAATGGCAAATCGCAATAATTATGATTGTGCTTTGCGAGGCACTGGAAATATTTTGCAGCCTGTGCGTCAAAAATCCTGCGCTGTACCGTGTGCTGTGCTTCAGATACGTGTTTCTTATTTATGGCGGCTACTTGTGGGCACGACACGGAGTACGCCTAACTCCGCTTAACATTGTGCTATCTGCCGTAAGCATAATCGCCATTTTCGTTTTCTACTACAAGGGCCGACACTTCAATATCCTATTCTATCCGCTTTGGAAACAATTCCACTGGATATGCTACTTTTACGTCTTTCATCTGTTGGCACACATCCTCATATATCTCCACGAGCGCATTCCTTGGAAAGGCTTAACAGCGGCAATAGAGCGCATCGGCGACAAGTCATACGAAATATACTTGTGGCAGTCCGTTGTCTTCTACCTCACCTCCACCTTTATCCAACAATACCACGGCTCTGCGCTTTTTGTCATTGCCACAACACTACTTTGCCTCATTCCCGCAATAAGCACTAAACGCTCGTAATGACCATGCCGCCACACTTACGCCAAAGTACTCCTACTTTTTAACAAAAACAACCACTTTTTGCCCCGAATCTTTGACGCAACAATCTCAATTTGGTCCTACTTATTAACAAAAAAAACCTCTTTTTGCCCCGAATCTTTGACAAAAAGTTGCAGATTTCAATAAAAAACAATAACTTTGCGTATGCTTTACAGAACGATACTCAAAGATTTGGATTTATGGGCTGCAAAACCCAACAGAAAACCGCTTGTGCTTAGAGGCGCGCGACAAGTGGGGAAAACGTATGCGGTAAAGGAATTTGCAAAAAAATTCGATACATTTTTATACATCAATTTCGAAAAGCCTACAAACCGTGCAGTATTTGACAATTTCATTTCCCTTGATGATACCCTACTCAAACTTTTTGCTCTGCACAGCATAGAAGAAAAGCAAGGCAGAACTCTTATTTTCTTTGACGAAATACAATATTGTGGCGAAGCAATAAGACAATTAAGGTATTTCTATGAAGAGAGACCCGAATTATATGTCATTGCGGCTGGTTCGCTATTGGAAACATTATTGAACGTAAAAATCAGTTTCCCGGTAGGCCGGGTTGAATATTTGGCAATGCGTCCGATGAATTTTGCCGAATACTTGGATGCTATAGGCAAAGAAATGATTCGCCGTTTAATAGAGGAAAATCCAGAGAACAGCCAAAACCTGCATAACTCGTTGATGGCGGACTTCCAAACCTACGCTGTCATCGGAGGTATGCCAGAAGTAGTAGCGCAATTCGCAAACACTCATAATATAGAAAGTTTGAGAACCGCTTTTGAGTCACTTATAACGAGTTACAAGGACGATGTTGAAAAATACGCCACAAACAAAACTCAAGTTTCAATACTCAGGTTTCTCATTGATAACTGTTGGCTCGCCGCGGCCGAACGTATCAGCCTCGGAAATTTCGCAGGATCAGAATATAAAACGCGTGAAATGAAAGAGGCATTCACGACATTGCAAAAGGCTATGCTTGTGGAGTTAGTCTATCCAAATGACAACACCGAACTGCCACTGCTGCCACAAATGACACACAGGCCCAAATTATTGACAATTGACATAGGCCTTACAAACTTTGTCGCAAACGTGCAAACCGACATCTTTTCCAACAAAGACCTTCTACAGGCTTGGAGAGGAAAAATAGCAGAACAAATTGTAGGGCAAGAACTTTTAGCTTTGAACAACCATATCGATGTAAAAAGATACTTTTGGAGTAGAACAAAATCCGAAGCGGAAGTGGATTTCGAACACATATTCCATGGCATTGTTGTTCCTATCGAGGTCAAAGCCGGACACAACAGCCATCTTCGTTCACTACATGAATTTATGGACAACAGCAAGTGCCAAATCGCCATAAGGGTATGGTCTGAACCATTTCAAAAAGACATTGTTACCACACGCAATGGCAAGGAATTCCTTCTGTTGAGCATACCGTTTTACCTTGTAAGTTTCATCAATCAAATTCTCGCTAACTACATTTCTAACCAACTCGCAACCACAAAGTAATGATGGTATCACACATGTCAAGTCTTACATAATTTACATTTAACCAAAACAATATAGAAAAACAGCAAGGAGAACGATATTAAATAATACATAGCAGTGTTGTGAACAAAGTCTTTTAACACAACGATAGGCACCATGTGCCATAAATATACATTTAAGCTATGTCTGCCTATGTAACATAGAACATTATTGTGGGGCAATAAATCTCTCTTAATAGAGGGATATAGAAAAAAAACAATTATTGATAATAACAATAAAAAAGAAATCAGTTCGCTACGAAAAAAAGAATATTTTTTAACTAACAACAACACTGGGAAATATAATAATAACACCAGTCTATATGCATGTTTTAATAATCGATCTATATCTAAATGATTTTTTAAATATAATCCCAAAGCGAAATACGGCAGTTGTTTACAATCGCACCATCTCGGCAATGAGTTTGGCGGGCAAACTTTTAACAAAACTATCCACAATAATGATAAAAACACCAAAATCAAGTATGGCTGTTTTTTTGTCCTAAAAAAAACATATACTGTTAAAACATACGAAAACAATGTCGGGACATACCACAAATGATACCATGGATAATATAACACTTCAAATGCCTTACTCCATGTAGGATCAAACATAATAAGATACATGAAAAATACTACAAAAGCTATCAACCACATTTTTATCATTCTATTCCAATACTTAAAAAACAGGTCACGCATAGTCATATGTGACAATTTTTCTACATCAATCAAGTAGCCACTCACAAACATAAAGAGAGGCATGTGAAATGAATAGATGACATAGCGAAAAACATTTTGCTCTAGTGAGCCTAAAAGTACATGTCCAATTATTACACATAGTATAAGAAAACCCTTCACAGTATCAATTGAATAATTCCTACAACTCATAACAGATTAAATAAATTTTTGTTCGCTTGGAGAAAAAAAGTCACACTATTACCATGTTAGGGATAAATTGTGCATTTTTAATATTTCTTCTACAAAACATCTAAACACACCATCACCACCTCTTATGGGCAATACTCTGCAAACTATCTCTTTAATGGATTCAGGGGCAGAACACGGCACTGCCGAAAAACCCACATTCATTAGCAATTCTAAATCTGGCACATCGTCACCGATATAGGCAATCTCATCAAGAGTTATATTCATCTGAGCACAAATCGATTTTGCCATCTCTAATTTATTTTTAACTCCTTGATAGAGCATGTCAACATGCAATTTTTGCGCTCTTTTTTCAACAATTCTTGTATTCTCGCCAGTTAACACGCCAACCATAATGCCATATTTGTGCGCCAACAATACACCTGCGCTGTCGTAGGTATTGAACTTTTTTAGCTCATTGCCATTCTGGTCGTAATACATTCCGCCGTCAGTCCAGACTCCGTCAATATCTGTAAGTATTAGTTTAGGCAACATATTATTCGAGCATTTCGAGGTAAATTAATTCGTTTTTAGGGATATCTACCACCACTTTCTTACCAAGCACTAATCCCCTGTCACGCCATTTTACACCATCACCTGGACTTAAGAGGTGAATATCATCCAAGGTAACCGTCTCTCCACGCTTTAAATCACGAACAGTCGCTATTGAACGCTCTAATTTTAACATAGAACTTTTAACCATTGGCTCTATATACAGTTTATCTTCACCCATCCACAGCTCTGCAAGGCGTACATCTCTAACCATCCTACTAACACCATCTGCGCCCAATGACCCCGCCTGATCAGTCCCTTTCATTCTACGGTCTATCGTTATATGCTTTTCTAACATTTGTATTCCAAGCCCCATTGCCGCAATTGGTGCAGCGATACCTATTGTATGATCCGAAAAGCCTATAACATATTGCCCATAATGCTCATGAAGGTATTTTATGGAGAGCAGATTTAAATTTTCAGGCGCAGTTGGATACTGCGAAACGCAATGCAATATAGATATGTCACTGTGAAATTTAGATATAACATCCAACGCATCATCTAATTCGCGCGGACCGGCCATCCCTGTTGATAGTATTATAGGTATTTTTGTGGCAGCCATCGCCTCAAGAAGTGGAAGATTTGTTAAATCACGACTTGCAACTTTCAATTTGTCAGGAGTAAATAATTTTAAGAGAGAAAGACAACCTTTAGAGCACAACGTTTCAATAAAATCTAATCCTTTTGACTTCGCATGTTTATACACCTCAAGATGTTCTTCATTGGACAATTCTAGGAAACGACGATGTTCGCCATATGTTAACCCAAAAGAATTTGGAGATAAATACTCCTTATTCATCTGCGAATTTGTTAGTTCTTCTTCCAAATCACGTTTCGTCAACTTAACGGCGTCTATGCCTTGCAAATTTATTCCAAAATACTCTTCTTTTATAGGAAGAGAGACCAAATCCACTATTAGTTTTGCAATATCGACTGAACCATTATGGTTTTGTCCTATTTCACCAATTATATAAACATGTTTATTCATTTTTTGTTTTTTTTAATTTGTTCTTTCATCGCTTTGTAGTAATTAGTATGACATTCCAAGTAAGCCACAACATCATTAATTTCTGAAGGATCGCGCCCCAAATCAATAATGCCAGCATATATTTCTCTTAGCATATTAAAATCATCAATCGTATCGAGAGTCATCCTAATATTCTGTTTATTCTCTATTTCACATGGGATTTTCAATAATTTGCAATCAAAAATATCTCTGTGAGAATAAATGAAATTAGTAACATGCTCGTGATAAATAGCTTCTGTGGTCATTATATTGATTTTTTTCAACGCTTCTACTTTCACCGCTTCACACCAAAAACCATAATGAGTCTTAATAGTTGGGATTCCACTACTTGTCGCATAGCAAATGTAATCCGCAACAGAGCTATCAAACTCGTTGCACAATTGAGCCACAGACGATATACTTAAAAAAGGGTTGTCTGCACATATTCTGATTATTTTATTATAGCCATAAAAATCTGAAGCGTCTATAAAACGCTTCAAAACATCAGTTTCATCACCTCTAAAAACCATGCAGCCATGCCGCAAAGTTATTCCTTCCACAAGATCATCACTTTGATTGGTCGTCGTTGCTACAACAATTTTATTGGAATTAAAAACAGACGACAACTTAAGCAATAATATATCAAGCACACAATTGTCTTGATAAAACGGTAAAACTATTTTTTTAGGCAATCGTGAAGAACCTGTTCGTGCTTGAATAATTATACCTGTTTTTTCATGCATAGTAAGCTTATGATTGATTTAGTAAGTTTATGATTGATTTACCATTATTAAATTTTGCCATATCAACTCGTTTCCCACTCGTTACTTCATCCCATTCTGACAGTTCTTTGTAACCTAACACATTACAAAAGTCAACTATGTTACTCTTAATAAAGTTCAATTCATTAAACAAAGAAAACAAAAAAAGTGGCACGACACCCTTATATGCCAATTTAATTAAAGTCGATGAATACAACGCAGCTGCGCAACCCACATCATACTTGTCAATAATCTCTTCTACTATTTCTTTCGTTGAGATAAATTGCACGTTATTATAATGAGAGCAGTATTCTTTTAGCTGCGCACTCGTTTCGGTATCTTCCTCACGAGGATGACATTTAACATATAGTAACTTGAACTTTTCTGCCAAATTACTAATACATTGCACGTCTATTTCAAAACTATTTGGCCCGACTGGTTGAGTTAAAAAAATACAACATTCCATATCTCTGCCACTCATTTTTATTTCCCTCTTCCTTAAATATTCTACCTTTATATTACGAATTATAGAAATGGACGTAAAAAAACATGATCCAGTATAATACTTATCAGACAACATGGCATACATTTCATTCCCTGCGAAATAAGGATTAAAACCTCGTAAGCCATAAAGAGCCATATAAAGGTACTTTAGAACATACCAGCGTTTAGGAATTGACGTAGATGGTGAGTTGTAGTAGATGTACGAAGCTATACCGTCCTCAATCAGATAGACGCGACATCCTCTGCTATAAAACATATCTATGCAGAACATGTTCATCAGCTCGCACTCGGTAAAAACGAACAAGGTGTCGTTTCTGGTCGGACGGAGCGCATCCAACTGCCTCCGTTTGCGTAAATTGTCGCGGTGAATATCAATCAGTTTGCTTAATCTTGACGGTGCCTGCCTCTCAAGAACCTGGCACCGTTCAAAAGTGTATTGCATAGCAAATGGCAAATCGTGCGGCACTTCCATACGGTACGGGACACTGATTAGCGCACATTTGTCATAACCAATTTCGGATGCCAACAATTTGACATCATATAAATGAAAATCATTATTTACAAGAAAATATATCACTTGATTAACACAATTTTTACTTCACCTATAACAAACGACCCTTTTTCGCAGGTCAATGATGCTATATTTATTACCATATAACAAACTTTTAACTATTATGACTTCATTTCATTGTGCGGAATTTTGGGCGTTTTCATTGGCTAAGACATAACATATATAAACGCCAAAATATTTCCACCCTATTATCGCTTACTTTCATATCAACAATAAACTTAAATGAAATTATGTTTTACGGATACATTCGAGTATCTACTGACTCACAAACAGTAGAAAACCAAAGATTTGAAATCATGCATTTTTGCGCAGCACACAACATTATAATAAACGGCTGGATAGAAGAAACAGCCAGTGGCGTAATGAGTTACAATAAACGACAACTTGGTTCTCTATTGCAAAAAATTCAAAAAGAAGACACTATAATTTGTTCAGAATTGTCTCGGCTCGGGCGCAATCTTTTTATGATTATGGAAATTCTGAACATCTGCATGACCAAAGAGTGCCGTGTGTGGACAATCAAGGACAACTACAGGCTTGGAGATGACATACAGAGTAAGGTGCTGGCCTTCGCTTTTGGTTTGTCAGCCGAGATAGAAAGAAATTTAATTAGCCAGCGCACTAAAGAAGCGTTAGCAAGAAAGCGCGCTGAAGGTGTACAACTTGGAAGGCCGAAAGATAGAAAAACATCTCAAAGCGCACATAAACTCTATCCTCAAGAGGGCTTAATAAAACGTTTGAGGGCAGAAGGTGTATCATTTGCGCAGATAGGCAGGTTTCTGAAAGTAAACAAAGAAACCGTCAGAAAATACTATCACAGCTTTATTGAAACTTAATAGTGGACTGCTACATACGGCTTTTATTCATTTTTACTCAATTTGAGGCATCTAAATAATTGTTTTTCCTTTCTAAAATTGCAGGTTTAACAAATTATTCATAACTTTGCATTGACCTGCGAAAAAGGGTCGTTTTTTTTATACTGCTCGTAATAACTTCTAATATAATGGGTAAAACACTGATAGTCATACCCGCCCGTGGAGGCAGCAAGGGCATTCCGCACAAAAACCGACGGTCTCTTGCCGGGCGTCCGCTGATTGCGTATTCCATTCAAACCGCATTAGACATCGCAACCCCGGACGACATCTGCATATCAACCGACGACCCGGAAATCGCACAAATTGCCGAGGACATGGGCGTCAAAGTGCCTTTTCTGCGTCCTGCTGAACTGGCAAGCGACACGGCAGGTTCTTACGAAGTGCTACTCCATGCCGTCAACTTTTACGAGCAAATGGGACGGCACTATGACACGCTGTTGCTGCTTCAGCCCACATCACCCTTGCGGACCACGCAACACGTGCGCGAAGCTATTGAACTATATAAACAAGGAATTGACATGGTGGTCAGCGTGCAGCCTGCAAAAACCAATCCTTTCTACAACTGCTTCAAGGAAAATGCCGAAGGATACATTGAGCCGCTGCTCGCCAACAATTTGACACGCCGGCAAGATGCGCCAACAGTGTACGAATATAACGGGGCTATCTATTTCATCAACATTGAAAGCCTGAAAAAAATGCCGCTCGGGAAAATGAAACATATCGTAAAATATGTAATGGATGACATCTCATCCGTTGACCTTGACACCCAGCTCGACTGGCAAATAGCCGAATTCTTGCTCAAAAATAACCAATAAATAACACACTATGTTTTTCGCATACGAAAACCATACTATAAATTTTGACGCCACCATCCACAATGCCCTGAACGTTCTCAACAAATTGTGCGACAGGAAGATGCTGCTCTTTGTGCTTGACAACGAACAGAGGTTATGGGGAACGTTGACTGACGGCGACATACGCAGGGCATTTCTTAAAGGTTTTGTCCTGTCTGACACTGTGAAGGACATCGCTTTCCGTGAGTTCAAATTTTTGAGCAAAAACGGCACTCACGTTCAGGCAATTTCCGCATTCCGCAAAATGGGACTCTCGCTGTTGCCCGTGTTAGACGATGACGGACGTATCGTGGCGGTGCACGACATTTCAGACGGCAAATCCATACTGCCCCTTGATGCCGTCATCATGGCCGGGGGCAAAGGAGAGCGCCTGAGACCACTAACAAACAACACGCCAAAACCACTGCTGCCGATAGCAGGGAAACCTATCATCGACTATAATATTGAAGCGCTGATGCGAAACGGCATCACTAACATCAATGTTACTGTCAACTACCTCAAGGAACAACTTGCCGAGCATTTTTCCAGGCCATTCAACGGCATCCAAGTTAAGTGTGTCGAAGAACCAAGATTTCTGGGCACCGCAGGGGCGATGCGCTTTGTCAAGGACTTTGAGAACGACGTCATACTGCTGATGAACTCTGACATTTTCACTAACATCTGCTACGAGGATTTTTACCTATACTTTGCGGAAACGCAAGCTGACATGGCTGTCGCCACACTGCCCTACTCTATCTCCGTGCCATACGGCATTGTGGATTTGGATGGCGAAAAAGTACAGGGATTGAGCGAAAAACCGACGTTCACCTACTATGCCAACGCCGGCATTTACCTGCTCAAGCGGCAAATGGTGGACCTGATACCAACCAACGAGGTTTTCAACGCCACTGACCTGATGAACAGTATAATAGACAAAGGTCTCAAAGTTGTGCACTATCCCATAGGCGGCTATTGGATTGACATCGGCAACAAGGACGAATATAAAAAGGCGCAAGAGATGGCAAAATTCATCGCACAATAGCACATAAGCTTCGGCTCAAATACAGCATAATGGTTTATTTTCTTGTCAACAACGACTTTCATGTTCACGATGTCAAAAATTTGGCAGCGCAACTGGGATATGGCAATTGCTCGCTGATAAGCGTACCCTACCGCATGGATGTACCCCGTGAACTGCCATTTGCTCACCAATATGTTTTTGAGCGCTGCGAATTCCTGCTCAAACAAGTGCCTTCTAACCTGCGCAAACTATTAAGCATTCACAGGGATAATTTCCGCAAAAGGAAGCAGTTGGATGCACTCCGCCCGACCAGAAACGACACCTTGTTCGTTTTTACCGAATGTGAGTTGATGAACATGTTCTGCATCAGGAAGTTTCACAAGGTAGGTGCCAAGATATTCCTCGTCGAAGACGGCATGGCATCGTACATATATTTTAACCGAGACTCTGACCGCATTCCATTAAGGTGGAAACTCGTTACACCCGTTTACAAACTCCTTTACGGCCTCAAGGGTTTTTATCCTTACTACGCCAGCTCTATGCCCTACCACATGCTTTCAGAAAAGTACTACAGGGGAGCATGTTTCTTCACACCCATCAGCATCAGGCGCAAACTGCCTGTTATTTGGCTTGACAATGGCGAGAAGCCTCTCCGTGGACTTGACCAGGAAAACGCTATGGTGCTGACACAGCCGCTCGGGACAGAGTCGCTCAAAATAGACAAAACCATACTCGATAACGTCCACGCCAACTTCAAGCGCATTTACCTGAAGTGCCACCCGGATGAATTTCGCGACCAGAAAACCTACAATGCGCTCAAGCAGCTATGCGCACAGTACGACAACGTCGAGTTTGTGGAAAGCGGTGCTATCATGGAAGACCTGATAGAGCTATACCGCGTAGGATATGCAATTTCGCCATTCTCTTCCACACTGCCGCGATTGCAGAGCAGAGGCGTAATTCCTGTTTATGTCTATCACCTGCTCAACGACATTAAAGCCGTGAGCATAGATAACTACTTGAAACTAATAAACTATAATTTCGCCACTAAGTGGGAGGACATCAAACCCGGGTACAGCAGCTTTGCCAATAAGGTTGATGGCCTCAAAACCTCAATAAAAGATTTAATCAGTTGATTATGTTCAATTTGACTTCATTCATAAAGACCAATGTCACAGAGCGTTGCAATAGCATGTTTCGCCCCGACATTGAGCTGCACGACACAGAGTTACGCAACGCGATAAGGGGGAAAAGGGCTTGCGTGATAGGTGGAGCGGGCAGCATAGGCTCAGCTTTCATAAGCGAACTGCTCGCCTATGAGCCAAGCCAACTGGTAGTGGTTGACTTGAGCGAAAACGGTTTGGCTGAACTCACGCGCGACCTGCGCTCGTCCGGCAAGTTTGTGCCACAAGACTACCGCACTTACACACTTGATTTCGCGCACCCCGTCTTCAAACGCATATTCGAGGAAAACAAAGGTTTCGACATCGTTGCCAACTTCTCCGCGCACAAGCATGTGCGTTCAGAACGCGATAAATACTCGGTAGAACTGCTGCTGGAAAACAACGTCATCAAGGCCAAGACGCTACTTGACCTGCTCACCGAGTTTCCGCCCGAGCACTTTTTCTGCGTCAGCACCGACAAGGCCGCCAACCCCGTTAACATCATGGGAGCAAGCAAACGCATACTCGAAGACCTCATCATGGCATACTCCAACATATACCCTGTTACCACCGCACGGTTTGCCAATGTGGCGTTCTCCAACGGCTCTCTGCCCGACGGCTGGACACACAGGCTGCTGAAACGCCAGCCGCTTGCGGCACCGTCGGATGTGAAACGCTATTTCGTGTCACCGCAAGAAAGCGGTCAAATTTGCCTGCTCGCCTGCGTGCTCGGAAAAAGCGGAGAAGTTTTCTTCCCTAAACTTGAGGAAAACCAGATGAAAACGTTCTCCGAAATTTGCGACGACTTTGTCCGCGCGCACGGGTTCACGCCTAAGCGCTTCAAGTCAGACGAAGAAGCTCGGGACTTTGCTGCAACGATGAAAGACGATTGCAGGGAATATCCGGTTGTTTATTCAACCAGTAACACCACCGGCGAGAAAGCCTACGAGGAGTTTTACGTCAGCGGCGAAACAGTCAACAATGAACGGTTCGCAAGCCTCGGTGTGGTCGAAAAATCAGCAAGGAAAGACAGGGCTGCTGTTGACAGTTTCCTTTGTGAACTCAAAAGCACATTTGACAAGCCCGACTTCACAAAACAACAAATCGTAGATGCCATCAAGGCTTTCCTGCCCAACTTTGAACACGAAGAAAAAGGCACCAACCTTGACCAAAAAATGTAACGTAATAAAGCAATATAGTATGTCAAACGGCAATGACATAATACTTCTTGGCGGTGGAGGACACTGCAAATCGGTGATTGACGCGGCAGAAAGCGTCGGCTACAACATCTTGGGCATACTCGACAAACCCGAGTTGGTCGGCACGCGCATTCTGAACTACGAAATAATAGGCACCGACGACGATATTCCACACTATGCGGATAAGGCTCAATTTGTGATTACCGTCGGGCAAATCAAGTCACCGGCCATACGTCAAAAACTTGCACAACTCGTTGAGCGCGCCGGTGGGCGTTTTGCAACAGTCATTGCCAGCGACGCATACGTGAGCAAATACGCACACATTGGCGAAGGCACCGTAGTGTTACACAAAGCCATGGTCAACGCTGACGCGCATATCGGCAGACACTGCATCATCAACACCATGGCTAACATCGAGCACGACGTTAAAATAGGTGATTTCTGCCACATCTCCACAGGGGCGATGGTCAACGGAGGTTGTATCATAGAAGACGAAACATTTGTAGGGAGCGGAGCCGTGCTGCACCAATGTGCGCAGATTAGCAAAAGCACAATCGTGCCTGCGGGCACTATAGTTAGAAAAAACGCATGAAACACTCGATAGTCATAGCAGAGGCTGGAGTCAACCACAATGGCTCTATCGATATGGCAAAACGGCTCATTGAAGCGGCGGCTGAAGCTAAAGTCGATTATGTCAAATTCCAGACTTTTAAGGCAGAAAAACTTGTGACAAAAGATGCCGTGCAAGCCGAATATCAACACAAAAATTCGGAGGCGGAAACGCAATACGCAATGCTGAAAAAATTGCAGCTGTCAGAAGAACAGCACAAAGAACTCATTATGCATTGCAAACGATGCGGGGTGAAGTTCCTATCCACAGCATTTGACTTTGACAGCATCACTTTTTTGCACGATCTGAAACTCAGACTCTGGAAGATTCCTTCTGGTGAAATTACCAATTATCCCTATCTTAAGCGTATCGCACAATATGGCGAACCTGTCATCCTGTCAACAGGCATGAGCACTATTGACGACATAACAGCAGCAATTAAAGCGCTGTGCATCAACGGATTAAAAAAGGAGCAAATAACACTGCTTCATTGCACGACCCAGTACCCCACCCCCATGCAGGACGTGAACCTGCGCGCCATGCTGACATTGCGCGATGAGTTTGGCGTAAGCGTTGGTTACTCAGACCATACCCGCGGCATTGAAGTGCCTATAGCTGCTGTTGCGCTCGGGGCAGAGGTTATCGAGAAACATTTCACACTTGACCGTTCGCTTCCCGGTCCCGACCACAAGGCCTCATTGGAACCCGATGAGTTAAAGGCTATGGTTGATGCAATACGAAACATCGAACAGGCTATGGGGGATGGCGTTAAACGCGTGTCAGAATCGGAAAAAGAAAACATCGCTGTCGCACGGAAAAGTATTGTAGCCGCAAAAAAAATACAAAAGGGAGAAGTGCTCACCGAAGATAACATAACCGTCAAGCGACCAGGAACCGGCATCTCGCCAATGCGCTGGGAAGAAATTATTGGAACAAAAGCCATACGGGATTTTGCAGTTGACGAACTGATAGAACTATGAGGAAAATTTGCGTCATAACAGGCACACGTGCCGAATTCGGACTGCTTAGCGGACTGATGCGACTTATTCAAGCCTCAAATCAATGCCGTCTTCAAGTGATAGCAACCAACATGCACCTGTCGGAGCGCTACGGCAACACTTATAAGGAAATAGAAAACAGCGGATTTTCAATAGATTATAAGGTTCCCATCCTTGATGATAACACACCTGACGACTCCACTTCAACAATATCCGCCATGGCGCGCGCTTTGACTGGATTCGCAAATGCATACGATAGTTTGCAGCCTGATTTACTTGTGGTCTTGGGCGACAGGTTCGAGATGCTGTCCGTGGCAGAAGCAGCACTCATTAAACAAATACCGATAGCGCATATTCATGGCGGAGAACTTACTTATGGAGCATACGATGACGCTATCCGTCACTCAATCACAAAGATGAGCCATCTGCACTTCACCGCAACCGAGGAATACAGGAAACGTGTCATTCAGATGGGCGAGCAGCCCGACAAGGTTTTCTATGTGGGTGCGCTCGGAGTGGAAAACATAAAAAAAAAGGAACTGCTGTCAAAGGCAGAACTCGAGGCTTCAATTGATTTCACTGTTGACGAAAAGACCCTGCTTGTAACATACCACCCGGTAACATTGTCATGCTCTAATCCTCTGGAAGACATCAATGCGCTACTCTGCGCCCTGGACGAGCATCCAGAACTGCGGGTCATTTTCACCATGCCCAACTCCGATACCGGCGGGCAACTCATTGCCGATGCAATATACAATTACGCCAAGCGTAACGCGCAACGGATAAGAGCCTTCAAGTCGCTGGGAATGCGCCGATACCTGTCTGTGATGAAATATGCAGGCGCCGTAGTAGGTAACTCGTCAAGCGGATTACTGGAAACGCCATCGTTCGGAATACCAACGCTTAACATAGGAAATAGGCAACAAGGGCGCATCGCTGCAGAGAGCGTACACAACTGCGGAACATCGGAAAAAGAAATCTCCGAAGGGTTAAAACATATTCTGTCTGCAGATTTCCGCAAAATGTGCAAAACTGTGCAAAACCCATACGAAAAAGCCGACACGGCGGAAAGCATTTTCAAGGTCATTTCAACAATTCCGTTAGACAATCTCATCCAAAAGCATTTTTATGATTTAGGATGACCATAATAAGCGGACAAAACATCATCACAAATAGTCAGAAAAATTTGGCAGTATGGCAAAAGATTGGTATTTTTGCCATACTTTTTTACTATGTCACGTGAGAGGCAAATATACAAGGTAACTATTGCCGGCGGATTGGTCAACATCGTTCTGTTAGTGTTGAAATTCGCAGCTGGAATCATTGCCGGCAGTGCGGCTATGATTGCCGACGCCATACATTCGCTGTCTGATTTCCTCACTGACATCATAGTGCTTGTCTTCGTGAGCTTGAGCGGAAAACCAGCCGACGAGGACCATGCCTACGGGCACGGCAAATTTGAAACGCTTGCCACCACTTTCATCGGCATATCGCTGCTAATCGTGGCTGGCGGCATAATACACGATGGAGTACACAAAATCATCATGTGGAGCCATGGCACAACCCTGACACAGCCCGGCGCCTTAGCATTTGTTGCCGCAATACTCTCTATTGCCACAAAAGAACTAACTTACCACTACACAATACATTACGGCAAAAAACTCAACTCTCCGTCGCTATGTGCCAACGCATGGCATCACCGCAGCGACGCTTTCTCGTCTATCAGCACGGCACTTGGAATTGGAGGTGCAATTGCGCTGGGCGACAAGTGGGCGGTACTTGACCCGATTGCGGCAATTGTAGCAGGGGGATTTGTGGCTGTAATGGCATTGCGGCTGCTGAAAAACGGTATCGATGAACTCTTGGAACGCTCCTTGCCCGACGAAATAAAAAATGAGATTACCGACATCATAGCCGAATTTCCAGACGTGAGCGAACCACACCACCTGCGCACAAGACGCATCGGCAGCAACTATGCAATAGAAATACACATACGCATGGACGGACGTAAAACGCTTGAAGAGGCGCACAACAGAACTACAGAAATAGAAAAACGGCTCAAAAAGCGCTTCGGCAATAACACCATAATAACCATACATACTGAACCTACACGACAACATAATTCACTGCAATGAACATCGTTTTTCTCGACTCTGCCACGCTTGGCGATACCGACCTGACGCCCATCAGACAACTTGGCAACCTAACCTGCCACCAACTCACCAAACAATCCGAGGTTGTTGAGCGACTGCAAGACGCTGACGTCTGCATCGTCAACAAAATACGCATGACTGGTGAGATAATGCGCAGATTACCAAATCTAAAACTAATATGTGAGGCTGCCACAGGCACCGACAACATTGATCTGAAAACCGCAAAAGAGCTTGGCATAGAGGTGAAGAATGTTGCGGGGTACTCTACAGCGAGCGTGGTACAGACCACATTTGCACTCTATTTGGGTTTGGCAGAACGTGTTACGGACATGAACCGCCACGTGCGCGGCCAATATGCGTCAAGCGGAATGTTCACGTACTATGGCGCTCCGTTCCGCGACCTCGAAGGAGCCACATGGGGAATAGTCGGACTCGGGACAATCGGGAAGCGTGTGGCGGAAGTGGCGACAGCATTGGGCGCTAATGTGATTTACTACAGCACGTCAGGCAAAAACACCGACAACAAGTACTACGAGTGCGTCAGCGACTTAACGACATTGCTCCAACGCTCCGACGTAGTGAGCATTCATTGTCCTCTCAACGAACGCACCAAAGGACTAATCGGGCAAAGCGAACTGGCAGCCATGAAACGCGATGCGGTGATAATCAACGTGGCACGCGGGGGCATCATTGACGAGGCGGCACTGGTTGAAGCCCTGCAAAACGGCACCATTGCTGGCGCAGGACTTGACGTGTTCAGCACCGAACCGCTATCAGCCGACAGCCCGCTGCTCAACAACAGCCTCACACAGAAGCAATTGCTGCTCACTCCTCACATCGCATGGACATCTGTCCAAGCGCGTGAAAGGCTCGTAAAAGCCATAGCTGACAATATTTGCCTGTACAAAAAAAAATGAGTAAATTTGCAAAAAATATACATTGAATCAAGATGAGTAAACAATTCAAACGCACTACTGTTACCGCCGCTCTTCCATACGCCAACGGACCTGTTCACATTGGACACATGGCAGGCGTGTATGTACCTGCCGACATCTATGTCCGCTACCTCCGTCTTAAGGGCGAGCCTGTTGTGTTCATCTGCGGCAGCGACGAACACGGAGTGCCCATCACCGTGCGCGCACGCAAAGAGGGATGCACACCACAAGACGTGGTGGACCGCTATCACAGCATAATCAAACAAGCGTTCAAAGACGCAGGCATAAGTTTCGACATATACAGCCGCACCACCTCAGAGCAGCATCACAAAACAGCCTCTGACTTCTTCCGCAAACTATACGAGAAAGGCGAGTTCATTGAGCAGACAACCGAGCAATACTACGACCCTGAGGCAAAGCAATTCCTTGCCGACCGGTATATCGTAGGCGAATGTCCGCGCTGCCATAGCCAAGGCGCATACGGCGACCAGTGCGAAAAATGCGGCTCTACGCTCTCTCCCGAAGAACTCATAAATCCCGTTAGCAAATTATCGGGGGCAAAGCCCGAAAAACGTCCTACCAAGCACTGGTATTTGCCTCTTGACCGCCATGAAGGATGGCTTCGCAAGTGGATACTCGACGACCACAAGGAATGGCGCAGCAACGTTTACGGGCAGTGCAAATCATGGCTTGACCTCGGGCTGCAGCCGCGCGCCGTGAGCCGCGACCTTGACTGGGGCATACCCGTGCCAGTAGAAGGTGCGGAGGGCAAGGTGCTCTACGTGTGGTTTGACGCACCGATAGGCTACATCAGCAACACGCAGGAAATGTGTGCCGCTAACCCGGAAAAATACGGTTCGTGGGAACAATGGTGGAAAGACCCGGAAACACGCCTCGTGCACTTCATCGGGAAAGACAACATCGTGTTCCACTGCATAGTGTTCCCTGCCATGCTCAAGGCCGAGGGTTCATACATACTGCCTGACAACGTGCCTGCCAACGAGTTTCTCAACCTTGAGGGCGACAAGATTTCAACATCGCGCAACTGGGCCGTATGGCTTCATGAATACCTCGCAGACTTCCCCGGCAAAGCGGACACGCTGCGATATGTGCTTACAGCCAATGCGCCTGAAACCAAAGATAACGACTTCACGTGGAAAGACTTCCAAGCACGCCACAACAACGAACTGGTGGCTGTGTTCGGAAACTTCATCAACAGGGCTATGGTGCTCACACACAAGTACTTCGAAGGCAAGGTGCCGCAGCACGGTGAACCAACAGACTACGACATGGCAACTCTCAACGAGTTTGCAGACGTAAAAAGCCGCTTGGAAGGCTATCTTGACACCTTCCGCTTCCGTGAAGCGCAAAAAGAGGCTATGAACCTCGCGCGTATCGGCAACAAATACCTCGCCGACACCGAGCCGTGGAAACTCGCCAAGACAGACATGAAACGAGTAGCCGCGATACTTAACATGAGCCTTCAGATAGCAGCCAACCTCGCCATAGCCTTTGAGCCATTCCTGCCGTTCAGCGCGGCAAGACTACGCAAAATGCTGGGCATGAATGACTTCAAGTGGGAACAACTCGGTCAAACTGCCTTACTGCCCGACGGCTCTGAACTTGGCAAGACCGAACTGCTGTTCGAGAAAATAGAGGATGACGCCATAGAAGCCCAAATAAAACGCCTGGCAGACATCAAAGAGCAAAACCGCGCCAACGAATTCAAACCAGCGGAAATCAAGGCTCCGACAAGCATTGAGGAGTTCGACAAGATGGACATCCGTGTGGCAAAAGTACTCGAATGCCAAAAAGTGCCAAAAGCCGACAAACTGCTGCAGTTCACCCTTGACGACGGCACCGGCACACCGCGCACCATATTGAGCGGTATAGCCAAGAGTTATCCCGAGCCTGAAAAACTCGTAGGAATGCAGGTGCTGTTCATCGCCAACTTCCCGCCACGCAAACTACGCGGCATAGAAAGCCAAGGCATGATATTGTCTGCCGTTGACGCCGACGGGCAACTTGTGCTCGTGCAGCCGTCACGCGAAGTAAAAAACGGAGTGCAAGTGGGATAATCCACTTAACCTATTGACAATTTTACAATTAAAACATGTGGGGACGCGGATGTCACATCCGCGCAGAACCGTAAGCCTGTCAAACAGAGAAATATGACACCGCAACACAAAATCATAAAATTCGCCCTTGCCGCGGCACTCTTGACTGCACTGCTGTTTATGCCGTCGTGCAACGATATCACACGCGACACGGTGTATATTCCCGAGGGGCCTGAAACGCAGCCTAAAGACGGCGGGCACGACGAGAAGTGGCTGTTTGACATGGATGCCGTGCCTATGATCACCATCAGCGTAACGCGCGAAAATTGGGAACAGTTTCTGAAGAACTGCGACGAGGACATCAACAACGACATTTACGTTCCTGCCGCTTTCGACTTTGACAAGAACGGCGAGCACTATCATCGCGACAGCGTGGGATTAAGGCTTAAGGGCAACACGTCGCGGCGCCGACCCGAAGGAGTTACCGGAGAACCGCACAACCCATATAATCCCGACTGGCACCACTGCCACTTGGGAATAAGATTCAACGAATACGCCACCGGCAGCCGCTTCTGCAAGACCGACCGCATCGTGCTCAAGTGGTTTAAGGACGACGGCACGTATTGCCGCGAGGTGTACGCTTACGACCTTATGCAACGCTTCGGCGTATGGGTAGAGCCGCTGGTCAGCTACACACGGGTAACACTGAATGTGGAGGGAGACGCAAAACCTGCCTATCTCGGCGTTTTCGCCATGATAGAAGGCGTGCACAAAGGCTACATCAAGACCCGCAAACGTAACGGGCAGCTGCCTGACACTATTTGCAACCTGTGGAAATGCTCATGGGGGGCAGACCTGTCGAACATGAACACCGCCGACATGGGAATTGAAACGCCAAACTTCCATCCGCTCTACGACCTTAAGACCAACAAGGAGAACCTCAACGCCGCCAAACAACAACTGGCTTCGTTCATCAACAACATGGTACCCCTCAAATCGGGTTCAGCCGAACTGAAAGCCTATCTGGAACAGAACATGGATATCGACCAGTTCCTGCGCGCGCTTGCTGTCAACTGCATCATTGGCTCGTGGGACGACTATTGGCGGAGTGCCAACAACTACTACTGCATGTTTGACAGCCGAGGCAAGTTTTACTACATACCTTTCGACCTTGACAACGTGCTCGGTACATCGCAGGGCATCAACTCCGGCACGCAGGACTTGCTCAACTGGGGAAGCCGTGGCGGCGACCGTATGCTGGTTAGGAAAGTGCTGTCAATAAAAGAGTATGAGAACCAATACGTAGCCTATCTACACGAACTGGCAGACACAGAAAAGGACCTCTTTGCGCCCGAAAAGTCTATGATGCGAATTAAGCGCTGGCAAAACATGATTGCCGCATATATCGACAACGACACCGGCGAGGACACACAATTCAAAGACGAACCGGCTTGGTGGGCTGAATGCGGATTCTATAGGTTGCTCTCTGGCAATGACAAAGGCGGGAAACAAGGCGATGCCAACTTCTTCAAGACACGCGTCGCCAATCTGCCGCAACTGCAGCAATAAGCTTTCAGAGCAGCGACAAAATCAGGACATTTAATCATTAACTTCTAAATAAAAACTTATTATGAAAGATTTAGCAAAGTATGGTATCATAGGCTTGAGCATCGTGCTGTTCGCCTACATCATCGGCAAAGCGTTTACCTACCGCTACCGCACACAAGACACAATAGCCGTTACAGGACTTGGTGAAGAAGCCTTTACGTCAGACCTCATCGTCTGGAAGGGCACCATCTCTGTCAAAGACCGCGACAAACAAGCAGGCTACACAAAAATCGCAGCCGCGCACAAAGTTGTCGCCAACTACCTCAAATCGCAAGGACTACCCGACAAAGCCGTAACATTCAACTTTGTGGAGAGCCGTGAGCGCACCTACAGCAAATATGAAGAAGGCAAATATGTAGGCCAGTATTTCCTCGACTACTGCCTTGAGCAGGACTTCACTGTCGAGTCCAACGACGTTGAACTCGTGGAGAACATCTCGCGCGACATATCATCACTGCTCTCACGCGGCATAGACCTTGACATCCGCCGCCCGAGCTACTACTACACCAAACTTGACGACGTAAAGCAACAGCTCATAGAAAAGGCGTCAAAAGACGCCCTCGAGCGCGCCACCAACATTGCCACCAATGCCGGAGCTAAAATAGGCAAACCGGCTTCAGCACGCCTTGGAGTGTTCCAAATCACGGATGCGCTCGGAGAGGACGAATATGACTATGGCGGAACATTCAACACCACAAGCAAGGAGAAAAAAGGACGCATTACTATCCGCGTCGAATATCGCATTAAATAAAATCGCGTCATGTCAAGCAACAACTATTGCATCATCATGGCAGGCGGCATCGGAAGCCGGTTTTGGCCATTCAGCCGCAACAGCTATCCCAAGCAGTTTCTTGACTTTTTCGGCACGGGGCGCTCACTGCTGCAAATGACTTTTGACCGCGTGTTGCCTTTGATTCCAGCCGAAAACATCTACGTAGTCACCAACAAGGACTACCGTAACCTCGTCATCAAACAACTGCCGCACATCAGACCCGAAAACGTGCTGTGCGAGCCAGCAAGACGCAACACCGCGCCATGCATAGCCTACGCCGTAGGATACATCAACGGGAAAACCGACAAAGCCAACATACTCGTGGCAGCGTCAGACCACCTGATAACCGACGAGAAGGCGTTTATCGACACCATTGCAAAGGGCTTTGACTTTGTCAGCAAAAACGACTGCCTGCTCACACTCGGCATGAAACCCACACGCTATGAAACCGGATACGGTTACATCAAGATGGGGGCAGAACATAACGCAGATGGAGGACACGAAATCGCGAAAGTGGAGCAATTCACCGAGAAACCAGACCTTGAGCACGCCAAACTATTTGTGGACAGCGGACAATATGTCTGGAACTCTGGAATGTTCCTTTGGAACCTGCAAACCATCAACCGCGCATTCGAAAAGTATCTGCCAGAAGTATATGAGTTCTACACGTGCGAGCATTTCGGCATTGACGACTACATCGACAAGATGTTTCCCGAGTGCCCGTCAGTCAGCATCGACTACGGCATCATGGAGAAAGCCGACAACGTGTGCGTGCTGCCCAGCGACTTCGGCTGGTCAGACCTCGGCACGTGGGGCTCGCTCTACGACCTGTCGGACAAAGACGACAATGGCAATGTAACCCTCAAATGCGAAACGCAGTTCTACAACGCCAACGGCAACATAGTAACACTTGCGGACGGAAAACTCGCCGTAATTGACGGTTTGAAGGATTACATCGTAGCTGAACAGGGCAATGTGCTGCTCATCTGCCCAAAGGCAAACGAACAGCGAATAAAAGAATTTGTTGCCAATGCCGGCGAAAAGTACAAGTAACTAACAGAAAGCATTAAATTTTCAACGGTGTTTTAACGGCCGTTAAACGTCGTTAGAACACCGTTGTTTAACCATTCCAGTTAACACCTAAAGTCATGAGCATACTGTTCCCAAAACTCAACAAACCACGTGAGTGGGACTACCGCCCCATCTACTACGACCCTGAAAAAGAACGCCGCAAAGAGCGTCTGCGCGAGCTGCAGGAAGAACGCCGAGAACGTGAACTGGTAAGCGGGGAGCGCAAATCGGAAGCTGATGGAGAATACCACCACACCCTCGAGCGAGGCAGCTTCAGACGAGCCGCCACACACCGCGAAAGCCAGCGCGTCAACGAGAACAGGAAAACTAACATCAGGTTTCTAATCATACTGCTTGCACTGCTCCTCATGGCTTTCTTCTTCTGGCTCTAAATTTAATGGGGAACAATATGTAACCCTCACTTTTAACGTGGACATAATTCATCTGCTGCCTGACACTGTCGCCAACCAAATCGCAGCCGGCGAGGTTGTGCAACGCCCTTCATCGGTCCTCAAAGAACTGGTGGAGAACAGCCTTGATGCCGGAGCGCAACATATTGACATCATTGTCAGCGACTCTGGCAAGACACTGCTTCAGGTTGTTGACGACGGCAAGGGCATGAGCGCGACTGACGCACGCATGGCGTTTGAACGGCACGCCACAAGCAAGATAAGCACTGCGGCAGACCTCTTCAACCTGCAAACGATGGGCTTCAGGGGTGAAGCGCTTGCATCTATTGCGGCAGTGAGCCAAGTGAGCATGACAACGCGCCGCAAAGAAGACGAATTGGGAACTAAACTGGAGATGGCTGGCGCGGAAGTCATAGCACAAGACTACTGCCAATGTCCTGTAGGAACATCCATCGCTGTAAAAAATCTGTTTTTCAATACTCCGGCGCGTAGACGGTTCATGAAGACCAACTCTACGGAACTCAAAAACCTCTATCAGGACTTCTACCGCATCGCGCTGGTGTACCCTAAAGTGCATTTCACATTCACCAGCAACGGCGAGTGCGTCTATAATCTTGAGCCTTGCACCACACGTCAACGCATTGTTCAACTGCTGGCAAAAATTGGAAAATGCGACTTCAACGACCAACTGCTAACTGTTGACACCGAAACTGAACTCATAAGCATTAAGGGCTATGTGAGCAAACCTGAAGCAGGTCAAAAAAACGCATACCAGTACCTGTTTGTCAACGGGCGTTATATGCGCCACCCCTATTTCCACAAAGCCATCATCAACGCCTACCAAGGCCTGCTTGGGGCAGACAGCCAACCTCACTACTTCATCTATTTCACAATAGCGGCGCACGACATTGACGTCAACATACACCCCACAAAAACAGAAATCAAATTTGCCGACGAGCAAGCCATTTGGCCCCTGCTCTATGCCGCAGTGCGCGAAACGTTAGGAAAATTCGACGCGCGCCCGAGCCTTGATTTCGACCAGACCGACGCGCCTGTCATACCGGTGTTAGACCGAGAACAAAAGTCGCGGCTCACTATGCCTACAACAGGATACTCAGGCTATAATCCTTTTGAGCCACACGGGCACACCGGAAGACAACAAGACAGCGGCTATCAGAAGCGCAACTGGCAACAAGAGAGCAACCTGAAGCACTGGCAAGACCTCTACGAGGGTTTTGAGAGCCGCAGTAAAGGTGAAGACGAAGGACTGCTGCCCGACGACGGCATCACGCTCGTTGACCAAGTGGCTAACCGATGGCTGATGTGCAAGACCGCCGACGAACTTGTGCTGATAGACCAGCACAGAGCGCACACACGGGTACTCTACGACAACTATATTGCCACACACGGGCAGCAACACACATCACAGCAGCTGCTTTTCCCTGAACTTTGGCAACTCAATGCCGACACTGCTGCCATTGTCCGAGAAATGCTTGACGAGATAAAGTCGCTCGGCTTTGAACTGCAAAAATTCGGCACCACAGCATTCAGCGTCACTGCCGTACCTGCCGAACTGGGTGACAACAACCCCATCAGCGCACTTAACAACATACTCAACAATGCGACGGGCGAAAACGCGCTAATGACACGTAACGAAGCCATAACACTCGCACTGGCGAACTCAGCAGCGATTAGTGCCGGCAAAAAGTTATCAACCGAACAAATGCAACAACTGCTGCGCGACTGGCTCAAATGTCCGCAAAAAGCAATAACTCCTGACGGGAAACCAACATTAACGACTATCACATTCGACGAAATTGCAAGAAAATTGTGATAATAAGACTGAATAACTCATGAACATCCTCATCACCGGCTGCAACGGCCAACTGGGCACCGAAATGCGGCTGCTTTCTGAAAAACATCAAAGACATAATTTTTTCTTCACCGACGTTGCTGAACTTGACATCACCGACCGCAATGCCGTAACAAAATTCGTCAGCGACCATGCTATAGACCTCATAGTTAACTGTGCCGCTTTCACTGCCGTTGACCGCGCCGAAAGCGAAGAAGAACTTGCCGGACGCATTAACGCTGATGCAGTCGAGAACCTCGGCGTAGCGGCTCAAACGAACGGCGCAAAAGTCATACATGTTTCAACAGACTACGTATTTAGCGGCGACCAATGCACGCCATACCGTGAGACGGACATCCCGCATCCCACCGGAGCATACGGACGCACAAAACTTGAGGGAGAACGACGGCTGCAAGACGTGTGTCCAGATAGCATAATCATACGCACCGCATGGCTCTACTCGCCTTGGGGCAATAACTTCATGAAGACCATGCTCCGCCTCGGCAAAGAGCGCGACAGCCTTAACGTCGTTTATGACCAGATAGGCACGCCCACAACGGCTCTGGACCTCGCAAGGGCGATTTACGCCGTGATAGAGGCACCTGAGTTTCATGCGGGCATATACCATTTCACCAACGAAGGCGTTTGTAGCTGGTATGACTTCACGCGCGCTATACACCAACTTGCGGGCATCGAATGTGACGTGCAGCCCATACGTTCAGAGCAGTACCCCACCCCCACCAAGCGACCAAACTACAGCGTGCTCGACAAGGCTAAAATCAAAAGAACTTACGGCATCTGCATACCGCACTGGCATGACGCACTGCGTGAAACTCTTCAACGCTGCCAGTGATATTCAAAACTTTCGCATAGTCACATAATTATTTTATTTTTCCCAGATTGATATGCCAACTTATATTTTTGTCGCAATCTTTTACCGAGCCAAAAAATGGAGCCAATAATGCATTAATGCCTCCTTTGGAAGGATCAAAGTCGTAAACATCTTCTGCAATTGTATCTCCATTGCTGTCTTCTTTGAAATTATAGATTGTAATATCTGTGCCCTTAAACCCAAATCGGTCATTAGACCGACAAGTTTGGGTCAGTGCTTACAAAAAGTAGTCTATTATTGTCTTTTTTGTTTCTTTTTGGCTTATTTTTGCTTTTTGCTCGGTCATTATGCCCGCATAACTCCCTCGTTCAAAGACAAAAATCCGCTCAAAAATAATTCAAAAAATCCTAATAATTCTAATGACCGATTTGGGTTAAACTTAGAGCTGTCATTGGGGGCATTATATCTGTCCAATTTACATGATTTATTAGCGTGGAGCGGACACGACACGACGGACGGGCACAATATGTCGTGCCCCTTCTAACACAAAAAAACTCGACCGCAAAGCAGTCGAGTTTTCTTTGTGATTAACTATTGGATTAGTCAAGTTCAACTTTCCAACCGTCATCATACTCGCAGGTGAGGCGTTTGCCATTCTTTGAGATTTTGAAGCGGCTATACCATGTTCCTACATCAGCACCCTCATCGGTGTCGTCAGTATAATAGAAAACACCTTCGAGAACTTTCCAAGTACCAGTCATAAGAACGTCCTCTACGTCGCCTTTCTTAACTTCGCGGCGGGTCTCTGAATAGTAGAATGCATAGGTTTTGTCAGCATTGATGTTAGCTGCAAGCCATTTGCCATTGTCTTCGTCAGGTGAAGAGATTTTACCTTTGAAGAAACCTTTCTCAATGAGAGCAGCTTCAAGTTCCTCATCGGTCATGTCAGATGTGTTGTCGCAAGCGGTGAAAGCAAACATCGCAGCGAAAACGAGCATAAGTGAAAAAAACTTTTTCATTGTTGTTAAATATTAGTTATTATTTAAGTCTTTTCTTAACTTGTTGTTTTTCGGCTTCCTTAGCTTCTTGGGCAGCTTTTTCAGCTTCAGCCTCTTTGTTTTGGATGCCTTGACGGATGTCACCACTGGTCTTAACAGCTGCTTCCTTAACCTCTACAGCTGCTTCTTTAACTTCTTCAACAGCGGTTTTGGTTGTTTCTTCTACTTTTGAAGCGGCTTTTTTAGTCGTTTTAACGGCTTGTTTAACCTCTTCTACTACTGCGGGAGCCTCTTCGGCAACTTCCTCTACTGCGGCTGCAATAGTGTCAACTGCCTCTACGGGAGCGACTTCAACGCTGTCTTTTGCTTCGCCTTCACCTTCGGCTTTCTTGCCGGGGCAGGCTACGAGGGTGAGTGCCAACGCAAACACACCTGCGAAAAATAGATTTTTCTTCATAACGTTATGGTTTAAAAATAAAGAATAAAGCCAATAAAAGAAAGACAGATTATTGCTGTCAAAATCAAGCGCAAAATTACATTATTTTTTTGATATTGCAAAATTTTTATAGGCATTTTTATGTTTTTCAACATATTTTACCTAATTTTGCTACAATGCCGAACACTCGGCGATAATAAATCTTTTTAACACCCTAATTACTATCGCTCTTATTGAACAGGATAAAGCGTTTTGCGACAAAATTATATAATGTTACGAGCACTGTGGCAGCCATGTTGCAGAAAAAATTGCGGGGCATGAGCATTAGCGTTTCAGATTGTGGCATTATCCTGATAAACACCCACATCAGGCCGTTCATGATGAGCACTCCGACCAATCCTATGCAAAGGTATATAAATGGTTCTGCCACTGACCCTGCCATACGCCGCTGCTGGAATATCCACGTGATGGAAAAAAAGTATGTTATAGCCAACCCGGTCAGGAATGCCACTGTTGTTGCCACATAAACATTGATGCCAAGCCAGTAATGCATGGCATAGAAAAGCATTTTATCAACTGCGGTGGCGAGCATGCCGCTCACGCTATAGCGCAGGAACTGGTGCCATATCGGGATATTATCGCTCAAAATGCAACAAATATGTGGGGGGATTGTCGTATTGCATGACAGGCTTGAAGCGGCTTTGGTTTTGCATTATCGCAGGATAAAGATAAAGCCCTGTGCTGCTGTAGCCCAATGCGTCAAGTATCACATAATCGGTGTTATGCTCCTCAAGGTCGCGTATGACCTCCTCGGGTTTGTCGGAGAACGCATAGCGGCGGGCGCAAATGTCCGGAGCGTACATCATAAATAGTTCGGGCTTGCGGCAAGCCACCACTACGTGCTTGCCCTTGAAGTGCCGTTTCATCTGTTTGGCTATATCAAAATACTCTTTGTATGCTGGCGGATAAGCCTGCCGGTTCTGCTGCGCGAGCAGTTTTACTGATGGGATTTCAAGGAGCGCCAGCACTATCAGCGACAAAGCCAACAGCTGCAGCGCACCGCCTTTAGAGTCAAGCTGCTTGGCGTTTTTGCCGTTGGACTTATCGGGCTTAGCCACCTTAACCTTTATGAGCCTGACAACGCCTGCCACGCCGAGATAGAATGTCATCACAATCCACGGTATCAACGGTACCACATAGCGGATGCCATTGCCTCCATGCCAGAGTCCAAACAAGCCTATGTTGCCCACAAAGTATGCAAACAGCAACCACGTGAATTTGCGGTTGACAAAGCATCCGTAAATCATAACTGCAATTATAAGCAGCGCGCCTGAGATAAGAAGCCAAGACGAGGTCTCATTGTAGTTGACATTGACAAAAGGGAACAAGCTTTCAGTGAAGGCCTTGACAACCGTTTCGTCCATGTTTTTCAGGACTTTCTCCACGAACTCCGCCGGAGTGCTTATTGTGCCTTGCTCGGGCCGCCACGGGTTGACGGTCATGATGGTTCCGAAATATCGCGACTCAAGTCCGGCAGCCTTGTTGCGGAGCACCCACGGCAGGTATGCCACAACGGCAATGGCGAGCGACGTCAGCGCCTGCTTCCATTCCTTGCGGACGAGATAAAACACCAGCAAGGCAAATATGCAAGCCATAGCCATCGTGCGAAAATAGTATGCCGCCACAGCACTCAAAATCGCACAATAAAACCACGGACAACGATACCAAGGCGTTAGTGCTTGGCCACTGTTTCCTTGACCTTGGCTCGTGGTTCCAGAATCTTGGTTATCCGCATACATCCACAGGCTGAGAAAACACAGGGCGGAGAAAAAGGCGTAGTTCATCTCCGACATCACCATAGTGGCAAAGTGGAGCATGGGCGCGCTCAGCGCGAGGAACACCCCTACTGAAAGACCAAGCCAGTCGTTGCCCGACAAACGGGCTGTAATATGACTGATAATAAAAATGACAAGCAGCATCAGTATGCCGTTGAGCACCTTGAAAAACACTATACTGTCAATGCCCATACGCATGAAAAGCGACAGCACAAAACTATAAGCCGGAGGGAAATGATTGACAGGCTGATAAGACGCGTCATACGACAACGCACTGTAACCATGCCCTGCCGCAATGTTGTGAGCGTATGTCAAATAGTTGGCATTGTCGCCGTTCAAATCAAGTTTCTTGTCGAAAATGGTCGAAAAACTGATAAGAAAAGTAAGCGCGATGCTGAGCAGAATAATAATCTTTCTCATGACTATGGCGTTTGGGATTGTTGTGTTTCGGGTTCTTTTTTACGTGTGAAGTAGGTCTGGTTTTTGAACGCGTCCTGCCACGTCATTGACGAAGCGTCAAGTTGAGTGATTGTGGCGTTCTTGGGCACACTGCCGCCGGACACTGCAATTTTGAAGTTCAAGGCTACTTTTACTACAGTCTTTGAGTTTGATGTTTCTTCCGCGACAGCCCAGTTGAACCAGCCATTGCCATCGACTTCTATGTCATCCTCATACACGTCTTCCGACTCGTCCCAAAAAGCGCCTGTGCCGTCGTCATGAAAATGGAGATACTGTTCTGTGCCGGTGATTTGCCAGATGCCAGGCAACAAAGAAGTGTCGATTTTCTTCTCGTCTTTTTTGCACGATGCCATCAGCAAAACCACCGTGAACGCCAACAGTATATTAAAAAATTTTGTCTGCATTATTAAATCCTGATTTGTCAAATGGTAGATTGTCAAAGAGTAAATAAATTATTCCCATCCGTCGAAAATATGCTCATCGTAGAAGTTATTCTCATCCTTGTCATGCACGTTATACCAGAGTTGTGCAAGGAATGGGTTGTGCCGTGCCTGTTCATCATAGTTCCATGGCAATGGAAGACATTCAGGACACCAGTGTCCGCCGAGCAGCACCAATGTTGGTGATGCCTTAAAGCGGTGCCCTTCGTGGCACTCCCACTCGAGCGGTGTGGTCCAGTCGCCTTTTGCCATGCTCTCCGACACGCACTTTCCGCCTCTAAACTCCGCCGCCTTGCGCATATCCTCGATGGTGAATTCCTCGCGCGGTTTGCTCTCGTCATAGCCGTGATTCATCAGTTGTGGAGTGTCGGAAGGACGGCTCACGTCAAAGTCTTTCCACTCGGGTATAGCCTCATACTTGTCGCGGCTGCCATAGTAGGCCGCTATGCGTTGCGTGTCATTATGCTTTATCCACCACTGTGTGCCGTGCCGCTCTTTGTAGGCCATAGGCAGCATGGCAAGTTTGATGATAAATGCCGGAACTATTCTGGCAAGACTGAAAAACCAAGGCAAACGGCTGCTCATGCCGGCAAAGTAATCGTCAACAGGCACATTGGCGCGGAAATGAAGATAATTCTCAAGCACATCGCTGTCGGCATACCAATGCCCGTGGAAATTTTGCGTGGTGAACCACCTCGCACGGAAAATCTTCTCGGGAGGAGGGCAGTGTATCGCTTTCAGCAGTTTGCATTCGAACTCGTAGTTCGTCAGACGATATTCTGCTCCTGAGCCTATGTTGTAGAATCTGTTCCAGAACTCATCAGGCAGGTCTGGGTCGCACACATTACACAACACCCTGCCGCTGTCTTCCACCGTTGCCCACTCAAGGCAGCCACGGATAGGCACGTGAAACATTATGGGGTCGTAGTTGCGAAGTATGGCGGGATATAGAATGCCCGACTGGCGCAGGCTTACCCAACGCTTGATGCCGGACTCGGCTATGATGCGTTCCGCCATAACTTTTGTCAGCCCGTAGTGGTCATACACCGCCACTTGTATCGGATCTCCTGCGCGCCCCCAATGAAGCGGCTCACGGTGGTCGCCAAGTTGAGCAACACTGCCGATATACACCACACGAGGCTGTTTTTCTTCGGGCTGCGCAAGCACTGCCTTAACAACATTTTCGGCAGCGCCTATGTTAACCTTGCGCGTCGAACGTGGCTTATAGTCCGCCTGAGGGCTTACCATACCACCCACATGAAGCACCACATCACTACCTGTAACACCGCGCAACACGTCATCGTAGTTGAGCAAATCGCCCCAAACAACCTCTACGCGGCCCTGATATTGCGATAATAATTCCTTATTCTTAGCGCTCGGGCGGGCTAATACCTTAACACGGTATTTGTCGCTGCGGCGGAGCAGTTCCGTCATTCCTGCGAAGCCCATCGTGCCTGTGGCACCCGTCAAAAACACTGTAGTAAGCATGAAGGAGGATTTAACTATTTAAATATTAAAATATTTAACTATTTATTTTATTACTAATTTTAGAAAAGTGCGTAAAAACACAAGTGCAAAGTTACACTATTTTGCTCAAACGGCAAAATGCAAAAAAATTAAAGATTTTTTTCCGTAATTAACAAAAATGTCGTACCTTTGCAGTACGAAATCAAACAAAAATAACATATCATGTCAAAAGTTACAGTAGTAGGCGCTGGCAACGTAGGAGCCACATGCGCCAACGTGTTGGCAGTCAAAGAGATAGCCAACGAAGTCGTTTTAATCGACATCAAAGAGGGCGTTGCTGAGGGCAAGGCCATGGACATCATGCAGACAGCCCAACTGATGGGTTTTGACACCAAAGTTACGGGCGTAACCAACGACTACAGCGTTACGGCTAACTCTGACGTTGTTGTCATCACCTCAGGAATACCGCGTAAGCCGGGCATGACTCGCGAAGAACTGATAGGCGTTAACGCAGGCATCGTCAAGAGCGTTGTCAAGAGTGTGCTTGAGCATTCACCCAACGCAATCCTCGTTATCGTTGCCAACCCGATGGACACGATGGCATACCTGACCATCAAATCGCTGGGCCTGCCCCGCAACCGCGTCATCGGTATGGGTGGACCTCTCGACAGCAGCCGCCTGAAATATTTCCTCTCAGAAGAACTGAAATGCAACCCCAATGAGGTTGAAGGCATCGTAATTGGCGGTCACGGCGACACCACCATGATACCGCTCATGTCTCATGCCACATACAAAGGCTATCCTGTAAGCACATTCCTTAGCCAAGAGCGCATCGACGACGTTTGCCAGAAAACAATGGTTGGCGGCGCAACACTCACAAAACTGCTCGGAACATCGGCTTGGATGGCTCCTGGAGCTGCCGCTTCGTTCCTCACAGAGGCTATCGTTAAAGACCAGAAGAAACTCCTCCCCGTTTCAGCTTATCTTGAGGGCGAATATGGAATGAAGGACATCATGATTGGCGTTCCCTGCATCATCGGCAAGAACGGCATTGAACGCATCGTTGAACTTCCGCTCACAGCTGACGAGAAAGAGAAACTCAAAGCATCAGAAGCCGCCGTGCGCAAAACAAACAACATCCTCTACGAAACAAAGGCTCTCTAAACCGAATTGAAAGGCTTGTGGCTTATTGACTATTGACACGAATTGGTCAAAAAAATCTTCCACAACTGCCTTAAATCCTACTCGGCCATTAGACCGGCCACGGGTGTAAATTAGTACAAAAGACGGATATGCGAAAAGCGTGTCCGTCTTTTTGTGTAAAAAAAATCGTAACTTTGCAGTTGTAAATCAAAGAATAGCCGACATTTGCGGCAAAAAAAACGCATAGGTCGAACGGCAAGAAAAGGACACAAATAATGACCGACAACAAGATACTTGAGCGCAACAGCAACCTTGAATTGCTCCGCATTGTGTGTATGGTGCTCATCGTGGCGCACCACTTCATCGTTCACGGCTTCATTGTCAACCTTGAGGCGATGAACACCACCATGACCACCGACCGCATCGTAGGCACTGTACTCAATGCCATACATGTCAGCATCAACTGTTTCATACTCATTTCCGGATACTTTGGCATCAAGTTCCGGCTCCGCAGCCTTCTGAAGCTGTTTCTCACAATGCTTTTCTTCTCGCTGCTTTACTATCTGCTCACCATAGCATTCACCGACAAGGCATTCAAATGGGACCAGCTGGTTTACGTTGTACGCACGCTGAGCCACGGACCATGGTGGTTTATGCAACGCTACGTCTATCTGTTCCTGCTCGCTCCGCTCATTAACTACGCTATCAAAGCCATGGACAAACGACAGTTTCTTGTCATGCTTCTCATCATGACATTCGTCAACGTGGTGATGGGTTACGACGGGCACTCGATGAACAACGTGTCTGGCAACAGCACTGCCCATTTTGTTTACATATACTGCATAGGACGCTACATACGGCTCTACGCCAATGTCAAGAGAGAACACCGGTGGTGGTATCTTGCGATTTCACTATTGTGCATGGCGGGCATCATAGCGGCATCAATAATTAACAAATGGTACTATAACTTCGCCGCGCCTAACATACGGCTGATGTATCACAACAACCCCGCCAACTTAATAGCGTCAATAGCTTTCTTCATGTTTTTCTGCACTCTCAATTTCAAGTCGCGTGCCGTCAACTGGATAGCATCCGGCGTGCTTGCAGCATATCTTTTGCAGGACAACTCAATGTACATTTCCAAGCCGTACATCTACGCCACTGTAAAGAAATGGTGGTTGGGAGAAATAGGCACAGACGCTTGGTGGGGATTAAACTACGACATCAGGTGGCTGCAATTTACGCTGCTGGTGCTGCTGTTTATGGCCGTGGCCATCTTAATTGACAAAGTGGTGCAAAGAATTTACCTTGCACCACTGATGGGGCTGTATGACAAAATAGAGCCTAAGTTCAAACCACTGCGACAACGCTGCATCGACTGGCTCAACAAAATAGTCTGAAACAGAAAAAAGGAATAACTAAAACAACTAGTCAAACTATAATAACTAGTCAAACTAGTTAAACCGGAACCTCTCCAAACAAAATGACCAAGCTTCAAACCATAATCCGCAAAGCCTTTCTTCTGCCGGTTTACTTCTACCGCGCATGCATTAGCCCGATGCTGCCGCCATCGTGCCGCTACACGCCCACCTGCTCGCAGTATATGGTTGAGGCAGTGATGAAATATGGAATTTTCAAAGGCGGATGGCTTGGTATAAAGCGGATATTGCGCTGTCACCCGTGGGGAGGCAGCGGATACGACCCGGTGCCTTAACACAAATCGGCCATTGGACCGAAAAGGGTAATTGGGAGAAAAGATGACCAGTTGCCTATTGTAATGACCTCTGTATGCCGCAACCACAACAGGCATACGCCATATTGACGCTGATGTTTTTTTTGCTTGCCATACTTCTCATGTTAGTGGCTTTTATGCCTGCCGAAGCTCAAGACAGCGTTCGCATTGTCATGCTTGACACAGTGCGTACAGCAGAATTGCGTGAGACGTCGGCTGCAGCAAACGATAGCGTACTCACTGCCATTATGCTAAAGCGGATGCGCGAGCAGGCTGATACATTGGCGCACGCAAAAGATGACCGCACCACCCTATTCCCGAGACACCTCAGTTTTGCCGACTCAGTCCGCATCGCAAGTTATGCCGAACTCCATCACGCCGCTAATCCCATGCTGCTACCGCTCTACTCCGACCCGCACTTCTGGGACACGGACACAATCACCATCACAAAGGCGAAAAACAAGCGACACGACATCCCACTTCTGTGCGAAATAGAAAACCGGAAAATAATAGACAAATTGCGTGCCCGCACCATACGTTATATCGAAACACACAACATGGATCTCATTGCCGGCGCCAAGAGCCAACTGCCATCCGTGGCAGAAATCACACACCTCGAAAAAAAGGAGCAACGGCGACACGGCATAACAATCAAAAACGACAGCAGCAGCAACCTTAGTATAGGTGTAACAAACTCATTGTGGTCACACAAGGTCAAACTGCTTGCACAGGCCACCCAAAACTATGCGACACGCAACTGGCACAAGGGACCTGCCAACAGCATCGCAATAATAGCAAGCGCCAAAGCCACGTTCACATACGACAACGCAAAAAAAATCAGTTGGAAAAACGAGATTGAATGGAGAGCTGGCGTAAGCACCGTCAGCGGCGACACGCTACGCAAAGTTGCGGTAACCGACGACCTGCTCAGAATAACATCCACTTTCGGATACCGTGCGGTTAAGAAACTTTATTATTCGGCATACGCAGAGTTAAGCACTCAACTTTTTCGCACATACCAAGGCACCAACAAACCCAATCTGCGGTCAACGTGCTTCAATCCGCTGAGGCTCAACTTGGGACTTGGACTGGAGTACAAGCCAAACAAAGACTTTTCACTGTCTGTTTCACCTGCTGCGCTAAAATACATTTACGTTGGCGACAGTGCCAAAGTAGCCCCTGCACAATATGGCATTGCCGCTGGCAAACGTCAACTGGCTGAATTTGGCTCAACGGTTAGGCTCGACTGGACGTGGAAACCGCGGTATTGGGTAGAGATAGATACAAGGCTATTTTTCTACACCAACTATCGCGCCGTTGAGGTGGAGCTCGAAATCAACAGTAACTTTATTATCAACCAATACCTGTCGGCGCAAGTTAGTATCTACCCGCGAATCGATAACACTGTTCCGCCGCTAAATGGCTCACATAGTTACTGGCAATTCAAAGAACTGCTCAGCATAGGATTTTCACACACATTCTAACAACAAAATCGGCACTCTTGGAGGAGCGCCGATTTTGTTTGTTTTATGATGGTTTGTTTACATCCGAGGTCGGTATAAAGACCGATTAGGCTTGTTTTACAGCACCACCTTGGTTGTGTGTGTGCCGATGCGTAGCATATACACGCCTTGCGGCAGGGCTGCCGACTTCCATTCGTCTGCGGCTTGCTCATTGCTGATGAGACGTCCGGCAGCGTCAAAGAGCATTATGTTTTGAGAGCCTTCAATGCCTTCAACGTTGATGCGTCCGTCCACAACACGCACCAGCATATTGCCTGTCAGTTCTGCCAAGCCTGTAGGCTGCTGCGATTGCGGCTTAGCGCCTACTGTGAATATCAAGGTAAAGCGGTCTTTTACTTCTCCTGCAGGCAGGTTAGCGGTGTATGTAAAGTCGGTAAGTTCGGTACGGATATTCTCTACATGGTCCACAAGCACAACACTGGCGGTTTGTGAAACACCCTCTGTAAGTTCTACAGTGTATTGTCCGGCTTCAGGCACGACGACTGTGAGAGGCACTTCCTGGTCTTTATATTCCAATGCGTTACCTGCCGCCTCGGTGTTGCCCACAAGCGTGAACAAAGCCGCTGTGTTGTTGCGGAACTTGAAGAGGTCTTCGCCAGGGTTAAACTCATCGCTGGCATCGGTCTGCAACAGAACTATTGTCTGGTCAACAAGTCCTTGTTCAGAGTCGAACAAGCGCAGTGTGTAATCTTCGTTATGATAGACATTGGCAGGGGTGTTTTCTGCTCTACGACGCGGAGCGAATGACGGCGTAGCGATGCGCCCAGCCGCCGCCCAGTCTATCGTGCCGGCAAACTGTGTCATGTAGCTATAACATGGCTTGTAGGTAAAGGTTTTACCGTTTTCAACATAGTATCCGGTGCTTGCGCCTTTGCTGGTAAGAGCTATGGGGCTATTGTTGCCCGAGCCTTTCTGGAACACATCATTGAAGATATACAAGAAGTTGGGGAATGCGTTGGCGCCGTAGGGAGATGTGAAACTGTCGTCGGCAGGCGTACCATTGTTGGGTGCCACATTCTCGAATGCTATAGGACCTATAACACGCCAGTTGCTGTCTTCGCCCTTACGCGCACCGCCTTGCGCTTCGCAAATCATCTCAGGATATTCCGCCAAACGCGACTGGGCCTTAACATCACCTATGTTTGCCGCTACAGAGGGGAAGAAGATGCCTTTTTGACGCACGGTTTCTAACAGCACACCATTGTCCCAGTGCCCTACCGACGGGAAGTCAATATTGGCAGCCTTGAAACTGAACGCATAGCCTTCGCCGGCCTTCAGGGTGTAGGTTGACTTGGCGTTGTTCCAGAATGTGGGTATGTTGATAGTCCAGCTATATTGTGCGCGTGCATCACCGCGATAGCGCTGTATCACCCAGTCGGTGTTGTAGCCCGAAAGTCCGAAAGCGTCACTGATTTTGCACTCGAACGGAACAGAGAACCAGAACAGGTTCTTATTGGCGTCAAGAGCTGTTACATCATTATTGTTGGGCTTCAGGATAAAGTAGAAGTAAGCTCGCTTGAGGCCCTTGATGCTGGCAGTACCGTTGACGTCAAAGGTCTTTGTGTCGTTGTTCATCTCGCGGCGCAGGATGAGGTTAGCCTCTATCGTTGTCTCGCCGCTGTTGAACTTGTCGCCGTCAGGTATCCAACCTGCCACGATACGGTTGGTCTTGTAGTCATAACTTACGAGCATGTTGCGCAAGTCGTTAGGATTGTTGGCGGTAAGGATTTCAAGCAGAGTGGTATTGTTACCAAGCAGCCACATATTGCGCGGCGTTGCTACGCCAGTGCTGTGGTAGTAGTGACCGAGCAAGCGTATTGTGGCATGCTCTTCGGCTTTCAGTTCAGCAGTATATACCCAGTCGGACATATCCACAAGTCCATATTTATCAGACTGCAGCAGGCGTGACTTAGTGGTTGCCGTTGCGGTTGATTTATAGACATTGTCACCGCCAAAGATAGTCAGATAATCGGAGTGAGCCGTTGAGCCGTTGAGCAGCGAATAACCGAAGTGGTTAGTGGTATTGTCATAACTATAGCGGATATTAGCTCCACCGTCATCGCCATCGCCTATGGTATAGGATGGTATTTCACCGGCTATGTCGGGGTTGTACTGGTTGGCAACCATAGCGGAGATGTTCTCACCGTGGTTGCACCATTTAACCCAATAGTGGTTGTAATACTCGTTAACGAATGAGCGGTCGGGCTCGAAAGCTGTGAACTTGGCATCGTTGTTCTTATAGTTGCCGAGGTTGTTAAGCACTCCGCGTGAGCGCACCCAGAAGTCACCCTCATATTTGGTCCAAGCCCCGATGGTAGTGGTGGTGGCGAGGTTGGTAACCCACACCCCGCTTTCTGTGGCTGAAGGCGCGGAGAAGGTCTTGTTGGCATAGTTCCACGATGCGCCGCCGTTGGTGGAGGTATAGAGACGAACTTCCGCGCCAGCCGCGACGAAGAGAGACATCTTGTTGGCTTCGCCAGTACCGGCTGCTTTCACATAGTTGCTGAAGTATTCGTTGGTGGCAGAGCCTGCGAACTTGAACGGTTCCACGTTGGGCACTTGCGCTCCAAGGCGGTAGAGTGTGCCAGAAGGCATGATGCTGAGTTCGTCAGTGAACTCATCGTAAATCCATATCACATTGCCACGAGCCTGTTCGTGGTTAAGGATGTGCTCGTTGTCGCGGTAGCCATCATGGCGGACATACCAAGAGGGCAATTCCTCATCACTTGACCACTTCATCTTTTCGTTGTAAGCCTTGTTCTGCGAATAGACGTGAACGAATATGTCGCCCGCTTTACCGGCATGGTCTTCTGTCTGGTGCGACTTAAGGTTATCATCGTTGCTAACCCAGTATTTGTCATGCACCCAGAACGAAGCGTTCTCTGGAACGAGGAACTGATAGTAGGCTTGTTCGTTGTATGTTCCGGCACTGCTGTTGGCAATCCAGTTGCCAGAGCCGTTATTGAAGTACTCGAGTGTGTAAGGCGCACTGGCATCACCGTTGAAGCCGATGTCTGTACCCACATCGCCGATAATCATCGTTACCCGTATTTTCTTGTCGGTGCTGACATTGGCTCCGCTCACTCCGTCGTAGTAGCGGCCGGTGCAGGTGTATTTGCCATTACCTACCGATGTCATGGTTGTCCAAGTCCATGAGCCGTTTCCTGTTCCGCTGCTCGGGTGCTTGAGATAGTAGGTCTTGCTCTGCCAGTGCTCAACAGTGATAAGCGCAATGCCGTAGCAGCCGTCAGAGTTGTTGTTTTGGACTGTTACCTCATACACATAGCGTCCGTTGGCGTTGGCCACTTGGAATGTCGGGTTGGCGACCGTCTGGCTGCTGAGGAGTGCGTCGCCGCCATCGCCGCTCACGCAGTTCCACTGATATGACACGTTGGCGGGGAGTGAGCCGGTGGCTACTGACACCGCAAGCGAGGTGTTTGCGCTGACTTCACCAATGTTCTGGTCACTGAGGGTGAATGACACGCATTGCTCCCGCAGTCCGTAGCGCGTGTTGTTGTTGTTCAAGCGCGGGGTTATCTCAAGGTAGTAGTCCTTGTAGTTCGCGCTGCCGGCAGGGATGTCTATATAGCCGTAGGAGTTGTTGTCATATGTGCGGACGGCTATGGTGCCGGAATTCGTTTTAGTAACATATAGGCGGTAGCCCAACACGGCTTGCGATTTTTCTATCTCGCCATACCACTCTTTGCTGGTGGAGTTCCACGTCAATGGCACGTATCCGCTCGTTGCCGCAGAACCTGCCTGCGCACCTGTATAGTAAGCATAGATGGTGGTGGCGTCGTCCCAATCGGTGCGGTTCGACTCGTTGACCACGTGCAGTTTAACCTTAGGCATCTCGCCGCTGACGTTGATGGTGTAGTCCTTGGTGTAGGTGTCTGACGAGCAGGCGTTGGTGCCGTTGACGCTTATGCGAACTACATACTTGCCGGCGGTGATGAAACTGAATGTGGTGGCTTTGGTGGTGGTTGACGAGAATGATGAGCCCGCAGGTCCGCTAACCAACGACCATGCGTATGTTGAGCCGCCATTTGTGATAGTCGGGTCAAGGCTGACGCTGAGCGCATCGTTGAGGTTGATGCTGCGCGAGAAGCCGTTGGTGTCAGCGAATGTCGCAGACGTGCAGACAACCACAGTGTAGTCCTGTGTCGTGCTGCCGCCGCAGGCGTTGGTTGCGGTGAGGCGCAGGGTATAGGTCTGTGCGGTGTTTGCCTTAGGCGTGAACACAGTGGAAGCGGTGTTGGTAGATGAGAACGAGCCTTCCGAGCCGCTGACGCGCGACCACGCATAGGTCGTGGTATTGGTGGCGGTTGGGCTCAACGACAATGTGCCGTCTGACTTAATGCTGTGCGATGTAGTGCCCGGGGTAATCACCGGAGCCGGGCAGTTGACGGTTACCACGCAAGTTTTAGTTGTCGTGCTGCCGCAAGAATTCTTCACAGTACATGTTACAGTGTAAGTGCCTGACTTGGTGGCTGTGAGGGTGGTGGAGGCGGTGCCTGACGCGCTGCTCAGCGAGCAGTTTGTCGTTGGCGTTCTTGTCCACTTGATGTTGGCAACATCAGCATTGGTCAGGTTGCTCACTGTGATAGTTTTTGTTACACTCTGTTCGCCGCTTGCCGGCAGGCTCAAAGTAGCATTTGCTGTGAGCGTATATGTCGGCGTGGCGCAGTCGGGATAGTTGGTGTAAGCATATACGCCATTCTTGGTACATCCATGCGGCACAAACCACGAAGTGCCCTTGAAATAGTTGGTTCCGTCAGTAACAACATTACCATTTATGTGCACAGGCGTTTCTGAAGAAATCCATTCTGTCTGGATAATGCGGTTATCGTCACCACTTTCATTATTGTTACACAATATTATAATGCCGTATGTTTCATCAGCGAATATATTATCTGAAGTGAATTTCCACCAAACATTGCCAGTCGCAGTGTCGGTATATGTCGATGCTTTGGCTGATGATGTCGTTGGACGGTTATTCCATGCTGAGATATCGCTATAGAAATTTGCGTTATCTGTTTTGCGCCATGCCCAGAAGCCATAGAGTGTTTGGAGGTCGACACCTGTTAGCGACGAATTAGAGCCTTTGGTCTTCAATATATAGATTACCGCATATTCTTTGACTGTTATCGTAACACGCTTTGTGGCGACTTCAGTTCCACTATATTTCACACTGATGTCGAAGTAGTATTTTCCAGCCTCAGAGCATGTGAAGTTGCTATTAGCGGTGTATGAGGCGGTGGATTCGTCAGGTTTGGTAACCGTGATGGTCTTGGTGCAGTTGTCGGCATTGGCGTACGTGGGATTAACCTGAATAACTGTGCCTACGCCCACTGTCTGGTTAGAGCAGGTGATGGTCGGGCTGCTGGTTTTAACTGTCACGTCTTTGGTTACTACAACAGAGCCGCCGTATGACACGTTTATTGTGAAAGTATAAGTACCTAATTCTGTAATCGTATAATTTGCGCCGGCGGTGTAAGACGAACTTGCTCCGCTCGGTGTGGTCACCGAGATGGTCTTTGTGCAGTTGTCGGCATTAGTATAGGTTGGAGATACGGTAATCGTCTGCCCAAGCTGCTTGCCGGTCTGGTTGGAGCAGGTGATTGTCGGAGCCTTGACGGTAATGGTGGCGGTTGTTGATGCCACCTCTGTGCCGCCGTAAGTGACGCTGATGGCTACATTATGCGTGCCGGTTTCCGCAACTGTGTAGCTGGTGCCGTTATATGTCGTGCTTGCTCCCGAAGGCGCGGTTATTGTTATTGTCTTGGTGCAGTTGTCTGCATTGGTGTAAGTGGGTGAAATTGTAACCGCAGTTCCCAAGGCTATATTTGTCTGGTTGGAGCAGGTTACGGTAGGCGTGCTGACGGTAACTGTTTTGGTGTTAGTCTTTGAGTAGTTGGCCCCGTGTGCCGTATAGGTTGAGGTGGCGGTCATTGTCCATGTGCCGACTTTCGTGAAAGTGTAGTCGCTGCCGAGCGTGTAAGCCGCTCCGCTGGGTGTGCCGCTCTCGTGGCTTATGGTGGCGGAGTTGGTGGTGTAGGCGGCATTTGAGAGGGTCATATTGGCCGTGCCGCCTAATTGTATGGTTTCCGAAGTGTTGTTGGCCACCACGTCGCTGACAAGCACCTTAACCCATGCGGACTCGTATGTGGTGCCGTCGTGCGTCATCTGCACTTGGAAATAGTGGCACGTGGACTCGTTTGTTCCGTTTGTCAGACAGTAGAAGCCGCTGTAAACGTTGCTTGACTGCGATGTGGACCACGCCGATGGAGTTCCGTCGGGGGTTATCTTATAGCGGAACTTATATGTTGGCGTGGCAGTGGTGTTAGCCGGCGTGGCGGTCAGCGTAACCTGCGAGCCTATCGACATCGGCGCTCCGCCTCCGCCAGGGGCGTTGGTCTTGAGGGTGACGCTGGGCGTGGCGCTTGTGGTCACGGTTAACGTTGTTGAGGCGGATGCGGTGCAAGAGCCTTGCGTTACAGTAATCTTCAGCACATACGTTCCGTTGCCAGAAGGAGTGAAGGTCGTGGCTGCAGTATTTGTTGAGGAGAAAGTGCCTGACGGGCCGGATGTTTTTGTCCATGCTATAGTCTTGTCGCCGGTAATGGTTACCGTTGGCGAGAAACTGATGTTGCTGGCGCCGTTCAAGTCCAGTTCGCTGGTTGAGGCCAAATCTGTTATGGTAGCCGTGTTGCAGTTTACTGTTATGGTGCATGTCCCAGCAGTGGTGGCCACCTGCGCGCTGCTATATTTTTGCGTTACGGTGAGTGTTGCTGTGGTAGAACCTGGGGTTGAGCCTGTGTAGCTCGGATTTACTGCAGTAGTGCTTGAGAAAGATCCGTATGCGGATGAAGCCAATGTCCATGCATACGTTTTGCTGCCATTTGTTGGGGATGAGCATGAAGTTCCCATAGCAACGCTGCTGCCAACATTAACACTCTTATTAGCAATACCAGATATCACTGGACTGGGGTTCTGCGAGTAGGCGCGTGCAGAACCGGCAGATGTACCATTTGGAACTATCCACGCGGCGCCTGTGAACGATGGTTTTTGTGTGCCGTTTGAACCGTCTTTATAAGGATTGTTTTCTCCGTCATACATCTTAGTGCCGCCGTTGGCAGCAGTCTTCCATATAATGTAGAATGCTGTAGAGGCGTCTGTCGTGGTGGAGCAGAAGTCATACCACACATTACCATTGGCATCAGTATATGTTGTCGTGGTGCTGGGTGCAGCATTGTAATTAGATGATCCCATGAAATTTACGTTGCTGCCATCCCATGCCCAGAGGTAGCCGCTATTGCTGCGAGCTGTATAGTTGCTGAAGGTACAAATACTTGCATTAGTTTTCAACACATATATATGCGCCGGATTAGTAATAACCTGTTGAACTAAAACAGAGGCACTGCTGTTAGAGGCGCTTGAGATAATCATAATGCGGTATTTCTTGCCGCTGGTTACCGTTGCGCTTCGGTTGTTGGGCGAGATGGTGTTATCATAATTCTTGTTTTTCTCTATCTTGAATGAGAAGGATGAAGAGTTTGCTGTTACTTCAAGGTAGTAGTACGTCGAGCCGTTATACGTCATGCTGCTTGACATCTGTTGCCAAGTACCCCAACTGCCGCCTGACCAGCCGCTACCTGTAACATAGAAAGCTCCCCACGCTGTGTTCCACACTGCGGCGAGGCTCAGCACCATTGTCAGCGCATATAAGCGCATATATTTCGTAAAGTTTTTCATAACGCTTTGTATTATCTTGTTAGGAAATCAATCTAAAAATTTTGAGGCTTCCGATAATCAGTTTTTTCTCAACGTTTTTCTTTTGCGCATCAGCATTATTGCGAAAGCAAACAAAGCGAGTATCCATTCTCCTCCGAGCGGATATTTGCCTATTTCACCAGGGTGGTCAAAGCCACCTGTTCCGCCCGGGTCGAACGGGTCGTCATCATCGTCGTCTGCTCGCATCATCACCGCCACATCCTCGTTCACTATGTCTGTTGAGTTCTGCCTCTGGGCTTTTGTTTTTTTGCTCCGCTGCCATGGAGAGGGCATTGTCATTGACGGGGAGTATGATTTTGCTGCCGCCCCTGTGTATGACTGCCTTGCGCCGCCCTGCGTTGCGCCTGAAGCCATAACGGGCATACCACCGCCTTTGGGGACGAAACTATCGTCAGCACCGGAACCATAAACTTGGAGCACACCGCCGGCTGAAGGACGCGATGAAGTAATGTTATAATCCACGCTGCTCTTGGTTGGAGAACCAACAGTCACCTGATACGACGACTGCCCTGCCAACGGAACAGCGAGATCACGGGTCGCTGAACTGCCCACTTTGCTCACTGGAGATACCGGCAACGAACGTACAGGCAGCACGATAAAGTTGAAAAGCATAATCAGGGCAACAGACAGAACAGCACGGAAAGTGGAACTGGATTGCCACAGGGTATAGTTAATACTATTCATGGTATAACGCTTCCAAAAAAAATTTTGGGTTTTACAACGTTAGGTATTACAAATTCACACGATTCCTATAGGGCTTTACGCACCAATACAGCAAGCAAATTTACAAAAAACGAATCAAATCGTTTTTTACGACATTCCCCAAACGACTAATTTTAATGCCGAACTGACTTTTTTCGCCAATAAATCCAATCTGTCATTGACTGACCGCAGGTGTAAATTAGTTAAAATTTACCACTGCACATGTGTTGCCTCTGGGGCTGGAATTGATTTGATGTTTGCGCTGAAAACCGCGGTAGCGGTGAAACAATGTTAGCCGTGGGTGAGTGAGCGGCAGCATCAAAAACCGCGGTAGCGGTGAAACAATGTTAGCCGTGGGTGAGTGAGCGGCAGCGAACGTAACCCACGGTACGCATTGCACACCCTATTCAAGTCGCGTAAGCGGCGGCACACTATTCCGGTTTTTTGTGCCGCCCCTATGGGGCTAAATGAATTGACGATTATTCCGTTGTCCGTGGGTTTCGCTTCGCTCCACCCACGGCTAATTTTGTGCCGCCCTTACGGGGCTGTTCGCCAATTATTGCAATATCAGAAAAAAAACGTAACTTTGCGCTTTATAAGCCTTAATAAGCGACATTAGCACAAAAAACTGAAAATAAACTCAAAAACATGTACATAGACCAACACATTCTTCTGGGTCGTTCCGATAGGAACGTGTATTTGGAGCCGCGTATGGCAAACCGCCATGGATTGATAGCCGGAGCCACTGGCACTGGCAAGACAATAACCCTTGAGGTTCTCGCCGAGTCGTTCAGCGAAATGGGCGTGCCGGTGTTCCTCGCTGATGTCAAAGGCGACATCTCCGGTCTTTGCCGCCCGGGCCAGATGAACGATAACATTCAAAAACGCCTTGCCAAGTTCGGCATCGATGACTTTGAGTTCAAGCGCTTTCCTGTCCGCTTCTTCGATGTTTACGGCGAGGGCGGTCACCCTGTACGCACCACAATATCAGAAATGGGGCCGCTGCTGCTTGCGCGGCTGCTGGGGCTCACAGAAGTTCAGGAGGGCGTGCTCAACATCGTGTTCCGCATTGCCGACGACAACGGACTGCTGCTTATCGACCTTAAGGATCTCCGCGCAATGCTCAACTATGTAGGCCAGCATGCTGCCGAATACACCACATCGTACGGCAACGTCACCAAACAGAGCCTCGGAGCAATACAGCGCAACTTGCTGCAACTTGAGGACGAGGGAGGCGATAAATTCTTCGGGGAGCCTGACCTTAAAATCAGCGACTGGATGCAGACTGATGCTAATGGCAAAGGTTACATTAACATTCTGCACTGTGTCAAACTGTTTCAGCACCCCCTGCTCTACTCCACTTTCCTGCTGTGGATGTTGAGCGAACTGTTTGAGGAATTGCCGGAATTGGGCGACGTTGACAAACCGCGCATGGTGTTCTTCTTCGACGAAGCTCACCTGCTGTTCAAGGATGCTCCAAAGGCCCTGATAACCAAAGTGGAACAAGTCGTGAAACTCATCCGCTCAAAAGGTGTAGGAGTGTATTTCGTAACACAAAACCCGTCGGACATACCAGACAGCGTACTCGCCCAACTCGGCAACCGTGTACAACACGCACTGCGAGCCTATACGCCGGCAGAGCAGAAAGCCGTGAGAACTGCAGCACAGAGTTTCAGACAGAACCCCGAATTCAAAACCGAGGACGTGATTTCGGACCTCGGAGTGGGTGAGGCATTGGTGTCAACACTTGACAACGAGGGAATACCAAGCATTGTGCAACGCTGCAAAATAATATGTCCGCAAAGTTCAATGGCCGCGATTACCGATGACAGGCGAAGAGCCGAAATAGAGGCTTCGGACCTCTATGGAAAATATGAAAAAGCAATAGACCGCCAGTCGGCATACGAAGACCTGATGCAGGTGGCTCAGCAAGAAGAGCTGGAAGAACAGCTACTGGCCGAACAAAAAGCTAAAGAAAAAGAAGCCAAGAAGGCCAGCGGAGGCAGGCAGCAGAAGTCAGTTATAGAAAAAGGGCTCAATAGCGGCATGTCAAGCGTTACAAGGCAACTCAGCGGCAACATCGTGAAGTCTTTGACAGGAGGTAAAACCAAGTCCGCAAAATCTATTGCGCAACAGGCCGGAACCAATGTCCTTAACACAGTACTGCGGGAAGTCGGCAGCAGCCTGCTGAGAGGACTTTTCGGAACAATGAAAAAATAAGAGAAAAAAATAGAAAGACTAGAAAGACTAGTTAGACTAGAAAAACTAGAAAGACTAGTTAGACTAGAAAAACTAGAAAAACTAGAAAAACTAGAACGACTATATAAAAAAGACCATAACAAAGAACATGAACCGCATACTTGTCATTATGCTACTCTTGTCAGGAGCCCTTGCCGCAATGGGGCAGACAGCCCAAAGCGCCGACAATCTGTTCAACGCCAAGGACTACCCAAAAGCTCTCGAACAGTACCGCCAGTTGCTCAAAGGCTCGCCATCAAGCCCGCTCTACCAGTACCGCACTGCGCGCTGCCTGCAGGAAATGGGGCATTATGAGGAGGCTGCGCCATATTTCGATAGTTCATCAAACCGCTACCCGCTCGCTTTTTACTATCTTGCCGTGTGCGAGCAGCAGAACTACAACTTCGACAACGCCATCAGTGCCGCGGACAATTACCTCGCCACAGAGCCGTCAGACGACAAGCGCGTAACACTCATCAACACTCTACGCGAACAATGCCGCCTTGCGGCGCATTTCATCAAACGCATCGACGATATAGCGATAATTGACAGCCAAGTGGTTGACAAACAAGACTTCATGCGGTATTACCACCTTTCAGCTGACGCCGGAGTCATCACCAATGCAGACGGTGGATTTTGCTACACCAACCAGCGCCGGGACCAAAGAATACTCGCACGCAACGGAAAACTATGGCGGCAAGACAAACTGGTGGACAAATGGGAAATGCCTGTGCCACTGCCTATCGACAGCGCAGAAGGCTCCGACTATCCGTTCCTTATGCCTGACGGAGTTACACTCTACTTCGCCGCAAAAGGCGACAACAGCATGGGCGGGTACGACATTTTCATCACTCAATACAACGATGCCGGAGAGCGGTACCTCAAACCAGAAAACCTTGGATTCCCCTACAACTCGCCAGACAACGACTATATGCTCGCTATCGATGAAAATGCAGGAATAGGTTGGTGGTGTACCGACAGGAGGCAAGCGGAAGGCAAAGTCATCATTTACAGCTTCGTACCAAACGCCGAAATTCAACTCGTAAAAAACGACGAGGACATAATCGGTAGGGCAAAACTCACCAGTCCGAGGAAGGCGCAAGTGGCAGTAAAAGCCACTGAACAGAGAGCTGAACAACTCAGAAGAGAAAACAACGACAGCATTTTTGTCGAAATGTTTGACGACGTGGTGTACAGGCACATCAACGACTTCCGCAGCGACAGCGCCAAACAATGTTATTTAAGCATACAATTCAAGAAACTGGAACTTCAAATCACCGAACAGAGGCTCACCTCGCTGCGGAAAAAATATGCCAACGGAAACGAGGAAACAAAACAAAAGATTAGCATGGCAATCCTCAACTGCGAGCAAGACATTGAAGACTGCCGCAAGCTTATCAAAGAAGTGACACGCACCATGAGGCAACTGGAAAAGGAAGCTATTGAGAAAGAAAACACCGAAAATTAAATACTATAACTCTTAGTAAGACGAGAAATGAAACTATTTTTAAAGATATTTGGCATAAGCATCAGCGTTCTAATGCTGCTGGTGTTGACTGTCGCGGGCATTTTGCTCTACATGGTTTTCACACCAGAACGGCTGACGCCCATCGTTGACGGCATGGCAGGCAAATACATCACCTGCGACCACAAAATAGGCAAAGTCGAGCTAACCCTGTTTTCCACGTTCCCCGAAGTCGGGTTGCGCATTGACGATGTCACACTCATAAACGTCAACTCCGACGCGCCTACCGACACTGTTGCCCACATTGGTTCTGCCATCGGCATAGTTAATATACAGCGCTATCTTGATAGCAAAGATCTTGAAATCAACAAATTGCTGCTTGACAACGTTGATGCCACACTCTTCACTGACAGCATGGGCAACAGCAACTTTATGGTGTTCCGCTCCGACACTACAGAAACAGACTCCGCATCAGCGTGGCCGTTTGGGACAATCAACCTCCATGAACTGAAACTGGGCAATGCCGACATACGCTATATCGACGAAAACCAAGGCATTGACGCCTGTCTGCGTGGCACAGGCCTTGACATCGAAGGCTCTATGAGCGGCGACAGTATCATCACAGGCAATTTGGTGCTTGACTGCTCAAGCACATCTGCGCGCTACCACCACCGCAACTACCTCCGCTCACAACCCGTCAGCGTCAATATGCCATCGTTCCGCGTCAACCTCGACAGTCTGGGCATCAACATGAGCGGAGCCATTGTCAACCTCGGCGATATGAGCCTTGCCATCGATGGCACTGCCGCACTGCCAAACGACACCATCACCCTCAACATCGATGCCGCCACTACCGACGCTTGGGCTATTGACAGTTTGCTGGCGCTCGTCAACCGCAACCTGCCCGAACTCAACCTCAACTATGACATACACGGTGACGCAACGGTAAGCGCGCACGTGAGCGGACAATACTACACACACCATTACCCCAACATCACTGCAAACGTCAAACTCGACAACGGCAGTGGCAGCTACGGGGATATACCATATAAACTTGAGGACGTGAGCGCCGATGCTGACATCATACTCAACCTCGCCGACAGCACTAAATCATGCGTATCGCTCAACAGCCTCGCGGCACGTACACGCCAGTCTGCCATCAAAGCTAAAGGGCGGATTGACCAACTGTTTGGCGACATGCTACTCAACTTCGACGTCAATGCCGACCTCAACCTGCCCGACCTGAAAGACTTTTTGCCAAATAACATTGCGCTTAACGGACGGGCGCAGGGACCGCTGACAATCAACACGCGGCTATCGAACATCACCAATAAGCAATTCGACAAAATAGCAGCATCGACACAACTTAGCGTAACCGACCTCAAGGTTAAGTACGACGATTATTCTGTCGTTGCCGGCAAGGCTGATATAGGTGCGCGTTTGCCCAGCGGAAACAAAAAAGCGCAGTTTGCACATATCACCATTAAGAGCGATAACATCGACATCACTCAGCGCGGCAACCTGCATGCCATAGCCCGTAGCGCAGACCTTGCGGCAGATGTCAACAACCTCACGCGCAGCGACATCTCACATCTCATTGGTGACCTCGCATACGACTTCGGACACCTCACAGCCGATGTCAGCGGAGTGCATGCCGACCTCGAAAGCCCGAGAGGTAAGGCTGCGATAGACTATGACATGAAAAACAGAACGGCTATACCGGTTGTGGACGCCACGCTTAAAGGCGAAAAAGCAGAGATTGTCATGGACACGATTAGCGTAAGCCTCAAATCGCCTGACATAAAACTCGCACTCGCCGGGCAGAAACAACGCCGCGACCAAGTGGCAGCTACAGTCAACTATAAGGGCGGACACATCAAAGCCGCGCTGGGAGAACAGATTAAAGGCGAGTTGGCTACGCTGGCTTTCAACGGCTCTGTTAAGCAAAACGACAAGCAGTTTGATTTCCTCAACATTTGGAATCCTGACCTCAAAATCAAATTGGGCGACGCTTACGCCGACTTCGCATTGTTGCCTTTCAGGCTCGAAATACCAGGCATAGACTTCGACTTCACGCCTGACGACATCATCATCCGCGACAGCAGGGTTCGCCTCGGCAACTCCGATTTCTTACTCGAAGGCAACGTCACCAACCTCAACCGCTGGTTGTCTGGCGAGGCCAACCTTGGAGGAGACCTCAACTTCACGTCTAACTACACCGACGTCAACCAACTCATGGACCTCACGAGCGGATTTGGCGAAAAAGACAGCACTGCTACAGAGCAGATGAACGACGACGGAGACCCGTTCATGGTGCCCAAAGGAGTGGACCTTGTTCTGCACACTCGCATCAGGAAAGCAGCCATCGGACGACAGATTGCAAACGACCTTGGAGGAAACCTCTACATCAACGACGGAACACTCGTGCTTGAAGAAATGGGATTCATCTGCCAAGCCGCCAAACTGCAACTCACAGCACTATACCGCACGCCGCGGCGCAACCACATTTACGCCGGAGTGGACCTGCACATGCTTGACATACATATTCACGAGCTCATAGACATGATTCCTGACGCGCAAGAGATGCTGCCCATGCTCTCATCGTTCAGCGGCAAAGCTGAGTTCCACCTCGCACTCGAAACGTTCATGAACGCCAAGTATGAACTCAAAACCTCAACATCAATCGGTGCCGCAAGCCTGCAGGGCAAAGACCTCGTGCTGCTCGACAGTGAAACGTTCACAAAAATCGCCAAACTGCTCTTGTTCAGGAAAAAGACCGAAAACATAGTGGACAGCATCTCGGCTGAAATCACGCTGTGGAACAGGCAAGTGGACATATATCCGTTCATGATGAGCATTGACAAATACGCCGCAGCTGTCGGCGGACAGCACAACCTTGACGGCACCTACGACTACCACATCTCGCTCGTCAAACCACTCCCGATTGGCGTCAACGTAAAAACAGGCGACGACAAAAAACTCCATATAAAGCCCACCATGCCAAAATACAAGTCCAATTTCGAACCTGTAAAACGTAATGGAGTGGAAGCGCAGAACCTCAAACTGCGCGAACAAATCAGAGCTGCACTCAAGAAAAACGTTAAACAATAGTCATACTAAAAAAACTAATCAAACTGGTCAAACCAGACAACAAAAACTTTGAAATCTAAAATACTCATAGTGCTTTTTCTGCTGTCAGCGTGCATATCCCGCGCTGACAGCAGTTTCTTGTGCGACTTCTACGACCACACTTTTGACGGCGACCCCTACTGGCTGGGAGAGATTGACTATTTCGATTTTGAAGACGGTTGGCTCAGAGGCAATTTGACGGGCAAAGCAAAACACGCCTCTATTGCCGTGGAGAGCAACATTTTCCCCGAGGCAGACTGGGCATTCTACTATCGGCACGAGTGCCCGCTCAACGCAGGATGCCTCGCACGCGTATGGCTCGCAGCGGACCGCATTAACCTCCATAATGCGCGAGGATACTACGTGGAAATGGGGGGCGACGGGGTCATATCGCTCAAATTCAGAGGCGACGACGAAACGCTCACTCTCTGCGAAACACAACCCATGCTCACTGGCGAAAGCGGTAAAGTGTACGTCGAAGTGTCAAGGAAAAACAACGGGGAATGGGAACTCTGGGTTGGCACAAAACCTTTATGGACCGACAAGCAAGGCTCTGCCATCCACGACACTTGGCACAACTGCCAATACACCGGCATATACATCGCAGCCACTGATGCCTCGGAAAGGCGTTGCCACTACTTCGATGACTTCTATGCCGGAGGAGAAGAAGAAACGCCGCAAGGCGAGGACATAGGCTATCAGCCCGACGACCCCGATGACCCAGGGCACCAGCCTGATGCCGTGGAAGCCGCAGACGGGACTCTGCTCATCAATGAAATCATGTTCCACCCTGAGCAAGGAGGACAAGAGTACATCGAAATCATCAACCTCACCGACCAAGCCATTGACCTTACGGGCGTTACGCTGACCACAAGAACCAGCAACGGCAAATTCAACACCGGAAACATATTCCCCGAGGGCAGCTACGTAATGCCTCACGACGTGGCTGCGCTCACTGCAAACGCCACATTGCTTGCACAGCAGTTTGGCATGGGACAGGACACCACACGCATATTTTCCACACGATGGCGGCAAGCGCTCAACAATACCTCGCAAACACTCTTTCTGCTCAACGAAGACAAGACGCTCTGCTTCGACTCTGTATATTACCACAAAAACTACCATCACGTTCAAGTTAGCGACGACAGCGGCGTGTCGCTTGAGCGCCTCGGCACAACATTACCAAGTATGGAACGGGACACATGGCACAGCGCCGCAGCACCATATCATGGCACACCCGGACAGCACAACTCGCAGCACATCGACACTGACAAGGAGTACAGCGACGTGCTTAGAGCCGAACCTGAAGCATTCAGCCCTGATGGTGACGGAGAGGACGACATCTGTCTGCTCTACTACAACATGCCTAAAGAAGGCTACACAGCCACCATACGACTTTTCACACCGACAGGGATGCTCGTGGCTACAATAGCCGACAATGCGCTACTCGCACAGAGCGGGTACATCATCTGGGACGGGAGAACCAACAAAGGCAACACAGCACAAATCGGGATCTACGCCCTTGTCATGCAAGCCACTCACCCAAACGGAAAGGCACTGAAAAAGAAAATCCCCGTCGTGGTAACAGGGAAATAAAAACTCCAAGCACCGCCCCGCTGGGGCTGAAAATGGATTGGCCTTGTTCCGTGGATTCCACCCACGGCTATTTCTGTGCCGCCCCTACGGGGCTGTTTACTGCTGCACCATGTGTCGCGGGGCTGAAATTGATTTGATGTTTCCGCCGAAAACCGCGTTAGCGGTGAAACAACATTAGCCGTGGGTAAGTGAGCGACAGCGAACGATAACCCACGGTACAAAGCGCACAACATTTTCAAGCCGCGTTAGCGGCGTCACAACATTTTGGCCGTTTTTTTGTGCCCCCCCTACGAGGCTAAAAAAATTTACCAACGCGCCCGGAGCGCATTGGTAAATAATTTCTTAAAGGTGGGATTAAAAGAAATCAGAAACGGTAACCGACGCGGGCCATGAAACCGAAATGAGTTCCGGCAGAGTTGCCGCCACGAAAATCTTTTTTAACCATTTGCATAAAGCCTTCTTGAACCATTATGCCAAGGTAGAGGTGCTGATCTAACAAATAAACATCAACGCCTTCTTGCCAACCCACGTCAAAGAATTGGTGTGGGCGCTTTTCATCGCCTTTTTCATTATATATTTCTTTTTCCCAAATTGACGTTTTACTCTCTTCATTTCCAAAATCTTCATCGTCATATTTCGTTTTGTTCAAACCGGCAAAATCAAGGCTTACGTATGGTCCGGTATGCGGACGCAGACCTATTTCGCCACCGCGGAAGTTGAAGTGCCAGCCAAAGAGGAACGGGGCGACCTGAAAATCAAATGTGTGGAGCGACTCCTTGTAACTTTTATTCTTCCAATGATAACCGCGGGTGCTAAATCCGGCTTGCAAAACCCATCTTGGACCTGCTTCAACCGGACCACCTTGACCTATTGATTTGAGGTTCCACGATGCCTCAAAACCCAAACGCCAGCCAAAATTAGGCTTAAGGGCAAGGTCGTTATAACCAGGTTTCAATGACAACACGTCTTGAGAACTTCCAAAGTTTGTTACTATACCTGCGCCAAGATCAACACCAAACTGTGCGTCACCCAAAGCAAAAACAGCCTGTAAACTTAAAAGGCATACGGCAATGATTGATAATAATTTCTTCATAATGCTAAAAGTTTTATTTAGTTAGAGTATTTTATGCTGCAAAGGTACGAAATAATTTCTTACACTATTATGAATTGTAAGAAAAATGCTATAAAACCGCATTCAAATGCACGTTGCGGTTGTTGGAACGGTTTTTGCTCTAAAAAAACCAGAATAACTAGTCAAACTAGAAAAACTAGAAAAACTAGTCAAACTAGAAAACCCATAAAAGCCGACAAATAATGCGCATTCCTCTTGTACTATGGGCCGACGATGAGATAGACCTTCTCAAGCCCTACATGATATTCCTCGAGCAAAAAGGCTACGAAGTAATCACGAGCAACAACGGCCGCGACGCTGTGGAACTCGTCATTAAGCGCAACCCCGACATCGTGTTCCTCGACGAGAACATGCCCGGGCTGAGCGGACTTGAAACACTGCAAATCATCAAGGAGCGGCGCCCTGACGTGCCTGTGGTCATGATTACCAAAAGCGAAGAGGAGCACATCATGGAAGAAGCCATCGGCTCGAAGATAGCCGACTACCTCATCAAGCCTGTCAACCCAAACCAGATACTGCTTACGCTCAAAAAACACGTCAGCGGAAAAGAACTCGTCAGCCAACACTCCACAGCAAGTTACCGTGAAGAGTTTTCTGACTTCAGCTACGTCATCAGTCAAGCCGCCAGCTTCGACGAATTTTGTGACGTGTACCGCAACCTCGTGCGCTGGAGCTTTGAACTCGCCGACGCAGACCCGAGCATGCGAGAGTTGCTTGCCACGCAATACAGCGACGCCAACAAAGAGTTCGCACGAGTCGTCAGACGAGACTACAAGGCATGGCTCGACAGCGAAAACATACTGATGAGCCACCGCATTCTGCGCACGCAGGTGCTGCCACGACTCAACAACGAAGAAAAAGTCGCACTCATCGTTATCGACAACTTCCGCTACGACCAGTGGCGGGCCGTGCAGAGCATCATAACGCAAAAACTGCGAATTGCAAGCGAAAAAATGTACTGCGCCATTCTGCCAACTTCAACGCAATATGCCCGAAACTCCATCTTCAGCGGACTCATGCCGCTTCAAATCCAACAACGCTATCCGCAACTATGGGTGGACGAAGGCGATGAGGACAGCAAAAACCAGTTTGAACATCAGCTGCTTGACGCGTTTTTCGAGCGGCAACGAAGGCAAATCAGCACAGCATACTACAAGGTCAACGAATCGGCTTTCTGCGAGCGGATAACAGAAAACTTCCGCCGCAAGCCGCTGCAAGCCAACGTGGTGGCTGTCGTCATCAACTTCATTGACATGCTCAGCCACTCGCGCACAGAAAGCCAGATGATGCGCGAACTGGCAAAAGACGAACCGGCATATCTCAGCCTCACAAAGTCCTGGTTTGAGCATAGCCCCACACTGGCGCTATTTGAAGAACTCCGAAGACAGGGATACACACTGCTGCTCACCACCGACCACGGAACAAAACGAGTGCAGAACCCGGTCAAAGTTATAGGCGACAGGAACACCAACGTCAACATCAGATATAAAGTCGGCAAAAGCCTTGACTACAACGCAAAAGAAGTCATCGCATTCACACAGCCCAACAACATAGGGCTGCCTGCACCTAACATCTCAAGCCACTACATCTTCGCTCAAGACCGCGACTTTTTCGCATATCCAAACAACTACAACTACTACGCGTCATTCTTCCGCGACACTTTCCAGCACGGCGGCGTCTCTCTCGAAGAAATGCTCGTGCCCCTTGTGGAAATCAAATAACGGATTCTTTTAACGAACACGAATTGAACGAATTGTTACCTCTACGGAGTAATGGAGTTTAGGAGGTTTTCGGTACGAATTACACGAATAACACGAATTATTTTCATGAACGGCGAAGAGATAAATTCGTTAAATTTGTGTAATTTGTGAACATGAAAAAATCCACGAACACGGATAAACGCGGATTTGTTTCGGTACGAATAACACGAATTTCACGAACACGGATAAACACGGGTTACCGCATAGCGGTTTTCGGATGATAGACCGTGAAACGGTCATCTCTATGGTAACCGCATGTCGCGCCAGCGACTTGCGGTGGTTCACGCCATGACGATGCACGCTGACGGCGTGCCCTTATCCGCGCGTTTTGTCGCGTGGTGATTGCGATTTGACGGGTGTGGCAATATGGCACGCTTCCAGCGTGCTGTCACATATTCCGCCCAAACCGCAGGTGGCTCCGCTACCTGCGGTTACTCTATATGTGACCGCGCTGCGGTCTGAAGCGTCAGGCATTTTTTCGAAAATTCCTAACGGAATAATAATTGAATCCTCTATATTTCTATCATTCGGAATGCCATACGGGCAATGTCGGCAACATTTTGCGTCACCGCTGACGCGGTTTTTTGTGGGTTGGCGTTGTCCGTGGGCGGCGCAAGCTTGCCCACGGCTATTTTGTGCCGCCACTCCGTGGCTGTCATTACCGCGTAGCGATTTCCGAATGATAGCAAATCGTTTCCAAAAAATCATTTACCCTATCGGGGTTTCCGAATGATAGCTTTACGCCACCCCTTAATCATTTACCCCATCGGGGTTTTCGAAAATTCCCGCTCGGCTGCGAAGCAGACGCTTTTAAGCGAAGCGAAAAAGAACGGAATAATATATATTATCCGCTTCATTGCTATCATTCGAAATGCCATACGGGCAAGGCCCACGGCTATTTTGTACCGCCCCTACGGGGCTGTCCGACTTTGTCCTGCTTTGTCCTGCTTTGTCCGATTTTGTCCTGCTTGTTGCTCCACTGATGTACAACAGATGCTCCACAAATGTGCAACTATAAAACAAGCGTCAGCATTGTTTGGCAAAAAAAATCAAAAAATCCACAATAAATGACTATAAGTAGTTGATTATTTGAAAAAAAATAGCGAAATTTGTAGCGGAGAAATATCCATTCACGAAAAGGTCATTCTCAAAAAAAGGGAAAAGGCACTTTTCTAAAAAACGGGAAAAGGTTATTGTCAAAAAAATCAGAAAAATACCATTAGTACTATGAATACCACGCACAACCACTCATTTATCCGCCGCACACTTGCGGCAGTAGCGTTAATAATTTCGCTCACACTACCAGCGAGGGCCGAATACACTGCACTATTCGGTGCCACAGCACAAATAAGTTCCGCACCAACTTCACCTGTTGACGTTGACGGCACCGATGTTAGTTTTTCATCATCGGTCAGCTTCAGCAGTGGGGCATACCAGTTGGAGAGCACACCAGGTGCCACAAACCAATATTACTTTGAAGTAAACGCCGGTACAGCCAAAATCAGCAAAGTCACTTTCCTGCTGTCCGGCAATGGTAGCAACAAAACGCTTCAACCTGTTCTCTTGGGCTGGGAAACTTCTATTTCCGGAACAACAACGTCAGACTATGAGGTGTTGGCAACCGCACAGACCACTACCGCCAATTCATACGCGGCGGCTAAATGGTTCGAGTTCGACGTGAGCAGTGAAGATTTGTCTATCGTAAGAATTTATCGCGGTATAAAGACTATAAATGGCAATAGCAGCACAAGGCCTTCATCGCCTCAGACAATCAAAATTTGGGGCGTAAAAGTTGAATTACAATCGTCTGGCAGTGGTGGCGGCGACATCGACTGCGGCGGCACTCCAACCCTCAGCCCGGCTTCATTAGGCGCCGTTACCGTTGACCAGTATTCAACCCCCTCGCCTCTCACATTTACCGCAACCCCGCAAAACGGAGGCACGCTGACCTACCAGTGGTATCAGTGGCTCGACAACGAAACCGAGGCCGACAAAATACCGGCTGAAGGCACGGGAGCCAACACCAACTCATTCACGCCCGACGTTACAACAGCCTCTGTCCGCCACTATATCTGCCTCGTTACCGAAGCAGGCTGCACAAATGGCGCCGCACGACTCGAGGTCGGAGCGTACACCGTAACGCCGGCGGCACTACCAGCGGCCACAAGTCCGCACTGCATTACGCTCAATTCGTCAACACCTGCAAGCGGCACTACAAGCCAAGGCATCACATTGTCGTACGTCGGCAACGGAAGCATTACAGACAACAACGGAATCAACTTTAGCTCCAACAACACGCACTATGTCAGCGTTGACATTGGCTCACTCGGACATATTACACAAATTGTTGCTAACGTCAAAGCCGGCAGCACCAGCACAACCAAGGGCATAAGATACGTATTCGATGAGCCATCAACCGTGTCTGGCGGTACAACCGTCGCAAGCGTCAACACCGCATTCCACGATGAAACCATTACCGCGCCGGACAACACACGGACAAAGTTCACCATGACGCGATGGGGTACATCGCTCTACGTGAAGAGCATCTGCGTGTACTTTGAGGCAAACACTTACTATTCTGTCACCTACAACGCCAACGCCGCAACTTCTGGCACCGCGCCTACCGACGCTAACAGCCCTTACAGCTCTGGGACTACAGTTACCGTGCTCGGCAATACGGGCAACCTTGCCAAGACGGGCAAGAACTTTGCCGGATGGAACACCGCCGCTGACGGCAGCGGAACAACATACGCGGCTGGAGCGACATTCACCATCTCGCAAGATGTCACACTCTACGCACTTTGGGAAGACCCATGCCTTGCGCCTACCATCAATAACAGCATCGGAACATTCGAGTACGGCCAGAATGAGACATCTACGGCACTCACCGTTTCCGCCACAGCCAACAACAACGGAGGCGCGCTCAGCTACCACTGGTATCAGTACGAACAGGGCGAGACACCCGCACAGCGCATTGACGCCGTGGGAACAGGCGCCACCACCAACTCGTTCACGCCATCAACTGCCACACTCGGCACAAGATACTTCATCTGCGAAGTTAGGGAAGCCGGGTGCTCCGAAGTCGCCTCAATAACGTCCGGAGCATTCACCGTACACAAAGTGCGGCACCAAGGATGGGTAATCTTTGACGGCACGTTCGACACCAGCTTGCTCACATCAATAACACACAATGCTGTAACAGTTGATTTCGCTTACACCAGCGCAAACATCGCCGACTGCTCAACATACACCAACAACGCCGACGCGAATACCTACCTCAACAGTGCCAAGATAAGCATGGCTTCGAGTGGTGGCAACCTCATGTTCACCGTGCCCGAAGGATACATGGTAACCCAAATCGACTATGCGTTTGCCGTAGCAGGAGGCAACAGAAACATCGTCATAGCCAAGTCATTTGTCACAGCAGCCGATGATGAGGACGTCCTCTTCACAGGCCTCACCCCTGGCGGTTCAAAAACCGTCAAGGCGGGTTCGCTGACATCCCTTTCGCTCGAGGCAGGCAACTACTACGTGGAGTCAGTTGGAACCGGCGGCACATTCGAAATTCTGTACCTCGAACTCACACTTGCCCTCGACCCGTGCACGGCACCGACCATCAGCGCGGCTCAAGCAGCGGAAAACGCCGCAACATTCGCAAGCGGAACCGTCAACTATGCGGCTGACAAAACATTTACCGTGCTCGCCACGGCAGCCGACGCCTATCCGCTCAAATACGAATGGTACCGCAACACCGTAAACAGCAAAACGGGCGCAACAAAAATCGCCACCACAACCACCAACACTTACACCATAACCAACATGGAGCCCACCGAGCAGACCTACTACTTCTACTGCATCATTAAATCAAAGTCATGCGCAGTGGAAACTGACCTCGGCGGCGCATTGGTCTTCAATGGCGAACCCGACTGCGTGGCTCCAACCAGTGTCACCATCAGCGGTGACTATGCGTATCTCGCCGGGCAGACTGTCTCGCTCACAGCTACTGCCACAGGACACACCGGAATACTATCCTACCAATGGCAGAAAGAAATCTCAACCGGAAACTGGCAGGACATAAGCGGGGCAACCAGCGCCACATACACCAAAGCATCTTGCGGATACGGCGACAGCGGACAGTACCGATGCGTGGTTACTGCAGGTAGCCAATGTCCCTACATATCATTCCCATACGGGGTACACGTGTTCTCGCTCAATGGAGGCTACGACGGAGAGGCTTGGGAAGCGCACGACCTCGTGTTCACATCGGGAACCACAGGACAAGCCACTATTCACCTTGAAGCAGGCAGACTGTTCAAATTCAAAATCACCAGTAACTACGAAGGCTACTGGTACGGCAACGGACAAGCTGACTACAACGGTGACGGCACCGGAGAACACGCCGATGACGGATGGTACACACTGCAAAGCATCAGTGACTGGAACTTCGACACCGCCGGTAAGAATTTCCGGGTATATACCGGACCGGAAGGCGACTATGTCTTCACCGTGGACGTTCAAAACGCGCTTACCGTGTCACCAAGCGTACAAGTCAGCGTAACCTACCCGACTGTCACCCACCCGTCACCCGGATACGCGTATTTTGAGAAACCCGGCGAGTGGGACAGAGTTTACCTCTACTGGTACTCCAACGACAACTGGAGGCTCTCTGACTGGTGGGGCTCACCCGAAATCACGAACACAGCCACCATCTGCGGAACAACATACTACTACACGCCGCTCGGAGCATCATTCGACTACCTGATTTTCAAAGATGCCGGCAGCAACCAGTGGACATACATCAGTTCCACAGGATATTCCGGAAAATATCTCGACAAAACTGACTACGCCAACCCGGCGTGGACAGCATTCACCGACTACACTGTCACCTTCGCGGGCAACGGCAGCACTGCTGGCACTATGGCTGCTGTGGATGACATACCATGCGGCACCAGCGTTACCCTCCCAGCCAACGCCTTCACAAAAGAAGGCAATGCATTCAACGGATGGGTGGCTGACGTTGACGTAACTGTCAACAACAGCACCATCACCGCCGGCGGCATCATACCCGATACCGCAACGCTGCAGAACGTAACATCGGACATCACGCTCACGGCACAATGGTGCCCCGTTGTTAACATCCTCTCTGTCAACGCTGTCGGAGGCTCCAACAACAATATCACTGCCACCGGAACAATCGGCGGAACGGCGCAATGCTACTTGAGCAGCAGTAAAAAACTCGGCACCAGCGGACAATACTTCTTCGTCAAACTCGCCGGCGGAGAACTCATGCCGGGCGACATCATCAACCTCAACCTCATCACCGCTTCTGCAAACGGAAGCTACGTCGGCAAAGTGGCTCTCTTCACCGGCGACAAGGACAACCACACATACTACATTGACATGCCTGCCCCGAATGTGGGAGACAATTTCTTCACCCTGCCTGCCGATTTCCCGAGCGGAGTAAATGGCATAGGCCTCTACAGGTTGCGACTCACGACCATAACCCCTTCATCAACAGCATCACCATTTCGCGCACCAACTGCGCCGGACTCACCGCACCCACAGTGGCCGTCAGCGCCGACAACACCACCCCGTGCCCGGGAGCTAACATAACGCTCACCGCGACAACAACCCCTGCCAACGCACCGGTCGTTGACTACAAGTGGTTCAAGGCGGACGGTACTGCACTTGAGGGCAACACCGCCAGCATCACGGTTGCGCCAACTGAAACGACAGAATACTACTGCGTAGCATACACCTTGCTCTTCAAGGCACAAAGCGCCAACGTAACCATAACGCCCAAGTCGGTGAGCATCAGCGGAGCCGATGACGTCGAATGCACCAAGACCATCACGCTGACAGGCTCCGGAAACGGAACATGGGCTATAACAGCCGGAAGCTCATTCGCCACACTATCTGCAAACAGCGGAACAGAAGTAGGACTCACAGGTGTTGCCGAAGGCATCGTAACAGTTTCGTTCACGTATGACGGATGTTCGGTTAGCAAGACCATCACCGTCGGACCTAAACTCAACGACGAGTGCATGACATTTGACGCCCACACCCTCAACTACCAGCACTCGGAAGGCATCACCACACTTTACTACATCAACTCAAGTGGCGTAATAAGCCAGTCACAAGTATTCCAGGACGGCCAGTCAATCGATGCGGTAGGAACCAAAGGCACGACTTTGAGCCAAAAACGTTTCGACCTCGTGTTCGACCGTCCGGTCAAGACCATCATCCTCTACGGATATGGCTCCGACGAGCGCACTGTGGCTAAAGTGGCAGTGTCACCCAGCGCAACCAAAAACAGTTACACCAACTTGCCATACAGCACTGCGGGAAGCACATACGAAGCTAAACAGCAAACCGTGGTGCTCACTGCCGACAGCTACTTCCCGTCCGACAAATTCATCTGGATTGAGTTCAGCAACACCCTTAAAGTCTATCGCATTTGCGTGTTCTACAAAGAAACCGAGAACCTCATATTCACCACCGCCGGCGACTGGAACACCGCAGGCAACTGGAACCTCGGCTATGTGCCATCATCTGTTGACAATGCCACCATCAACGCCGCGGCATCGCTCGCCACTACGGGAACAGAAGTCAACGACCTCACCATCGGCTCCGGCTCGCTCGAAATAGCGCAGACGGGTATGCTCAAAGTCAACGGCACAATGCTCAACAACGATGACACCAAACTCACCGTCAACATTCCGGGCGGACTTGCCATAGCAGACGGAATGGCGGCTGTCCGCGCACGCGTCAACTTCCACAGCGTGGCAAAAGTCGTTAACGGAAACTACCGCTGGCAATACATCGGATGGCCGTTCACCGCTCTGGCTGACGTACATTGGCCATTCTCCGGCTCATGGCTTGCCACATACGTGACTACCAACGAGGGCACTGACATGGACTGGGCATACCTGAGCAACGGTGACGGACTCACACCATTCAAAGGATACGCGCTCACACAGGCTGCGGAGAAAGACTTCACATTCTACGGAGCCCTCAACCCGCCATCAACCCAAAATCTTGACCTCACATACCTTGACGATGACCACAAGTGGAACCTCATCGCCAACTCATGGCTCGCTCCACTCAACGTAGCCACGTTCAACGTTGCTACCGATTTCCACAACGCTGACGCCACATTCCACATCTTCAACACAGGCTCTAAAGCCGAATACGGTGAAGGCGCGGGAGGCGCTGAATACAACAATGCGGGACAATACACTACCATCACGCCGGAGTTCGCCGCCAACAAACCAAACGGCATCTCCATACCGCCGATGCAAGGCTTCTTCATTGAGCCTAACGCACCCAACGCCAGCGTCACGCTCGACTACAACCGCCACGTGCTCGGAGCCGCATCATACAGCGAGGCAGGACCCATGAGAACACCGAGGCGCGAAAGACCCGTTTACACTCCGGTTACGATGATTAACATCACCGTCAAAGGCGAAGTATTCGGCGACGAAGTCAACCTCATGGAATCCGACAAATACACCGATGGATACGACAACGGAGCCGACGGACGAAAAGTGCTCGGAGCGGAAACATCGCCACAGATTTGCGCCGAAACAGCATACGGGCTCATGGCTATTCTTGCCACACCAAACCTCGATGGCACCATCATCGACTTCAGGGCAGGGACAGAAGACCAAGTGTACACTCTCACATTCGAAAACAACGACGGAGACATCTACATCACCGACCTGCTGACCGGCACAGAAACGAAAATTGAGGACGAGAACTCATACACCTTCACCGCAAGCAACACCGAAGAACTCCAAGCACGCTTCCGCCTTAGCCGCACCAGCGTGGCGCCGCCCGACAACCCCACATCGCTCGAGCAGACCGGCGCACAAGGATATTCTGTCATTAACCGCGACGGCACAATTACCATCGCCGCACCGGCTAACGCCAACATCAAATACATCCTGTTCGACGCCGCCGGAAAAACAATCACGCAGGGCACCGCCAGCGGAAACGTCAACATCGACGTGCCGCAAAACGGCGTTTACATGCTACGGATTGGCAACAAGACACATAAGATTGTGCGATAAGCCGTGTTTTTCAACATACTGACTTACATAGTATTAGCGCTGTATATCTACACCATCGGGGCGGCGATAGCAGCGCTTTTGCTTGAAAACCGCCACCCGAGCAAATCAATAGCGTGGGTGATGGCTATCGTGCTGATTCCAATCGCCGGACCGATGATATACTTCATCTTCGGACGCGACAGCTGGAGGCGCATCAAACTGCGGCGGCGAACGGAGCGTGTCAGCGCAGACGCCACTAATGCCGGAAACAGCGACACTGAACCTTACCTCAACATCAAAACGCTGCTATTCAACAATTCAGGAATACGCGCGACAGACGGCAACAGCGTCACACTAATCACCAACAGCCAAGACATCTTTTCTGGCATGCTCAACAGCATTGCCACGGCAAAAGACTACATACTTGCCGAGTTCTACATAATCGAGAATGACAACATCGGCAACCGCTTCTGTGACGCCCTGCGCCAAAAAGCGCGCGAAGGCGTGACAGTTATGCTGCTGATTGATGCGCTCGGTTCCATATCCATGCCCAAAAAGATGATACGCGCGCTGGAAAACGACGGCGTACAACTGCGCCACTTTATGCCAATGAAGTTCAACTGGTGGGGACGGCTGCGACGCTCAACAATCAACTACCGGGACCACCGCAAACTACTTGTCATTGACGGAACCACAAGCTACATCGGAGGCGTCAACATAGCCGACCGCTACCTCACGGGCAACGAACTCGGCATCTGGCGCGACAACATGCTGCGCATCTGCGGACCGGCCATCAACGCCATGCAGTCATCTTTCGTCAATATGTGGCGGCTGGCGGGAAAACAAAATGACAGTTCAAATCTGCCGCCATTACGCACAGAAACAGTCACACACGGCGACACATGCGTTCAGATAACACCGTCAGCACCATTCAACGACTGGGAAGCCATAGCACAGGGACTGCAATGGACTATTCTCAACGCACAACGATACGTTTACATGCAAAGCCCCTACTTTGCCCCGCCAGAAAAAATTCTGAGCGCTATTCACGCCGCAGCACTCAGCGGAGTGGACGTCAGAATCATGATGCCGGCGGAGTCTGACACACCAGTAACAGCCGCGGCATCGCGCACCTACATCGAGCGAATGCTGCTGGCAGGAGTCAGAGTATTCATATACAGGAAAACTTTCCTGCACAGCAAAAGCGTGGTGGCGGATGACAAAATCGTAACCATAGGAAGCGCTAACCTTGACGAACGAAGCGCTAACCTCAACTTCGAACTCAACGCATTTGTCTATGACAGTGCCATAGCAGAACAGGCACGACAAAACTTTGAAAGCCAAATGGCGGAATGTGAAGAACTTGACCTAAAGCATTGGGGGCAGAGACCATGGTGGCAAAGGCTCAAAGAATCTATGGCAAGGCTGTTCAGCCCTATGCTATGAACAGCAAAAAAACAAAAATTCAACCTTTTTTTTAGCGCATTTCTTGTATTATTAGAGAAAAAAACGTAAATTTGCCACAAATATCCGTTCGACGAGAAAAAACAACCATACTATGCAAGAAAAAAAATCACCAAAAGCATCGCTCGAAGGCGAAAAACTGACCTATCTGCTGATGGGGCTCATCGTTGCGCTTTCAGTAATGTTCATCGGCTTGGAGTGGACCAAGCACGATGTTACCAAATTCGACGTCGTCGACGTCGAGAACTCCTTTGAGGAGGAAATCGAAGACATCATCCAAACCAATCAGGATATGACACCTCCCCCACCACCGCCCCCCGCACCGGACGTGATTGAAGAACTCGAAGTGGTGGACAACACTAAGGAAACAAAAACCATCGAAATCAACACCGAGGACGACAAAGACAAAAAGATAGAAGTCATAGCACCTCCCGTGCAAGCACCCGTTGAGGAAGAAGAAGACGACCAAGTCGTTTTCGTGCGCGTGGAGAAGCAAGCCGAATTCCCCGGCGGACCTAAAGCCATGATGGAATATCTGAGCAAAAACGTTAAATATCCTGTCGTAGCACTCGAAAATGGTGTGCAGGGCAAGGCAATATGCCAGTTCACTGTCAACAAAGACGGCTCTATCGTCGATGTTGAGGTAGTGCGCTCATCGGGCGACGCTTCGCTTGACAAAGAAGCCATTCGCGTCATCAAAACCATGCCTAAATGGAAACCCGGACAGCAACGCGGCAAATCAGTGCGCTCCAAGTTCACACTGCCTGTCGTATTCCGCCTGCAGAGCTAAAACATTTCTGAAAGTTCCACATTCATTTCAATACAGTTACGGACACGCCACCAGCGTGTCCGTAACTATAAAGACCAACCACCATGAAACGCATACTTATCCTCTTGAGCATCCTATGCGCACTGACAACCGCCTCAAAGGCGCAGTACCCCGACGAAGACCCTCTATATGTGCGCGTTGAACAGCCTGCCGAGTTCCCCGGCGGAACGGAAGCCATGACGCTCTTCTTGGGCGAAAACGTCAAATATCCTGTCGTAGCACTCGAAAACAAAATCGAAGGCAAAGCCATCTGCCAGTTCATAGTCAACAAAGACGGCTCCATCACCGACATTGAGGTCGTACGCTCATCTGGCGACGCTTCGCTCGACAAAGAAGCAGTGCGAGTCATCAATGCCATGCCCAACTGGACACCTGCCAAACAGCGTGGCAAAATCGTACGCATGAGATTCATGCTGCCAGTCGTGTTCCGACTGCCGAAAGAAAGGCCTATGCCAACCCAACAATAAAACATTATCAACAAATCCGCACTGCGGTTAACTAACCAATATGAAAAACTTCTCACTAACCATCTGCCTGCTCTGCTCACTCGCGCTATACGCTCAGACAGAGCCCATCTACTACGAATCATTTGACCGCTGCATCGACGCCGAAGACGAAAACTACGGATACACCGGCGGCAACGACAACCTCTGGGGAGGCGACATCGCCAAGGCTTATGCCATATATCAGGACAGCCCCGAATGGTCATTCACCTACGTCAACGGAGCCAACCAGTGCATCAAAGTCGGAACAAGCCAGAAACAAGGCTCCGCAACCACGCCTCTCATAGCCTGTTCAGGCGAAGCCACACTAATTTTCCGCGCCGCGCCATGGGAAGGTGACTCGCTGTTCAACGTCAGCGTGCAAGGCGGAAATGCCGACCAGACATCATTCAACCTCAAAAAACACCAGTGGAACGACATCACAATACACATCACCGACATCACAAGCGGCATACGCGTCACCTTCACCTCCACGCTCAAGCACCGCTTCTTCCTCGATGAAGTGAAAGTGTTCCCCGCCGACCCCTCCGCTCCGGTCATCCGCACCAACATAGGCACTACCGTTGACTTCGGACTCCTCGGACGCTACTACACCACCACACAACGCACCATCTCTGTCAGCGGTATCAACCTCAAAGGCAACATCAGCGCCACTATAGACAGCGACGCCGACAATCTCTTCAGCGTTAGCCCTGCCACATTGCCAGCTAACGGAGGAGAACTCACCATAACCTGCAAATCAGGCGCAAGCGTTGACATGCACGGCGCATATCTCACGCTCAAGGCACAAGGCACCGACAACACCACCGTGCAGAAACGCGTCATGCTCACCCTCGAAGTGCTCAACCTCGACCTTGAAGGCAGCGGAACCAAAGAAGACCCCTACACCGTCAGCGACGTCTTGCTCCTCGCACAGCATGACGGCACTGTATATGCCAACGAAATGTACTGGGTAACAGGCTACATACTCGGCGGAGTCAAACGCTACAACAACGTCTTCGACGGCATAAGCCAGACCGACAACCTCTCGCTCGTCTTAGCTAAGTCACCTGACGAGAGCAACATGGACAACATCATCACCGTGCAGATAGGGCACGACGCACGCGCAGCGCTCAACGTCGTTGACAACCCCGAACTCGTCGGACAGCAAGTCAAAGTGCAAGGCACACTGCTCAGCCAAGGACTCACATCCACATACCTCGGCAAGACAGGTGTCAAAAACGTCAACACCAACGAGCAGTACGTCCTGCCCGGCGACATCAGCACCGCCCTCCCGCAAACGCAACAGGACGACACCCGACAACTCAACCCCGACCAGCCCATGTATGACATTCTCGGCCGCCCCGTAACCTCCGCCCACAAAGGCATCGTCATCCAGCACGGCACCAAATACCTCCTACCCTAAAACCCACATAACCCCTTGCCTCAAACATTTTAGGATTTTCGACATATTTCGCCAAAAACATTTTAGGATTTTCGACATATTTCGCCAAAAACATTTTAGGATTTTCGACACTTTTCACCAAAAACATTTTAGGATATTATTTTTTTTTGCTACCTTTGTTGCATAAAAAAGCAATAAAATGATTTTCAAGAGAAAATTATACGATGAAATGCTTCGTTGGAAGAACGAACGACAAGGGAAGACTGCATTATTGATTGAGGGTGCAAGGCGCGTAGGAAAATCCACATTAGTAGAAGACTTTGCCAAAAAAGAATACAAGTCATACATACTAATAGATTTTTCTAATGCATCCAAACAAGTCAGCGCATTATTTGAAGACATGATGGATTTAGATTTCTTTTTCATCAATCTACAAAATGCGTATGGAGTGCAGCTCATCAAACGAGAATCCGTTATTATCTTTGACGAAGTACAGTTTCAGCCACTTGCAAGACAAGCCATAAAGCATTTGGTAAAAGACGGCAGGTATGATTACATCGAAACTGGCTCTCTCATCAGTATCCGCAAAAACATTAAAGACATTCTACTTCCGTCCGAGGAACATGCCGTAACATTGCACCCGATGGATTTGGAAGAGTTTTATTGGGCTACAGGCCGCACAACAGTTGCCGACCAGTTGCGCCAAGCCTTCTCTATGCAAAGGCCGATGGGGGATGCCGTTCACCGCAAATGGATGCGCGAGTTGCGGCTATACATGCTTGTGGGTGGAATGCCGCAGGCTGTGGAAACATACATTAACTACAATAATTTGCAGGCAGTGGACGAAGTCAAGCGTGAAATACTGGACTTGTACATCAACGACTTCAGGCGCATTGACAACACCGGACGAGCGTCAAAACTATTCGCCGCTATACCCAGCCAGCTTAACAACAATGCCTCGCGGTATCAAGTCGGCAGCGTGATCGACAACCAAACTTCAGAACGCGTGACTGAAGTCGTGTCCGACTTGGAAGACAGCAAAACCGTTGTCATGGCATACCGTGTAAACAACCCCAACGTAGGCATGGGAATGTTTCAGGACTTCTCTCATTACAAAATGTTCATGGCTGACACAGGCTTGTTTGTCACATTAGCCTTCAGAGACAAAACTTATACAGAAAATATCATTTACCAAAAACTGTTATCAGATAAATTAGAAGCTAATTTAGGATATGTCTATGAAAATCTTGTAGCGCAAATGCTGCATACGGCTGGAAATAATTTGTATTACTACACTTTCCGAACAGATAAAGGCAATTATAATTATGAAATAGATTTCATACTGTCAAGGGGTAACAAACTTGTTCCATTGGAAGTAAAGTCTTCAGGATACAAGTCGCACAAGTCACTTGATGAGTTCTGCGAGAAATTCTCCTCACGAGTGGGAAACAGATATTTAATTTACACCAAAGACTATCAAAAAGATGAGGCAATAATCTGCTTGCCAGTTTATATGACAAGTTTCTTGTAATAGTTTTTTATAAATAATCCATGCCCGAAACACTACAATTCAAAATAAATCATTATCTTTGCGGATACTAATAACCTCAAACACACAATGCCTATGAAATAACCACGCGCTGGCAGGCAGTGCAGACATATACATAAAATAGCATTTAGCTTATCACTTGGGTCTTAAGAAAACTGGACACTTTCAAGTATAAGACTACATATTACTATAGAAAATGAAAGTGAAACAATAAATTACCACGCAAGGGTGGCGCAGATGGGGAGGTGGTCGGAGGCGGGGCTGTCAATGACTTTGTAGCGGGTGGCGCGCATATCGGGTGTGTAGAGCAAATGGTCGATACAGACTCCTATGCCTTTGTGAAAGAACGTGTTACCAAATCCCCAGTCGGCATCGACGTGCGCATCGCGCATGGTGCCGCGGACGGTGTGGTAGGTGTATGACACGGGGGTGTCGTTGAAGTCACCGCAAACGATGGTACGGTAAGGACTGGACTTAACTTCTCGTGCAATAATGTCTGCCTGCTTGGCACGACTGCGCATCCGCTTGGGCATGGTGCTGCGTATCGTTTCGCCGGCGGTGCGCACTGATTCTGAACTGGTGGGGTTATTCAATGCCTCGTCAATGACACCAAGGTCGCCCTGCTTGAGCGAGAAAGACTCAAGGTGGCAGTTGATGACGCGCACGGTGTCACCGTCCACGAGCACATCAACCCGGTGAGCCGAATTGCCTTTGGACTCGAACGTGATATTGGCTGAACCAACGATTGGATATTTACTGAACGTGATGGTGCCAAATCTTGAGCCGTACCTGTTGGTCCATACTATTGTAGTATGGCGGTGAGGGTAGCGGCTCATGATTTTGTTGACTTCTGCCGTAGTGATGTATTTGTTGCTCTGTTCGCAGTCTGCATATTCTTGAAGGCACACGATATCAGGGTCGTGCTCAAGCACAACATCGAGGGCTACGGGATGCTTTTCGTGATTAAACTGCGCTACGTTATATGACAGCAGGCTAACCTTATGCTTTGCGCTGTCGGCATCGTTAGCGGTAAAATGGATGGGGAAAGTGTTGCGCACCGAGCTGCCGCAGAGCAGCAACGCTATGAGCGATATGAGAAAAGGCCAGCGGTGGGCAATGAGCCAAAACAACGCGCACAAAACGTTGAGAGCCATCCACAAAGGGAACAAGAGCCCCAGAAATGCGAACGCGGTGGTGTGCTGTGCCGGCGACACATAATTGGCGCATACGCTCAAGAGAAGAGGCAGCACAATGAGTATGTTGACGCCTATGAGCACCGATTTGGTGAACACACGGGCAAAACTTTTATTTGAAGATCCGCTGTTTTTCATCCTCCGTCAGACTGCTATAGCCCGAGGTCCTTATTTTTGCCAATATACGTTCCACTTCCTCTTCGTCAGACTGCGCGGCATTTTTTTGCGCCTCTTCATGCGGCTCTGTCGCCGCCACATCGTCAGCGCTATTGTTAACCACATTTTGCGCATAGTGATATTTTTCGCCTTCGTCTTCGGTCTGCGCTTTGCGTTTTGCCTTGCGTGACGACGCTATGCTGTCGTAGACATAGACGAAAGGTTTGCTGATGTCTTTGCCACCGTTGAGCAAAGTGACAAAGAGCCAGCCTCCGAATGCGCCGCCTGCAACAAGGGCTGCGAAGCTCCACGACGGGTTGGAGAGCAAGCACAGCGCTATCACGCCCAGCGAAAGCCACAGAAGCCGTATGCGGCCGAGAAAAAGCAGATTTATATCATCATCGGGTTTGAGTACAGCCACGGCTGTCACCAGACCCGTCACTGCAGCCACACTGCCTGCGTAAACACCAGTAGAAACAAATGAGAAAGCTATGCCGCCAGTAACGCCGCCAAGCACATACAGAGTGACAAGTTGGGCAGGCGTGAGGCGAGTTAGTGCAAGATGCCCGAACCAGAATATCAGTATCGCATAGCCGAACATCGCCATAAAACGCTCATTGACGAACATATATGTCAGCAGTCCCCACGCTTGGTAAAGGCACGGCACGAAGCCCGACTGCACCACAAGCAGCTGCCTTAGACCGCTCCACAAACCCGCCCAGCCTAAAAGCAGGCTGACAAGCCAGACGCAGAAATTCACGTAAATCAACTGCATTACCACGTCGGAACGGCGATATTGGTCATTCATTGTAAACCCAGAGGTCATAGTTCTTTCCTTATTTTCCAGTAATACAGGATTAGTGCGCCAAAAATCATGCCACCGAGGTGCGCATAGTGGGCGACGTTGTCAAACTGGAAGTTAGCCACACCTGCAAGTAGTTCGACCACAGCATAAATTGCCACAAAGACGCGGCTTGGAATTGGCACGGGGAAGAAAATGAACATAACCCGCGCCTCGGGGAACAGCCATCCATACGCAAGCAGCAGTCCGAACACGGCTCCAGAAGCACCTATGGTTACCATCTGGTTGAGGACACTGTGTTTGAGCGCTTGGATTTCAAGTACGTTAGCATCTGCAGCGGCGAGCGAGCCTAACAACTTGTTGACATTGATTGACCACGTGAGCTCTTGAATTATCGCCGCCCCTATACCACACACCAAATAGAAGATGACAAACTTGCGGGTGCCAAGCCGTTGTTCCACCGTTGTGCCAAACATCCACAAGGCAAACATGTTGAAAAAAAGGTGCGAGAAATTGCCGTGCATGAACATATAGCTCACCGTCTGCATGACATTGAACTTCGACGCCTGCCAATAGTGCAAACCAAGCACATCATCAAGCCGTACACCTGAATGCTCACACAGAACCTGAACTGCAAAGCATAGTGTGGTAATCAGCAGAAGATGCTTGGTGGCGGGCTCCATCCTATCCCAAAAAACAAAACGTGACATATAAATTCAAAAAAAGTAACGTCTAAATGCAAAAGACGTTATAAACTGTTAGAAAATATAATGCAAAAGTACAAAAAAAAGCATAAAAAAACGCCTTTTTTGAAAAAAATACAAGTTTTTTTGAAAAAGTTGGCAAAAATGTTTTGATAATCAAAAAGTTTGTATTACATTTGCAGTCGATAAAATCCTAATTGTCTATTATCATAATCTACAATAATCACTTTTAACTTTTTAAAGTCATGACAAAATTAGAACTCGTAAATGCAGTTGCTGAAGCCGCTGGCTTGAGCAAAGTTGCCGCAAAAAAGGCTGTTGACGCAGCATGTAATGCAGTAGCTGCTTCTCTTAAAAAAGGAGAAAGCGTTGTACTTCCCGGTTTTGGTTCATTCAAAGTAGCTGAACGCGCTGAACGCAAGGGTATCAACCTCCGCACTAAAAAGCCCATCGTTATCCCAGCTGCAAAAGTTGCTAAATTCAAACCCGGTAAAGACCTTAAAGCTCTCTAAACTTTGCGGTTATATCAAAAAAACTTCCCGATGCGCTCATCGGGAAGTTTTTTTATGCCCTTAAGTCGGGTCTGCTGTTCCGCTTGCCATAATTGCGGCTCCGAGGCCGCACCGTACTCAAGGCACTGGTTCTATCTCGGGTTCTATCAACTGTGAGAAATAATACTCGTCGTAGTTGAAGTCGGTGATTTTTGATGTGTTAAGGCTACGAAGTACGATATTGTCTTCCGTGAGTTTTATAACCGTGTAGGCTTCTCCAGAGCCTAATGTCAACGTCTGGGCGCTGACGGCAAAAGTGGTATTATCCGCATCTTCGCTATGGTTTTTCGAGGGCTTGCGCGACAGGCTGCGCTTTTCGCCGTTCTGGTCGAAAACCCACGACGAATAATCTACGGTAAGATCTTTGTTTTCAGCACCGAAGCGGTGTATGCGGTCAAGATGCCAACTTCCGGACAAACGGGGCTCTCCTTCTACTAAAATGGTGTTCAAAGCTGCTTCGGGGAATGTTATACCATCGGTGTATGGCTCAAGGGTTATTTCAGAATAATCAACGGGAGTTTCAAAGCTTTTGACATAATTGGCTGTCAGCTTTCCGTCGCGCTGGTTGAGCAGGGTTACCGTGATGTCTTGGTGCCCTGCAAGCACCACGTCAACCACAATGTTGAGCTGGTCGCCATTGAGTGTCCAAGTTCCCGTTCCAAAGTTCACAGTCCCCATCATCACAGCCACACTGCCGTTGGCCTGAATGTCAAGATACGCCTTGAACGTCGCTATGGTGGCGAATATGTTCGTCTCTGGCTCAGTGGTGGCGTACGATGTTACGCCGCTGACATACCATTTGCCCGCAAGATTGATTTTTTCACGTTTTGCGCTGATGTATTCTTCTGTCCACGACAGGTCATAAACCGGTCCTTCCGATACGTCAACCGTAGTGTCGGTGGGTGAAGTTGGCTCGTCTTTCGAGTCCTTGCTGCACGAGTTGAACACCAATGCCAGCGCCGTCATCGCCACCAGCATAACCGAAACAAGTTTCTTATTCATAACTGATTGAATTTAATATGCTCTGCAAAGATACAAATTTTTATTATTCTATTGAATGACTTAACGCCAATAGTCCACAAGAAAAGCCCAAACGAGTGCCCTTAGTCTACAATTATATTTAGTCGAAAGCCAGTATATTGAGAAAAGAATTATTTACGATTAAAGCACCCATCTCCCATGCTCGTCACGCTGTTGAGAATGGTCACGCTCGTAAGACCATTTTTTTTGCCTATCACATAGCCGTCATATTGCTTGCCGTCTTGTTCAAGGTTGTCAATGAATAGTTGCTCGCCAACAGCCAGTGTGCGGCATGAGAAAGTGTCACCAACATGGAGTTTGCTGTTTGTCGCCTCCACCACTTTCCATCTCCACTCTCCGAGATACTCTATTGTGCATACACGGTCTGGCAGCCAAGCAATACTCAGTTTTCCGCCGACGTTGATGTCATCGGCGTGCACGACCTTTGTGTGTGTCAATCCGGACTCAACATCGCCGGAAGCGTATTTGTTCAACGTCCGCAAAGTGCTAACCCGCACTCGTTTATAAGATGGTTTGTAGCCCCACAATCGACTCAATGTGTCCTCGTTAATCGGAGTGCCAATGGCATATTCGATGGCAAGGCTCAACTCCATAAAGTCTTTGGGAGAGTTTGGCACACGGCCAAAGCGGGTCTCTACACCTCGTTTGGCTTGAACAACTTCAATACTGTCTATCTCGTATGATTTTGTCATATCTGTATTTGTTTGTTGCAAATATACAAATAATTCGCAAAAATATTTGTATTTTTGTATATTGTTTTTGTTTAACCCAAATCGGTCATTAGAATTATTAGGATTTTTTGGATTATTTTTGAGCGGATTTTTGTCTTTGAACGAGGGAGTTATGCGGGCATAATGACCGAGCAAAAAGCAAAAAGATGCCAAAAAGAAACAAAAAAGACAA
>JAFTCC010000065.1 GCA_017454915.1 Paludibacteraceae bacterium
AGCTTCCTTTCCTGAATACATGAAAACTCAACATAATGAAGGTATTGTTGATTTTTCCAAACATTGGGAGGAATATATACGAAAATAATTCTTTTTGTCCCTCGAAGAATAAAGTGTTACTTCGGGGGACAGATGGGGGACTAAATGGGCTAAAATCTGCAAATATCGAAGTTAAAAGTCAAAAATCTGCAAAAATGAACGAAATTCTTAATGCTTGAAATTATGCTATTTATGAGCTATATTTGCAGATAGTATGCTTTTCTTTGCAAAAAATCACTTTCCCATGCAGAATCTACTTTCCGATGCAAAACCTACTGAATATTGTGTGTAAAACCGTATCTGACGTTATTTGGCCGGTTATTTCGCCTATGTGACGATTGCAAAGGCGCAAATCTTCGGCTACCAAGTCCGTAGCAATCCCATTCTTCAAACCGAAAAGCGTGCGGTTTAGCGCCTCGCCGGCTGACCTAAGGCATTGGTAATGACGCTCATTGGTAATAATCACATCACTTTCAGCTATCTCATTTGCTTTTGACAGGGCAATCAACCGCGCCTTTAGAACGTCAATGTTTACGTCATTTTTGGCTGAAATACATACCGCATTATCGTACTGCTTTTCCAGTTCTGAAATACGATCCGGACCTACCTTGTCAATCTTATTGATGACGTTCAATATCTTGCTTACGGCACCATTAAGCAAGGCTGCTGTCCGCTCGTCGCTCGCATCAATCAGATTGATTACAATGTCTGCTTTCTGTATATGGTGCTTTGTAATCTCAATGCCCAGACGTTCTATCTCGTCCGACGTTTCACGCAGGCCTGCCGTGTCTATAAATCTGAAAAGAACACCATCTATGTTCACCGGAACTTCTATTGCATCGCGGGTTGTGCCGTCTATGTCAGAAACTATTGCACGTTGATCCTCCGCAAGCAGGTTCAGAAGTGTTGATTTGCCTGCATTCGTATTGCCAACTATAGCAACGGGTATTCCATTTTTTAGGGCATTGCCCAGCCTAAATGAATCAGATAAGCTGGATATCTCACCCTGTAAGCCAACACATGTGTCTATCAAGGTCTTACGGTCAGCAAACTCAACATCTTCTTCCGAAAAATCAAGCTCCAATTCAAGCAACGCTGACAACTCAACAAGGCGATTATGCAAATCTGCAAGTTTTTCTGATATGCGGCCGCTCATCTGCGAAATCGCTAATTTATGGCTCATTTTGCTCTGCGAAGCTATTAGGTCTGCTATTGCCTCGGCTTGCGCAAGGTCAAACTTCCCGTTGGCAAAGGCGCGGCGTGAAAACTCACCGGGCATCGCAAGTCGGGCTCCTTTTGAACACAACAGCCTCAACACCTCTTGCTGGACATACGAAGAACCATGTACGGACACCTCAACACTGTCTTCGCCCGTAAAGGAATTTGGATGCCTGAAAACAGACACTAAAACATCATCTACGATTTCGCCATAACAATCCGATATTGTGCCGTAGGTTACCGTGTGCGTTTTGCGGTCTGAAAGTCTAACGCCAGTGCGATGAGCGCTAAAAACACTGTCAACTATACTTATCGCATCATCGCCGCTCACACGTATCACGGCTATTGCGCCTATCCCGCGAGCTGTAGAAATTGCACAAATTGTATCATTCATAATATCTTAATTCACAATCATTTTAGCTAACTAACAATTGCTATTCACCGGCCCCATTTATCCAAAAAATCAAATGCTGTTTTCTGCCTGTCAACATCAAACACATGACCGCCTGCAGCCATGACCAAACTCAAACGTTCATGAACATCACTATACGCCTTACGCACCACATCAAAAGCGCAATTGACGCTTTCACGTGTGAACAGCACGTCATCATTGCCTTGAATATACATAGCAGGTGTCGGGCTGCTAATGGCGGCTATATCCCCAAAATCCAAATATTGAGCCAAACGGGGAAAATACATGGTATATGCAGTCTGACCACGAGTAATGTTGTTTCCGTCGACAACCAAATCTCTAACATTACCAAGCCAGCACACAGACACTACTGCAGCAAGGCTTCTCGATGCGGCTGCAAGCGTCCAAGCACGAAAAGCTCCATAACTGAATCCCATGGCACTGATGCGGTCATCATCAACACATGGTAGGCTGCGGACATACTCAAGCGTACGCAAGTCATCATGCAATGTTATGCCTGCCCACGAATAACCCAAATGCAGGAAATTCGACGCGATTGCCTGCTGCTCGACATACCTGCTGCCGCTCTTCGCACCACGCTCTCCGAAATACGGAGCGTCAATTGCCGCTACAACATAACCAAGGTGGGCCAACTCATCACCAACATATCTACCACCATAACAACGCTCAACCCACGTTGCGGCATCTAATGCCACTACCGAATCCGAATGCGTTAGTATGGGTCTTACAACTTTCTCCTTGCCAATGCTAAAATGAGCACCATGGTCATGCATTAAAACTACTGCAGGGTGGGGGACACTATCGTCGGGAATTAGCAAATACATGTTTATGCGCTCCCATGATGACAAATTAAGCGATACCTTCTTAACCACATAGCCGTCGCGTTGTTCCTCCATCAATACTTCAGCATCAAATTCACAATCTGGCGGAAATGGACCTGCCATTTCCATGAATTTTGTGTGTGCCGCATTCCTCCATGACTCAATCTCACCTACATACTCAGACAACGACAGCGTTGGGGCGTTTTCCTGCCGCATTTGCTCATAGTACAGTGGCAAATTATTCTCAAACTCATAGCCCAATGTGCATGGCGCATCATTCTTTCGAGCGGCTTCAATCTTATTACTTACACTATTTTCCGACATTAACTCATAACAGTTAAATGATAACAATAATATGCCAATATAAATAACTTTTTTCAACATCATATTATTTTTTTCTAACACGTTCTACTATGACAAAGTTATATTCCGAAACGGCATTCATCGTTGACCCAATATGCCATAGCAGCCACTAAAACTGGAAATATATGAACGCCTGCAAATCGGATGTGATAAACTGATAAAGCACAAACACTATACATACCACCACAAAAAGCATTATGGGGATTGGCAAAACAGCAAAACAATACCGATAACGTCGTTTCAAGCGGTCCGGAAGCCAATGAATCAGCATGCCCAAAATGATTAGTGCGAAAACTTTCCAATACGCAGCACATATATCCGGAACTACACCGAGGTTCCATGCACTGCCTATTTGGTTGACCATGTTTTTTGCCGTGTTCCACGCTACTTGGTTCGCGGTTTCTGGGTCAAGATTTGAACCGGAACGGAAAAACAAACGAGTAAATGTAATAAAAACAAAAGTCTGTATTACGGCCCACGCCTGACCAGCCTTCGACACTATAGAAATAGCCTTAACCGAGCCAAACAATAGGTAGTAAACATATCGTATGACACTACCGGCTGTGATTATCAAAAGCCATACACCGAACAGATTCCACACTGGGGCTGGAAATAGCTCCGCCAATGCGAGAACCCCGCCCGTTACCAGCAAAAGTAACAGCATTCGCATGTGCCAGCCCATGTCTTTCCACAATTTGTACACTATCATCCCGATGCCATTCAGACCACCCCAAATCATGAAATTCCAACTCGCACCATGCCATAGGCCACCAAGTAGCATCGTTATGAAGGAATTTAGGTTGGCATATAATTTCTTGCGGCGATCTGGACGCAGCCATGCGGCTAAAAGCACTGACAGAGCTACCGTAAGAATTGCAAGCAAAGCCCACAACGAACCTGTTAAAATCAATGCTATGGCAGCTATCGTGACAATCCAAAAATATGTGCCAAAACTCGTGCGGCGGTTGCCGCCAAGAGGAATATATAAATAATTCTGAAGCCAACGGCTCAAAGATATGTGCCAACGTTTCCAGAACTCATGGGCCGACTGGGCTTTATAAGGTGAGTTAAAGTTTTGAGGCAAAAAGAAACCCATCAGCATCGCTACGCCTATGGCTATGTCTGTGTAACCCGAAAAATCTGCATACACTTGAAGAGAATAGCCGAATATCGCGGCAAAGTTCTCAAAACCACTAAATAGCAACGGGTTCTCAAATACACGGTCTATGAAATTAACTGCTATATAGTCCGACAGTATGATTTTTTTTGCCAAACCGTTCAATATCCAAAATACAGCATACCCGAACTGACGGCGAGTCAAAAAAAACGGACGGTACAACTGAGGGATAAAGTCGGAAGCCTTTACTATCGGACCTGCAACAAGTTGAGGGAAAAAACTCACATACAACCCAAAATCCAATATATTCCTAACGGGTTTAACTTCACCCCGATACACATCTACAATATAACTTATAATCTGGAATATGTAAAAAGAGATACCGACTGGCAGGACTATCCTGTCTACAGAAAACACTGGACTACCCGCAAGCTCATTGCCGATTAAACCGAAAACATTGAAGACATGCAGGTTGGTGTCAAGCATATCATTCAACATATTGGTGAAAAAGTACGAGTATTTGAAATAGGCAAGTAGCCCCAAATCAATGCAAACTGACACTATGAGCCAACATTTAGCACATACATCTCCCCACTTCCGCTCAGTTTTTTTCAGTTCATCGCCCTCATTGCCTGACTTAGCATTTTCGGCTTTGGGCTTATTGCCCTCATCTTCTGACCATTTTAAACTATATATGCGCTTGGCTATTAAAAAATCAGACAATGTCACAAATAGCAATATCAACAGCGCAAGACCGCTTGTCTTGTAGTAGAAAAAAACACTTACAAAAAACAAAAAGGCATTGCGGAGCAAACGCTTACGGTGTAGAAGGCTGAATATAGCATATACTATAGCAAAGAACCCCCAAAAATAAAATTGAGTGAACAGTAACGGGGAATTCGGGTCAAAAGAAAATATGCGAGAAAAAAAATCCACTAATACCTATATCTCTCATTATTTACTATTATTCAACTGGAGCTGCATTTCTCCTTCTTCTGTTTTGCTATGCAAAGTTACAACTTTTTTCCCAAACTCCATACACAACAACGTCTTGCTTCAGACAAGGTGTTTCGTCATGCTGAATTTTAGAGCAAGTAGGGCATTAGATTTTCCGTTTTTTTAGATGTTTATAAATAAAGTTAAGCACACCATATAAGGCGTGCTTAACTTTCAAGTAAGAACTAATCTTATTCTTTTACAACGTTTATTTTCAGTTCGTCAAGCTGAGCAGGTTCAAGCTCTGTTGGAGCATCAAGCATCACGTCACGGCCCTGATTGTTCTTTGGGAAGGCTATGCAGTCCCTGATGCTGTCCAGACCGGCAAGAAGACTTACATAACGGTCAAGACCATAAGCAAGACCGCCATGGGGAGGCGCTCCATACTTGAATGCATTCATCAAAAATCCAAAGTTTAGTTGCGCGCGTTCTGGAGTAAAACCTAATATCTCAAACATCTTCTGTTGCAGCTGGCTGTCATGAATCCTTATTGAGCCGCCGCCAACTTCCACACCGTTGATTACCATATCATAGGCATTTGCGCGAACTGAACCTGGATCTGTGTCAAGCAGCGGAATGTCTTCGGGTTTAGGCGAAGTGAAAGGGTGGTGCATGGCGTAGAAACGCTCATCCTCTTCGCTCCATTCTAACAACGGAAAATCAACAACCCACAAACAAGCGTATTTGTTTTTGTCGCGAAGGCCCAGCTGATTGCCCATCTCAAGACGCAATTCGCACAGCTGTTTGCGAGTCTTATTGGCATTTTCGCCACTCAATATCAATATTAAGTCACCGGACTCTGCGCCAAAGGCGGATTTCATTTGTTGAAGGACATCCTGACTATAGAACTTATCTACAGATGACTTCACATTACCGTCTTCTTCAATTCGGGCATAGACAAGACCCTTGGCGCCTATTTGTGGACGCTTTACATATTCAGTCAATTGATCCAACTGCTTGCGCGTGTAATGGGCTGCACCTTTAGCGCAAATGCCACCTATGTATTCCGCATTGTCAAATACGCTGAAACCATAGCCCTTTAGAATGTCCATTAATTCGACAAACTTCATGTCAAATCGTATGTCTGGCTTGTCTGAACCATAGTATTTCATCGCATCGTGCCATGTCATGCGGGGCAGGGTAGGCAAGTCAATACCCTTGATAGTCTTAAATATGTGGCGGCTTAAACCCTCAAACATATTTAGAATATCTTCTTGCTCCACAAACGACATCTCGCAGTCTATCTGGGTGAATTCGGGTTGACGGTCTGCACGCAAATCCTCATCGCGGAAACACTTCACAATCTGAAAGTAACGGTCTATGCCACTTACCATTAGCAACTGTTTCAACGTCTGAGGACTTTGAGGCAAAGCATAAAATTGACCAGGATTCATGCGGCTTGGAACAACAAAGTCACGTGCGCCTTCGGGAGTCGAGTTCACAAGCACAGGAGTCTCTATCTCCAAGAAACCCTGCTTGTCAAGATAATCCCTCACGGCAATCGTTACCTTATGCCGTAACTCCAAATTTTTGCGGACGGCGTCACGTCTTAAGTCCAAATAACGGTATTTCATGCGCAAATCATCCCCACCGTCTGTGTTGTCCTCTATAGTAAAGGGTGGGGTAATTGCCTCATTTAATACCACAAGCGATGAAACTATGATTTCTATATCTCCTGTGGACATGTTGGCGTTTTTGCTCGTGCGCTCTGCTACGCGGCCGGTCGCTTGAAGCACCCATTCGCGACCTGCATGGTTTATTTTATCACATAATTCTGGCTGATCTTGGTCAAATACCAATTGAGTAATGCCATAACGGTCACGAAGGTCGCAGAATGTCATTCCGCCCATACGACGGATACGCTGAACCCAACCGGACAAAGTAACAGTCTTACCTGCGTCCGACAACCGAAGTTCACCGCATGTGTGTGTCCTGTACATTATATTATTATAATTAACGAATGTGAAAATCTATTATAAGGTTTGCACAGTGCTGTCTATCTTTCTTATAAGACCTTTCAGCACATCACCAGGACCAAACTCATGAAACTCGGTAGCACCGTCTGCTATCATGTTCCTGACTGTTTGTGTCCATCTTACCGGAGCTGTCAACTGAGCTACCAAATTTTGCTTTATCAACTCGGCATCCGTTTGAGCATAAGCGTTAACATTCTGATAAATAGGGCATTTGGGAGAATGAAACTCTGTCGCAAGTATTGCGTTGCGCAACTCTTCGGCTGCTGGCTGCATCAGAGGAGAGTGGAATGCGCCGCCAACTGACAGCTTTATTGCACGCTTGGCGCCTTTCTCCTTCAGTATTTCGCAAGCGCGGTCTATGCCATTGATTGAACCGGATATAACAACCTGACCGGGGCAGTTGAAGTTTGCCGCTACAACCACTTCGTCTGTTATGCTATCGCACACATCGTCAACTACTTCATCCGGCAAAGCTATTATCGCTGCCATCGTCGATGGCTCCAGTTCGCACGCTTTTTGCATTGCCTGCGCGCGTGCAGATACAAGGCGAAGACCATCGTCAAAATTTAGTGCGCCACTTACTACCAATGCGCTGAACTCTCCAAGTGAGTGGCCGGCTACCATGTCAGGTTTGCCGTCCGAATTTACTATGGCTGATATTACGCTATGTAAAAATACCGCGGGTTGAGTAACTTTAGTTTGGCGCAGGTCTTCGTCTGTGCCTGAAAACATTATGTCTGTAATACGAAAGCCCAATATCTCATTTGCGCATTCAAAGAGATCGTGGGCTACTTGGTTTGTCTCGTACAGGTCTTTGCCCATACCAACAAATTGGGCGCCTTGCCCAGGAAATACGTATGCTTTCATTTTTCAGTTTTTTTTGTTTTTTTTCAATTGCAAAGGTACGTTTTTTTTTACTATTTACAAAATACAATATAAATGGAATTGATATTATGTTAAATAATAGATCTCTATTTTTTTTGCTAACTTTGCAAAAAAAAATAATAATGAACGAACAAATAAACCAATATATCGCAACGCATATTGACCCGGAACCTCGATATCTCTATCAAATCTGGAGGGAGACCAACGTCACTCAACTTAACGGAAGAATGGCGTCAGGGCACATACAAGGACGAATACTGTCATTATTCTCAAATATCATTAATCCGACTCTTGCTATAGAGATCGGAACATTTACGGGATATTCAGCACTATGCATCGCCGAAGGACTGCAAGATTCTGGAATACTTCACACTTTTGAGATAGATGACGAGCTTGAAGACGTCATAAAGGATAATTTTGCCAAAACTTCCATATCAAGTAAAATTTCATTGCATATTGGTGATGCTACGCAATTGATTGGAAATATGCGATTTACCCCCCACTCTATAGATTTCGCGTTTATTGATGCCGACAAGCGTCAATACCTTGAATACTACACGATTTTATTGCCTTTGATGAAAAATCACGGCATAATTATTGCAGACAACACGCTGTGGAGCGAAAAAATAATTGATGATAAAGCTAAAGACGCTCAGACTATCGCATTAAGAAAATTTAACGACTTCGTGCATAACGACTTGCGAGTCAGCACCACGATACTACCTGTGCGCGACGGAATGACAATTATAAGAGTGTTATAATACATATAATTTCAACGACTTATATAACTAATGCAGCATCAATTTTTTATAAAAGACATTGTGCGTGATTATGAGTGCGATTTACAAGGAATTGTAAATAACGCCATCTACATGCACTACACTGAACACGCTCGGCATGAATTTTTGCGGGTCAATGGCATTAGCTTCTCTAAACTGCATGACGAGGGATGTGATGCCGTGCTGGCTAAAGCCGAAGTGCAATACAAAAGTTCACTGCGCTCGCAAGACGAGTACATCAGTTGCGTAAGCGTAGCTAAAGACGGACTCCGATACGTGTTCTCACATTACATTTACAGAAGCCGTGACAAAGTGCTATGCGTTAAAGCCAAAATGGAAGTCGTGTGCGTAGTCAACGGTACCCTCGCACAAGGCTACCCTATTATTGACGAATTTATCAATAAAATCAACAACGCGCCTCTTATCGAAATTTAATTCATTATGAACGCTGAAGAATTTGAGAATAAACAAAAACTTGAAGAAGAGATTGTTAAGATGCTTAAAACGGTATACGACCCGGAAATTCCTGTGTCTATTTATGACCTCGGACTTGTGTACAGAGTAGAACTTAACGAGCAATGCGATTCTATTGACATGGATATGACAATGACTGCTCCTAATTGCCCAAGCGCTGAATTCATTATGGAAGATGCAAGACTTAAACTCATGTCCATCAATGGAATACAAAATGTCAACATTAACTTGGTTTTTGAGCCTGAGTGGAATAAGGACATGATGAGCGAAGAAGCTAAACTCGAACTCGGATTTGACATATAACGCTTTATCGTTCCATTTAGAACTCTTATCGCTTGTTTCCTAATAATTATAATTTAGCGATATCTATCATTTTTAGTGCTTTAATTGATTTTGACATAACAATATTATATGATTTATTTTCTTTCTGATGCCCATCTCGGCTCACGCATCTTACCTGACAAACAGGCTGCGCATAAGCAAGAACGCAAAGTTTGCGCAATGTTAAGGACGCTCGCCAAAGACGCAACTGAAATTTTTCTGCTCGGAGACATGATAGACTTTTGGTTCGAATACGCATACACAGTTCCCAAAGGGCAAACAAGATTTCTCGGAACTCTCGCCGAGATTGCTGACTCTGGCATTGTAGTACATTATTTCACTGGTAATCACGACATGTGGACTTATGGCTATCTGCAGGAAGAATGTGGCGTCATTGTCCATAAAAAGCCCGAATCTATAGAAATTAATGGGAAAAAATGTTTTTTAGCACACGGAGATGGACTTAAAGAAACTAATACCGGGGTCAAAATCATTCAATGGATTTTCCATAGCGAAGTTTGCAAGAAACTTTTTTGCTTAATTCCATCTCGTTTTGGCATAAATTTTGGTCTATGGTGGTCAGCCAAGAATAGAACTAAAGAACTTCAATTGCATAACAGATATCGTGGAGAAAACAGTGAACGCCTCGTGCTGTTTGCAAAAGATGCGGAAAAGGTTGAACATCACGACTATTATATCTTTGGGCACAGGCACATCCTGCTTGACCTTATGATAAAAAAGGATTCAAGGGTAATCATTTTGGGGGACTGCATTAACGAGTTTTCATATGCGGCAATAGATGATAATGGGGATATTTCCCTACTCCATTTTGACGAAGAATCTTTACTATAAAATTCTGAATAAACTTAATTACATACATATTATGTCGGAAACTACAATTGACATTCGTGAATTAAACGAAAGAATTGAGCGCCAAAGCGCTTTTGTTGATGCGCTCACAATGGGCATGAACAACACCATTGTGGGGCAGAAGCATCTTATCGAGTCTCTTCTTATCGGATTGCTTGCTGACGGACACATTCTGCTCGAAGGCGTGCCGGGATTGGCTAAAACACTGGCAATCAAAACACTTGCCGACCTTATCAAAGCCGATTTCAGCCGAATACAGTTCACGCCAGACCTCTTGCCGGCTGACGTTATTGGAACAATGATCTATAGCCCAAGAACTGAAGAGTTCTCAATCAAAAAAGGTCCGGTATTCGCTAACCTCATACTTGCCGACGAAATCAACAGAGCACCGGCCAAAGTGCAAAGCGCGTTGCTTGAGGCTATGCAGGAAAGACAAGTTACTATTGGCGAAAAAACTTTCAAACTGCCCCAGCCTTTCCTCGTGTTGGCTACTCAAAACCCTATTGAGCAAGAAGGTACATATCCGCTCCCTGAAGCGCAAGTGGACAGATTTATGCTCAAAGTGGTTATTGACTACCCTGCCAAAGACGAAGAAAAAATCATCGTAAGACAAAATATCAGTCAGTCGGGCAACACTATTGCGGCTATGCTCAACACGGCTGACATCATTTCTGCAAGAGAAGTTGTTAAGCAAGTCTATATCGACGAAAAAATAGAAAAATACATTATTGACATTATTTTCGCCACGAGATACCCAGAACAATATGGCCTGCAAAATCTTAAAGAAATGATTTCATTCGGCGCCTCACCGCGTGGAAGCATCAACCTGGCACTTGCGGCAAGAGCCTATGCTTTCATCAAAAGGCGCGGATATGTCATTCCGGAAGACATCAGGGCTGTGTGCTATGACGTGCTCAGGCACAGAATTGGCATGAGCTACGAAGCTGAAGCTAATAACCTTACCAGCGAAGAAGTCATCACAGAAATCCTTAATGCGGTTGAAGTGCCCTAACCATTCACCCTGTCGTGCGGCCTAACCGATTGGGCTTTAAGCTAACAAATTGGCTGCGGCACTTACCACCTTATATAACTAACAAAAACAATGGAAACCTCCGAACTGATAAAAAAAGTACGCCGAATCGAAATTAAAACGCGAGGACTTTCGCAGAACATCTTCGCCGGAGAATATCATACTGCATTCAAAGGAAGAGGCATGACGTTCAGCGAAGTCCGAGAATATCAATACGGAGACGATGTAAGAAGTATCGATTGGAATGTGACCGCAAGATTCAACAAACCTTTTATTAAGGTCTTTGAAGAAGAACGGGAACTCACACTCATACTGCTTATTGACATTTCCGCAAGCCGCAATTTCGGCACCAAAGTGATGTACAAGAAGGACCTCATTGCCGAAGTTGCCGCTACACTCGCATTCTCAAGCCTGCAAAATAACGATAAAGTCGGCGTCATCATGTTTTCTGACAAAATTGAGAAATTCATTCCGCCTCAAAAAGGAAGAAAACATGTCTTGCATATTATTAGGGAATTGCTCGATTTTGAGCCACAAAGCAGTAAAACGGATATCGCAATGGCTTTGCAGTATTTCACCAATGTCATCAAGAAAAGAAGCACCGCATTCCTCATTTCTGACTTCATTTGCGACAATTTCGAAAAAGCATTGATGATTGCAAACAGAAAGCATGACATCGCGGCTCTCGAAATTTCGGACCCGAGGGAAGACTATATGCCAAATGTCGGACTTGTCAAATTCAAAGACGCTGAAACTGGAGAAAGAATTTGGATTGACACCAGCGACAAGCAGACAAGGGAAATGTACAACAAAAGGCAATTGCTAAGAAGAAACAAAAATTACGAAAGTTTTACTAAAGCTGGTGTTGACCACGTCAACATGACTACCGATGGCGACTATGTCAAAGCGCTCATGAAACTTTTCAAAATGCGATGATTTTTAACTTTCTACACCACACTATGAAATGTAATGGTTTAATAATATCGTTACTCATAACCACTTCAGTACTTAATGCACAGGCTAGACTTGCGCAAGTTGAACTTGACAGCACGGTTTGCGTTATTGGTGGGCAAGTCAATATGTATATAACCGCACAAAATGACGAGGGCGACATTTTGTTCCCATCATTCAATGACACTCTCAACTCCGACATCGAAGTGCTCAGCGGACCGGTTATCGACACGCTAAACGAAAACAACTCGAAAAAATTAAAAGCCACATACACTCTGACTTGTTTCGAAGACTCGCTCTACTCTATCGCACAGTTGCCTGTCGTTATGCAGCAAGATACCGTTTGGACTAACCCGGTTTCAATCAGATTTATACAACCATTCGAAATTGACACCACAAAACTCGCGCTGTTTGACATTAAACCTCCAATCGCACCACCATTCTATTGGAAGGGCTATGCTTTGGCTGCCGCTCTTATCTTATGCATTATCGGACTTCTCGTGGCTATTTGGCTACTCTTCAGAAAATTCTTTGTCAAAGATGTCGTAATTGAAAAAATACCGCCACAAGTCAGAAGAAGAAACGCATACGATGTCGCAATCGGAGAGCTTAACAGGATTAAAGACGAAAAACGGTGGCAACAGCAGGGACAACAGAAAATTTATCATTCTGAAGTTACCGATGCTTTACGACAGTACATTGACGACCTATATGACATTGGTTGCATGGAAATGCCTTCGTCTGAAATTCTGGCACACATGAAGGCATTGCTCAAAAATAATTCTGAAGCATATTCCGAGCTCAATTCAATACTAAATATCGCAGACCTCGTAAAATTCGCCAAATACAATGCGCTTCCTGACGAAAATGAAAATGTCCTTAACAGCGCATATGATTTCGTCGAACGTACTAAACCCGCTCAAGAGGCTGATGACAGCCAATCAACTCAAGATAATTCTCTAAAATGACTTTCCTATCACCATCATATTTGTTCCTTCTGCTGCTGTTGGTGCCGGCTATCGCGTGGTATGTCAAAGAGTTGCGGAAGTCCGATGCCAGTTTGCAAATTTCGTCTGTCGCCAATTTCAAAGGAGCCAAAACATCATGGCGCATCGCATTAATGCATGTGCCGTTCGCCTTGTTCTGTGTGGCATTCACCGCACTGGCGGTTGCGCTTGCAAGACCACAAACTAAATTCTCATGGAACAAACAAAGCACAGAAGGCATTGACATCATGGTCGCACTTGATATCTCTGGAACCATGCAAGCCGAAGACCTAAAGCCAAACAGATTAGAGGCGGCTAAAAACGTTGCTTCAGAATTTGTCATGGCAAGACCTAACGACAATATCGGACTTGTTGTGTTTGCGGGAGAAAGTTTCACACAGTGCCCATTAACTACCGACCATAATGTACTCGTCAATCTGTTTCAAGCTGTTAAGTTCGGAATGATTGAAGACGGAACTGCTATCGGACTTGGAATTGCAAATGCGGTCAACAGGATGAAAGACAGCCCAACCAAATCAAAAGTCATTATCTTGCTCACCGATGGTAGCAACAATAGAGGAGACATATCACCGCAAACGGCTGCCGATATCGCTAAAACTTATGGTATAAGAATTTATGCCATTGGAGTCGGCTCGCACGGACAAGTCAGAATGCCAGTGCAAGGCCCGTTTGGAACCGAATACATTACTATGGACTCCGAGTTCGACGAAAACACGCTCAAACAAGTCGCGGCAACAACTGGAGGTGAGTATTTCAGGGCTACCGACAACAAAACATTACAAGACATATATCAACAAATCGACCAATTAGAAAAAACAAAAATACATGTCAATGAATTTAGCAAACGTAACGAGGCATACGAAATGTTCGCTGCCATTGCGGCACTTGCTATCATCCTTCTGATACTTATTAAGAACTTTGTGCTTAAGTCCCTAACCAACTAAAATCACTCATAACATGTTTCGTTTTGCTAATCCACAATATCTGCTGCTGCTCGCCATTATCCCGCTACTCATCGCGGCATACATCATTGTGTGCCGACGAAAAAAAATGTTACTGAAGACATTCGGGGACATGGCTATGCTGCAACAGCTTATGCCTAATAAATCTACTGTCAGACCGGCAATAAAATTCACATTGCAAATACTTGCGTTTGCGGCTGTCATCTTTGCACTCGCAAGACCACAATTCGGGACAGCTCCTCAAACTATTAAGAGACAAGGCATTGAAATGATGATTGCTGTAGATGTGTCTAACTCCATGATGGCTGAAGACAAAACATCTATAGCACGACTTGACAGAGCTAAACAACTGCTGTCCAAAATAATTGACAACAACGCTGACGACAGAGTCGGACTTATTGTCTTTGCCGGAGACGCGTATATCCAGTTGCCAATAACTTGCGACTACATCTCAGCCAAAATGTATCTCAACAACATCAATACTAATGCTGTGCCCAGACAAGGTACCAACATTGAGGCGGCTATCAATATGGCTATCAATGCGTTTGGCGAACCTAATGACAAATCTCGGGCAATAATAATCATTACTGATGGTGAAGATCACGACGGAAACGCTGAGCAAGCCGCTAAAGCCGCTAAAGAGGCGGGGATTGAATTGTTCATTGTCGGGATTGGGAAGACTGACGGAAGCCCTATCCCTATTCCTGGTAGCAGAGACTTCAAAAGAGACAATCAAGGCAATGTCGTTATCACTAAACTTAACGAACAGATGTGCCAGCAAGTGGCACAAGCTGCGGACGGAATTTATGTCCATGCCGACAACACAAATTCTGCATTGAGGACCATAAACGCTGAAATCGACAAATTGGCAAAAAGCGAAATTGAAACTAAAGTGTACGCTGCATATAATGAACAGTACCAGTCGTTCGTAGCCTTGGCAATAATCCTTTTGCTGATTGACTACATAATTCTTGGCAGAAAAAACAAACGTTTAAGCAAAATAAACCTTTTTGAAAGAAAAAATGCATAAACATCTCTTAATAATATTTTTAATTTCGTTCGCCGCCTCGGCGAATCTGTGCGCCCAAAAGGAAAACAACATTATTCGCAAGGGCAACAAGGCATATCAGAAAGAACAATATGATGCCGCGGCCACTGAATACAAAAAAGCGCTGGAGCGAAACAGACACAGTTTTGCCGCTAAATTCAACATGGCTGACGCTTTGTTCAAACAAGAGAAATATGATGACGCGGCTAAACTTTACCAAGATGCACTGGCGCTAATTGACTCAAAAACTAATAAAGACAGTGTTGCCGCGGCATACCATAACATCGGAAACTGCCATTTCGCAAAACAGCAATTTCAAGAAAGCGTGGAGGCATATAAAAAAGCACTGAGGGCAAACCCTACTGATGACGAAACAAGATACAACCTTGCTGTTGCTAAAATGATGCAACAAAAACAAGAAGAACAACAACAGAATCAGCAGAACCAGAACCAACAACAACAGCAGCAGCAGCAACAAGAGAAGCAAGAGCAGGAACAAAATCAGCAGCAGCAAGAAGAGCAGCGACAACAAGACCAACAGCAGAACGAAAGCGACATGACGCAGGAAAAAGCTGAACGAATTTTACAGGCTCTCGAACAAGACGAAAAAGACACACAAGATAAAGTACAAGAGGCACAAAGAATGAAAGCGAATGGAAAACGTAACGAAAAAGATTGGTAATGAATATGATGAATAAAAAAATAATAACTATCCTATTTTTATTGTCGGCATTATTTGCTTTGCCGCTCATGGCGGATGTCGAATTTTCTGCGACCGGCCCATCTACGGTTGTTGTGGACAACCCTTTCCAAATTCACTACAGTGTCAATGACAAAGGACGTGACATTAGGCTGCCGCAGTTCAGCGACTTTGAAATCCTTGCTGGACCTTTCACCAGCACAAGCTCAAGCATGTCATTTATTAACGGGAAAAGAACATCAAGTTACGAGCAACGTTACACATATACAATTATCGCACACAAAGACGGAACATTTACCATTCCGCCGGCTCAAATAACTGTTGATGGAAATAAATACACCAGTAATGGACTAAAAATTAAGGTGCTCCCGCCTGACGACAATACCAATCAACAATCACAGTATTCTGGTGGAGGAAACCAGCAACAAAATACACAACAGCAAGCAAGGCAACTGCAAAACGAGAACGAATTTAACGCCGAAGTCGCTAATGATAATATCTTCATTCGCACATCACTCTCAAAAACCAAGGTGCATGAGCAAGAATGCATACTGTTGACATACAAACTCTACTCTCTTGTCGATGTGCTTCAGTTCACAGGAAGCGACATCCCTGATTTCACGGGATTTGTAAAACAGGAAATTGACCTGCCACGAAACACGCAGCTACAGGCTGAGCACTATAAAGGGAGAAATTATATGACCGCAACGCTTTATCAAGCGCTACTCTACCCACAACATTCCGGAACGCTGCAAATACCACAAGCAACTTTCGATGCTGTAGTCAGAGTGAGAAATCAAGCGCAGGCCAGAAGCATTTTCGATAGTTTCTTCGACTCATATGTCAATGTTAACAAAACTCTTAAAGCGCCAGGGGCTAAAGTTAATGTTGAGGCGTTACCAAAGGGGAAACCCGCAGACTTTAGCGGAGCTGTGGGAACTTTTGACATCAAATCTGACATAAGTGCCACACAAGTAAAAAACAACGAAGCTGTTACTCTTAAAATCACCATAAATGGTAATGGTAACCTCAAACTAATTAAAACTCCACAAATCACTTTCCCTGGTGATTTTGAAGTGTATGACCCTAAGGTTACTAACAATTTCCAGACGAATACCAGTGGTCTTTCTGGCGCAAAAACCCTTGAGTATCTTTTCATTCCTCGCTCCAGCGGTACTTTCAACATTCCGGCTGTTCAGTTCTCATATTTTGACATTCAATCAAAAACGTATAAAACTCTTACGACCAAAGAATACACGCTCAATGTCGAAAAATCAGATGATGACACAAAAGAAGCCACTGTCAGCTCCTATGTCAATCAAAAAGAGGATGTTAAACAACTCGGCAGCGACATCAGATACATTCACACGGCCTCGATTGGCAACAGGCCCGGACAAGAGCTGTTCGGTACTACTACTGCATTGCTCATGTTCCTCCTGCCACTGCTGATTGCACTCCTTACCGCTGTGGCATTACGCAAACATCTGCACGACATCAGAGACGTGGGAAGAATGAAAAATAAGAAGGCAAACAAAGTGGCGAAAAAAAGGCTTAAACTCGCTAAAAAATATGCTGACAGCAATGATAAAGAAAACTTTTATAACGAAATACTAAGAGCATCATGGACGTATGTAAGTGATAAACTTAACATTCCTACTGCCGAACTCAACAAGTCAAACATTGCCGAAGCACTTAAACAAAAGGGTGTTAACGAACAAATAATCAGTGAATTTAACGACCTTCTTAATGAGGCCGAATTTGCGAGGTTTGCACCTACACAAAATGACACTGCAATGATTGAACTTTACAAAAAAACCGCAGAACTGATTAGTAAACTCGAAAATGAAATTAAATAGCATAACAATATGAGAAAAGCAATAACCTTAATATCAATTATATTTCTCGGATTCGTCAATGTCTTGGCGCAGAATGCGTGGGATGAGGCGAACAGCCTATATGCCGCAGGCGACTATGAAAATGCTATCAGAACATATAAAAGCATTGAAGAAAACGAGGGAGCGTCTGACGAACTTTATTATAATATCGGCAATGCATATTACAAACTCAATGACTATGCCAATGCCATCATATTCTACCGCAGGGCTTTAAAAATCAATCCCAGGCACGAAGATGCCATATTCAACATTAAAATGGCAAAAGCAAGGGTCAAGGACAACATCGAGGTAGAAAACGTTTTTTTCATCAAGTCATGGGCGATAGCTTTTGTCGGATTGCAAAGTGCTAACATTTGGCTGATACAATCGGCCGTGTGCTTCGCGCTTGCGTTACTCGCCATCATTATTTTCCTATTTGCCTCCGCTGTCGCAGCACGCAAAGCTGGCTTCTACTCAGCAGTGGTTTTTATTTTCTTGTTCTGTATTACGTTGGCATGCAGCATTGCAAAACATTATGACGAAACAAACAAGGATGATGCCGTTATCACGGCAGGTTCGGTTACTCTCAAAAGTTCACCTGACCAGTCCGGGACAGACCTCTTCATACTTCATGCTGGAACTGAAGTGGAAATAAAAGAACAAGTCGGAGAATGGATTAACATTAGACTGGCAAATGGCGATATGGGGTGGACTATGTTACAAAACATCGAAAGAATTTAACTTTATGTCTGCTGGCATACAATACCTTAACGACATTGACGGACAATTGTTGCTGCTAATCAACAATGCGCACAATAGTTTTTTTGACGAGTTTTTCTACACATTTAGCGGAAGACACGTTTGGATTGCGCTTTATGTAGCGTTAATTGCCTACTGTGTAATTAGATGGAAAGCCCAAGGGCTCTGGATTGTGTTGGCGCTAATAGCCAGCGTCGTACTCGCTGACCAAATTAGCGCACATTTAATAAAACCGCTTGTGTGCAGACTAAGGCCAACTCACGATCCTATTCTCGCTCAATATGTGCATCTCGTGCACGAATACCGTGGAGGACTATACGGGTTCGTGTCTTCGCATGCCGCCAACTGCTTTGCCATTGCCACACTTACAACTCTGTTCTCAAAAGATAGGTTGCTCGCGACAACACTATTCACATGGGCTTCAATTAACGCCTATTCAAGAATGTACCTTGGCGTGCACTACCCTGGCGATATTCTGTGTGGAACAATTATTGGAGTCTTAATCGCATTGTGCCTCTATGGTATCACTAAAAGGTGGCTCACATATAGCAAGGCGAATTACAACAACATAATAAAATGGATTATTCCTGCCACATTTATTGCCACAATCATAATTATTATTCTATTATCTGCTTTATTTTGATATTTCAAAAAAAAGTGTTAACTTTGCAATGTTCATGGAAAACTATTCCTTGAAAAGCTAAAACACCCACCTCCTCTATTTATTGAAACTAATTTTAACCGTGTGCGCATTGCGCCACTTCCACTTGCGCCACACGACACGTTCCCAACTATATTTATGACCAACTACAATTTACTGCAACTCACAACATTGATGAGTTTGAACCAAGTAAAAGAAATTGCTAAATCATTCGGTATCAATGCGGATGACTTTACAAGCCGTTTCGAACTTGCTGACGCTATTATCAAAAGACAGAATGAGATGGCTAATGAACCGCATAATGGAGATGATGCTAACGAGAACAACAAGGATATGGATAATGAAGAGGTTAAACCTGCCCCTAAAAAAAGAGGAAGAAAACCCAAAGCTGTTGTAGAAGCCGAAAAAGCGCAAGAAGCAAGCACAAGCAGCGAACAGCAGCCATTACCTGTTGAGCCGCAAACAGAACAACCTAAAAGACGCGGAAGACCGAGAAAAAATCCCATTGAAAATGCTGTACAAGAGCCTAATGTGGACCAAGTAGCCGTTGAAGCGGATTCAAAAGAGCAAAACGCCGCTCCAGCTATTCGATTAGAGCAGACTAAAACAATAAACCCGCAACAAAAACTGGGCGAAGAAGATGGGCTGCCGCAGCGCAAGAACATATTCGCCGACAAAGTGGCGTTAGTTAATACAGTTAAAAAAGATAGCGGCAATGCAAGGCGAAGGGTTTCACTGACCCCAACGGCTGGAAACATTCAAATAATGCAGCAAGGGGACAATCTTGAAAACAATACCGCTGAAATTGGTCTTGAAAATGCAGCAAAAGGATTCAATTTCGACGGAATACTCAAAGGCACCGGCACTCTCGAAATAATGCCAGAAGGTTATGGATACCTGCGAAGTTCTGATTACAACTATTTCCCTTCTCCCGATGATATATACGTGTCTCAAAGCCAAGTTAAACTTTTCGGACTCAAGAATGGCGATATGGTAACTGGCGACATCAGGCCACCAAGAGAAGGTGAACGATATTATCCGCTTATCAGAGTAAACCAAATAAACGGCAGAAGTCCTGAATACGTCCGGGACAGAGTGGCATTCGAAAACCTTACGCCACTCTTCCCTAATGAAAAATTCACTATCACCCAAGGCAAAAACGACCCGCTGAGCATGCGGATAATTGATTTGTTTGCGCCTATCGGTAAAGGACAAAGAGGGCTTATTGTCGCGCAGCCTAAAACAGGTAAGACTGTCTTGCTCAAAGAACTCGCCAATGCTATCGCTGCCAACCATCCCGAAGTTTACATGATTGTTCTGCTTATTGACGAAAGACCGGAAGAAGTAACGGATATGCAACGAAGCGTTAAGGCTGAAGTTGTCGCCTCTACATTCGATGAATCGGCTGAACATCACGTCCATGTAGCGAGCATGGTACACGAGAAAGCCAAAAGGCTTGTAGAATGCGGACACGATGTCGTTATTCTCCTCGATTCAATTACACGACTTGCAAGAGCATACAACACTGTTTCACCTGCAAGCGGAAAAGTATTATCAGGAGGTGTGGAAGCCACTGCATTGCATAAGCCAAAACAATTCTTCGGAGCTGCCCGCAACATCGAAAATGGCGGTTCGCTCACAATCATTGCCACTGCCCTGACTGAAACCGGCTCAAAAATGGATGACGTCATTTTCGAAGAATTTAAAGGTACTGGCAATATGGAACTGCAACTCGATAGAAAACTATCCAACAAACGCATATTCCCTGCTGTGGACATCACAGCATCTGGCACACGTCGTGACGACCTGCTGTTAGAGCCGGAAACCCTATCCAGAATTAACCTCTACAGGAGAGCTAAAATTTCAGAACGCAATTCCGTTGAGGCCATGGAACAATTACGTAAGGATATTGAGTACACAAGAAACAACATTGAGTTCATTATATCAATGAACAGTTAATCCGTCATGCACACAAAAACTGACGCCGTTATACTGCACGTTACCCCTTACGACGACAAGTCAATCATTGTTAACCTCTACACAAAAACGGCTGGACGCATAGATTGCATGACAACAAGGGCGAGCGGCAAAAAATCGCAATACATCACTGCTATGCTCTCGCCGCTTAACATCGTCAATGTGCAAATTAGCAGTAAGCCTGCCCATACCATGGGCAGGCTTACTGCCATTGAAACTAAACATATCAATTTCAGAGACGACCTCGCAAGACAATGCGTTAGAATGTACATTGCAGAACTACTTTTTAGAACACTAAAACAACCACTGCCAGAAACTGAATTGTTTAACTTCATCGAACAAACAATCATAAATATAGACAGCGACATCAATATTGCAAACATACACCTGCACTTTATGCTCACACTGTCGGCATTTATGGGGTTTGAACCTAATTTGAATGCGCAAGGACGTTTTCTCGATCTCGAGAATGGAACAATCACTGATGCCAGAAGTTCATATCAATACTGTCTTAACGAGCATTATACAGAGCTAATACGAAAAATGATGACGTCTGAATACAAGCTTGCCGAAAACGTGAAAATGACCCGAGAAGACAGGCATTTCCTAATCAAAAATCTCGAATTATACTATAAACTGCATATCGCGGACTTTGACGGTATGAAATCAACTGACACTTTGTTGCAAATATTCGATTGAAATTGCGCTTTAAGCAACAACCATGTCAAAAACTCTTTCAAAAACGCACAAAATGAGATTTTTTTTTGTAAATTTGCACATAATTGATTCTAATATCAAAAACATCGTTTCATTGCATTTGAAACACTGCATTTTATTTATTACTAATTAAAAGCTGATGCACATTGCCGTAGCAGGAAATATCGGAGCTGGTAAAACAACACTCACACGAATGTTGTCTGACCATTACGGCTGGGAACCAAGGTTTGAGCCGGTGGTCATTAACCCCTATCTTGAAGACTATTACCAAGACATTGCAAGATGGAGTTTTTGCCTTGAAGTATATTTCCTAAAACAACGTTTCAAAGACGTGCTCGACATAGCAAAAACTAACCACACTGTCATACAAGACAGATCCATTTACGAAGGTGTGTATGTCTTTGTGGAAAACAACTTCAGACAAGGAAACCTTTCGCAGAGGGACTTCACAACATATATGGAACTTTTCGAGCTGATGACAACTATCACTAAAGAGCCGGACCTGATGATATATTTGAGGAAAACCGTACCAAGCCTGATAGCACAAATACAGAAAAGAGGACGGTCTTACGAGCAGACAATGCAGCTTGATTATCTCAAAGGGCTTAACGAAAGATACGAAGATTTCATTTTCAAAAAATATAAAGGGAAAGTGCTCGTCATCGAAAGCGACAACTTGGACTTTGAGCACGTGCCAACAGACTTCAGGTACATTGTCGAAAAAATTGACGCAGAACTTTTTGGACTTTTTTCGTAGAATAACAACATAAAATTATTTAATTATGCATATCGCAATCGCAGGAAACATCGGAAGCGGCAAAACAACTCTCACCAACATGCTCGCAAAGTACTACGGATGGCAACCACGATTTGAATCCGTTGAATTTAACCCCTACCTTGAGGACTTCTATGCCGACATGTCAAGGTGGAGTTTCAACCTGCAAATCTATTTCCTCAATAAAAGGTTCAAGGATGTAGTTGAAATCGGAAAAACGAAAGAAACTATCATACAAGACAGAACAATTTATGAGGATGCGCGCATATTTGCCCCCAATCTCTATGAGCAAGGAAATATGTCCGAGAGGGATTTCAAAAACTACTGCGATTTGTTCGACCTAATGATGAGTTTGGTCAAAATGCCCGACTTGCTTATATACATCAGATCTTCTATACCTAACCTTGTCGCACAAATCCAAAAACGAGGGAGAGAATATGAGGCATCTATTAGGATTGATTATCTGCAGGGACTTAATGACAAATACGAAAAATGGATATCTGAATATAAGGGGAAACTGCTCATTATTGACGGAGACCGAGTGAAGTTCGCTGACAACACTGAGGATTTTCGCTTCGTTACAGACAAAATCGACGCTGAATTATTTGGACTTTTCCCATTTGAAGGCACTGAAGGCGTTGGGAAAGAAGTGTAACACCTTTCCAGCCAAACACCACACGCTCATTTACGTTCTCGCCTTACTAATTGTGTTTTTTCGCACCAGCAATTAACTCATGGACACGCATCAGACGTGTCCATGAGTGGTTAATTTCGCCCCATGCTTGCTCCGCAACTTGGCAAGTGCATAATGGCAGTAAAGCAAAAATCCGTCAGCCCATCCACTAAATCTGTGGACCCAAATATACGTTTCACTCGTTCAATTCATGCCCCCCAAAGCAGCTCCACAGGCTCAATCTGTGGACATGACAAGGACTTTCCAAAACTATAGCAAAGTGAGTACAATATAAAAAGAAAACAGCACAGGAGATTCCTGCGCTGTTGTGGTCCCACTAGGGCTTGAACCTAGGACCCCCTGATTATGAGTCAGATGCTCTAACCAACTGAGCTATGGGACCAAGCATTTACTATGCTTTCTTAAATGCGACTGCAAAGGTAAGAAAAAAAATACGTCTAACAAAATAAATTAAGATTTTTTTACAAATTTATCACTTGTGACGTGTTGTCTTCAAATATCAAAATTATTGTCTTCACCGGCTTCAGGTTACTTTGAACTTTAGGCACGACATTTCCGGCATTATTATTCATATCCGCAATTGGAGCCGCAACGCTTGATGGTTTGGACTCAAAATGAGCTTCTTCTGACTTTGATGCCGTGTGCGCAGAGGCAGTAAACATATCACCGTCTCCAAATAATAGCCAGTGAGGATTAATTTGCGGATAAGCCTGCATTATTTTTTTCATAACATCAAGACTCGGTTTATTGCGCCCGCTCAAGATGTGGGACAATATAGCTTGAGGAACACCTATTGACATCGCAAATTGATTTTTGTTAATCTGAAGCCACGATATTAATTTAAAGATTTGTTCCGCTCCGGTTATTGCCGGCGTCTGATCATTTGCTGGATATTCTGTTATTTCGTCTTCAAACATGATTATTATCAAAAAAATTGCATTTTCTATATGATAACATTTATATTATTTCAATTTACAAAGATAGTAAATTTTGTTAACTTAGCCAAATTATATTTGTAATAAATTTTACATAAGTTCTCAACATCAACTTGGCATACATTTGTTAACATATCACACGCAAAAATGTCAATAATATCCAATCTTATAGATTTCAGCCATAAACGGACAATTCATCACACAATACTTAAGCTTTCCGTTTTAATACCTTTTGCACTGATTTACAAGCATTATACTCCACAACGATATATAAAATGGGCGATTATACATATTTTATTCATGCATGGCACGAATTATGTTGCCCCGCTCAACATAAATACTTATAAATGCCTAAAAATTAAGTCTTAAACACTATTTATTCGTGATAGATTTGGCACAAATCGCTATGCATCGGGCGCCGTTTTACTTATGTATAGGTCCTGTGGTGACACTACTCGCCCGTCGCCGTGCCTCATCTGATTTTAACATTTGTATTGTGCTACGTGGTGTGCTTATTGTTTACTTTTGTAATAAGTTTTTTGTCTTTGGATATTTGTCGATAGAATGTCTTAACCTACTCTGCTGAGATTTGAATATTTTTCTATCACCTTGCGTGAGTTCGTAAATAACTGAGCCTGCAACTGCGCTTGTATATGTAGAAAAAAAAATGTACCTTTGTATAAATAATGTCTTTTTAAGACATTTCTTCTGTTAAACCTATCATTACCGCTAAAAACGGGAGAGATGTCAAATTTTGTTTAATTTTTTTTGAGAGAATTATGGTTTTATCAATGACTGGCTACGGCAAAGCCGAATGCGACTTCGGCTGCAGGCACATTATTATCGAAGTTAAATCACTTAATAGCAAGCAACTTGATTTGCAAATGCGTACGGCAAGCCTATACCGCAGCCATGATATCGAATTTCGGAACATTATTGTTGAACGTTTGTTAAGAGGAAAAGTGGACCTGAGCATCCAAGTCGAACACCGGCATGGCACGGATAACTCTATTACGATGATCAATGAACCGGTGTTCCTCGACTATAAGCAGAGTATTGAAAGGCTATGCAAGAACAATTCCATGCCGCTGCCAGACAACATTACAGAAATTGTGCTTCGCATTCCAGACGTGTACAAGCAAGATAACGACGAGGTTTCTGACGAGGAAATAAAAGCCGTTCTTTCAACTCTCAATGCCGCGCTTGATAATTTAATCGAATTCAGAAAACAAGAAGGAGACAGCCTCAAACGGATGTTTTATAATAAACTGAAAGCAATTGAGGGATATCTTAAGGACGTCGAGCAGTACGAACACGCAAGGCTTGAACACATTCGCATGAGGCTTAATGAAGGACTTGACAAACTCGCGCAAATGCAAAAAATCGATGTCGACCGTTCAAGGCTTGAGCAAGAGATGATATTCTATATCGAGAAACTGGACATCAACGAAGAAAAAGTTAGGCTCAAAAACCATCTCGAGTATTTTGCCGCTACGATGGAAAATGAAGACAACATCGGTAAAAAACTCGGATTTATAGCGCAAGAAATGGGGCGAGAGATTAACACATTGGGCTCAAAATCCAATCAGAGTGACATGCAAATACTCGTCGTAAAAATGAAAGACGAGCTTGAACAAATTAAAGAGCAAGTGCTTAATGTTCTTTGAATTAGAAGTTTTACGTAAAGCTGAGGTTTAATATATGATTGTCATTTTTTGTGCACCATCTGGTTCCGGCAAAAGCACTATTGTGCATCATCTGCTCGAAAAATTTCATGACCTTGAGTTCTCCATTTCTGCCACGAGCAGACCTCCACGAGGGAAAGAACAGGACGGCGTTGACTATTATTTCATCAGCGCAGATGATTTTAGGCAGAAAATCAAGGCTGGTGAGTTCGTCGAATATGAGGAAGTGTACGGCGGCAGGCTATACGGGACTCTCAAAAGCGAAATCGAGAGAATAGAAAAAAACGGACATCACGTGATTTTTGACATTGACGTGAAAGGCGGCATAAACCTCAAACGTATATTCGGTGACGACGCTCTATCAGTATTTATTGCACCGCCAAGCATTGACGAACTTAGGCGTAGGCTGGTAGGAAGAAACACTGACGCCCCAGAAATGATTGAAGAAAGGCTTGCAAAGGCACATATTGAGATGGAGGATGCGCCACAATTTGATGTTATCATCGTTAATGATAACCTCAATGATGCATTAAAAGAATCCGAAATGCTTGTTGATAATTTCATTCATGCTAAAAAATGACTACCTGCATTTTTCCCGGCTCTTTCAATCCGATACATAATGGCCACATCAACCTTGCGCAGTATGTATTAGACAATTGTGAAATTGACGAACTATGGCTGATGGTTTCACCTGAAAATCCACTTAAGACCGGCCTTTACACCGTTTCGGCTCAAGACAGGCTTGCCATGCTCAATATCGCTGTAAAAGAAAGGCCATCATTGCGGGCGTCGGATTATGAACTCAAGTTGCCTACTCCAACATATACCTGCAACACGTTGCGAAGTCTCAAATGCGATTTTCCCGACAGGGACTTCGCTCTGCTTGTGGGGGCTGACAATATGGTTGTTTTTGACCGGTGGCGAGAATATCAATTCATAATCGACAATTTTCCGATACTTGTGTATCCTCGTCCTGGAATTGACATTGAAAAACTTAAAATCAAGTACCCTACTATGCGAATCGTTGACGGTGCTCCGCAGTTTGAAGTTAGCAGCACGCAAATCAGGCAACGCATTGTCAATGGCGCTAATTGTGATACGCTGCTCGACCGTGAAGTCTTGAAATATATCAAAAGAAAAAAACTATATCGGGTAAATGCCCCTAAATGAGCTTTTTAACAGTATAAAATTCAATAATTATAACAAATGGAGAATTATGTTGTATCCGCACGTAAGTACAGACCCGACACATTCAAAAGTGTGGTCGGACAGCAAGCCCTCACTACTACACTGAAAAATGCCATCGTCAGTGCAAGGCTCGCACATGCATACCTATTCTGCGGACCTCGCGGAGTCGGTAAAACAACATGTGCGCGAATTTTCGCTAAAACCATCAACTGCATGCACCCCACTTCCGAGCACGAAGCTTGCAATGAGTGCGAAAGCTGTATGGCTTTTAACGAACAGCGCTCCATGAACATACATGAACTTGACGCGGCGTCCAACAACTCTGTTGATGACATCAGAAATCTTATCGCTCAGGTGCGTATTCCGCCGCAAATAGGAAAATACAGTGTTTTCATCATCGATGAGGTGCACATGCTATCACAAGCCGCATTCAACGCATTCCTCAAAACGCTTGAAGAACCTCCAGCACACGCAATTTTTATTCTTGCCACAACCGAAAAGCACAAGATACTGCCGACTATACTTAGCAGGTGCCAGATATACGACTTTTCACGCATTACTATGCGGGATATTATAAGCCATCTGAAGTTTGTAGCGGACAATGAGGGGGTTAAGGTGGATGAGCAGACCTTGGAAGTCGTAGCGCAAAAAGCGGATGGAGGAATGAGAGACGCATTGTCTATTTTTGACCAGTTGGTAAGCTTCTCAGGAAAAGAAATCAGCTATAACACGGCCATAACTAACCTGAATGTTTTAGACTCTGTTCATTATTTCAACCTTATCAACTACGCTTTGCAATGTGATGTCCCTAAATCACTATTACTCTACGACGAAATACTCACATTGGGATTTGATGCTCAAAATTTCATCAACGGACTCGGAACCCATCTGCGAAACCTGCTGGTCAGTAAAACGCCTGAAACCATTCGCTTGCTCGAGAGCGGAGAAAAAACTATGGAGCAGTATAAGGAGCAGGCGGCAAGATGCCACCACAAGTTTATTTTCAAGGCTTTGCAAATTGTGGCTGATGCGGCACAACAATATCGGATAACTAACAACAAGCGGCTTTGTGTTGAAATTATGCTGATAAAACTTTGTCAGATAATGACTGGCGGACCAGAAACAGAGCAGAAAACCAAAGTGCAAAGCATAACATCCACTGCGGTCCAATCTGCAGTTCAGAATGGCAATAACACCTCTGCTGGCACCACTAATGCTGCAGCCGTTGTCAAACAAAGCGCTACGGGCACCGAGACCCAATCTCCTGCTCAACCACAAAATGTCGAGTCTAACGAAAAAAAAGTTGATGCTAACAAGGTAAACGTCGAAATACCCAAAATCATTGAGACACAACCGCAACAAGTGGAAATAAGCAATATAGATTTTGTTGCACCGCCCTCAATGAGCACTGCCTCTGAAGCCCTGCAAAGTACATATCAAGTTCAAGAAAAGCCCAAAGAAACACCGGCACAGACTCGCAAGTCATACGGGAATATGGCATACACCGAACAAATGATAGTAAACGCATGGAAGCAATGCAAAACTCAAACTAAAGACACAAGGTTAGCCAGCATTTTCGAAACACTTGTCCCGCAACGCAATGGCGATACCGACACGTGGAGCGTTGTGCTCTACCCGCTCCAAAAGCAAATGATTGAGGACAAAATGCCGGTGGTTAACGATTTTGTCAGGCAGCAAGTCAGCAACGATAACGTTGTTATTAATATCATCGTTGCCAAGGAGAGTAACGAAGTTTCTGCGAAACTTTATATGCCCAAAGACAAACTTGAAAAAATGATGGCAGACAATCCAAACCTTAACACGTTGATTGATAATTTCAAATTAAGATTAGATTGATGATTGAAAGGATTATCGAATTAGGACAAAGTATTGACACTGCAGAATTTTATGGTGTCAATAACGCCAATATACTCTTGCTGCGCAACTTAAATCCCAATGTACACCTCATCGCCCGTGGCCATCTGCTCAAGGTCAGCGGTGAAGAAAAAGATGTAAAGGCGTTTGAAATTGCTATTCGAAAAATCGAAGAGTTCTGTGAAGAATATGGCAATGTTACTACTGAACAAATAATCGGGCTGCTCAAAGGAGAACAAATGTTGCGGACTGACGAAAAAACGCTTATTTTACATGGCGTTAATGGCAAGCCTATTATTGCAAGAAGCAAAAACCAGCAGAAACTTGTCTATGAGTTCGAAAAACACGATATGCTATTCGCCATTGGACCGGCCGGAAGCGGAAAAACTTATACTGCCATAGCACTGGCAGTAAAGGCGCTTAAAAACAAAATGGTGCGAAGAATAGTATTAAGCAGGCCGGCTGTCGAAGCGGGAGAAAAACTCGGATTTCTGCCTGGAGACATGAAAGAAAAGGTTGACCCGTACCTTCAGCCATTGTATGATGCGTTGCAGGATATGATTCCTGCACAGAAATTGCAGGATTATATCGCTAACGGAACAATACAAATTGCACCGCTTGCATTCATGAGGGGACGAACATTGGGAGATGCCGTGATTATATTAGACGAGGCACAAAACACTTCCACTGCGCAAATTAAAATGTTTATGACGCGCCTTGGACTTAATGCAAAAATGATTATCACTGGCGACTTAACACAAATTGACCTGCCGCGCAACCAGCTTTCCGGACTAAGCGAAGCCGTTCGCATACTCAAAGGAATCAAGGGTATCGCTTTCATCAATTTTGAGCAATCTGATATCGTGCGCCACAATTTGGTGCAACGCATTGTTGACGCATACGAGAAGGACCATGATAAGAATGAATAAAGCCGCAAGCAACATAGTAATCTTTTCACTTCTCACCATAGCTCTATTAATTACCAGTGCTGCGGATGTGATTTTTGGCAGTGTCAACATCGGACTTGATAGCATAATCGACAGCCTGACATCTGCTAACAACGGGATTGAGCACGAAATCATTATGAACATACGGCTGCCCAAAATGCTTACCGCCATTCTATCTGGAGCCGGGCTCGGCGTGGCTGGCTTAATGATGCAGACGATGTTCCGAAACCCGCTGGCAGGACCTTACATTTTAGGAATTAGTTCGGGCGCCACATTAGGCGTGTCTATCGTTATCATGCTTGGCACATTTCTCGGTATCAGTATGTTTAACCACTGGCTTACGATTGGAGCGGCTGTGGCAGGAGCGCTTATCATACTACTGCTGGTGCTTGCTGTGTCAAAATATGTTAAAAGCAATGTTTCACTGCTCATCATTGGCATGATGATCGGAAACATTGCAACTTCTGTAGTCGGCATAATACAAAACTATAGCAATCCGGATGCTCTCAAGTTGTTCATCCTATGGACATACGGTAGCCTTGACTCTGTCAACTGGCACGAGCTTTACATTCTTGCCTGCGTTATCTCACTGGGGCTGATGATTGCCATATTCGAGCTTAAATCGCTTAATGCCATGTTGTTGGGTGAGATGTATGCCGGGAGCATGGGAGTCAATATCAAACGTAGCAGAATCGCAATAATACTATCAACAGGTCTGCTGGCAGGAGGCGTAACCGCATTTGTGGGTCCCATAGCATTTGTGGGAGTAGCCGTACCGCATATTGCACGGGGATTTATGAAAAGCGCAAACCACAGACTGCTCATTCCTGCAACCGCCCTCATAGGCAGCACGCTTGTGCTCTGTTGCGACATTATCTCACACCTTTTCACACATTCAATACCTATCAGTACCATCAGCGCGCTTGTCGGAGCACCAATAATTATTTACATATTACTTAAAGGAGAATGACGCATATTCCTGTAACACACCGACATACATCTGCAACTACTCCATTATCTCAAGACGGAAAAAGCCCGCTAATTTGAAGTGAAGTTTTGCGCTGATTATTTTTTGCGAATTAACATCAACGTAAACTGTCAGTGCGTCTTTTTGCTCCAACAAGTTACCGGGGTCAACCAGTGGCGACAGGCTATGGCATGTGTAATACTTTTTCCCGACTTTCACCTTTTCTATGCCATTATACCTCACCTCTACCGGAAATTGTTTTTCTTCGTGATACATATAGTATTTCCTGCGTTTGCCGATGTCTGATTGGCTATAGTTTATTTTTGTGATGTTCACAAGGGCGGCAACCATGTCACGCAAATTAGGAGCTGCAGTCTCTGTTCCAGCTAATGAGCTGGTTACCGTGTTCTGGACGCGGTCGAAACTTAAATCCTCTCGTTTCGTGTATGATTTGCCTTCATGTATGTCACGATATGCTGAGATGGGAAGACGCGCTGAGTCATATGTGCTCGAAAAAATATCGTGAACATGCCACAAGGCATCGGCTAAACCTTTTGTGCGGCCATCTAAAACAGTCGTATACACTTGTTTACCATTTACCACCTGACTTGTTGTGGTTATCGTGGCGGTTGCACCTACTATCGCACCATAGCGGAAACGATACTTATCAACTGTAGTTTCTGACATCAGCAATTGAGCTATGGCAGCTATCACAAACAACAAAGTTATTCTTTTCATGACCGTAATTTTTAGATGTTTCTAATAAATACTTGATTATATAATCATACTATTTCAAAAGGTGTACCAAAAAAAAAGACGGGATTCACTTATACATTAGTGTCCCGTCTTTTGTTATATTGTTCTAACCCAAATCGTGCATTAGAACATTATAATGTATCACTTATATTGAGTTGTCTCCTATATAGTGACTCAATTACTTATCTTGCGTTGATTATTGTAAGGAAATCAGGAGCTTTAAGCGAAGCGCCGCCAATCAGACCGCCGTCAACATCAGGGTTTGCAAACAATTCTGCTGCATTCTTGGCATTGCATGAGCCGCCATATAGAATTGTCGTGTCATTGGCACGTTGCTCACCATATTTTGATGCAAGCAGGCTACGGATATACGCGTGCATTTCCTGTGCCTGTTCCGGGGTGGCTGTTAAGCCGGTGCCTATTGCCCACACGGGTTCGTACGCTAATGTGATGTTAGCAAATTGCTCATCGCTGAGGTTAAACAACGAACCTTCCAATTGAGATTTTACAACTTCATTTTGCTTGCCGGCCTCACGTTCTTCCTTGACTTCGCCGATGCAGAATATTACTTTCAAACCGTTCTCAAGCGCGCGGAGGACTTTCTCTTTAAGCAATTCATTATCTTCATGATAATATGCGCGTCTTTCTGAATGGCCTAATATGCAGTATTCCGCACCTGTCGATTTCACCATTTCGGCACTAACTTCACCTGTGTATGCGCCAGACACTTTGTCGCTGCAGTTCTCGGCTGATAAACGGATTGGAGAATCTTTTATCACTTGAGCTACTGTCGCCAAATGAATAAATGGAGTGCCTATAACTACTTCGCAACGGGGAGTTGTGCCCTTGAGGGCTGATGTTAGTTCTTGTGCCAATGCGACACCTTCCTGCAGGTTCTTGTTCATTTTCCAGTTACCTGCAACCATTGTTTTTCTCATTAGTCTAATTTATTTTTTAATTGGTTTTGAATGTCTCGTAAATTATATTTCTCCATTATGCGTCCGCGTTGCAACACTATTACGCCAGGATTGGCCCTAACTATTGTTTTAAGCGTTACAGGGTCACATGTCAAGAACGGAATATCTAAATCTTGGTTTTCCGCAAATTCTTTTATTGCCCACGAGCCTGAACCGGTAACTGCATAGAGATTATCATAATGGTCTTTTAGCTCATCAAGGTTTTCGCGCAGCAGACTTGTATTTGTTTTGCTCAAGTCATACATGATTAGTAGTGCTATTGGTTCGTCCGACGATAAAATTTCGTCAGTTATGTCAAGCGGGTCTTCGCCATTGGTCACCAAAACAAAATCATGGATTGGAGGCTCATAACCTTTCTCCACCAGTTTACGGTTCTGCTTCACGAAATGCCAAGTTGAGTCATTGCGTGGATAATCTTCAAGAGTAAACTCTTTCTCTACTCCATTGTTTTCATACACAAGCGAAACTTCATACTTGTCGTGAGGCGCGTCATCCGGTATTTCCATTAGCGCTGGAATATCAGCGCATACTTTATATGGCCTGAAGTCGAGCAATGGCAAATGGCGTAAACAGTATATCGATATAGTAAGCGAAGCCACTAACAGAAGGACGAGCAGACTCCACTCGGCTTTAGGGGTATAAAGTGAATGTATATGCTTATAATCAAGAAACACTAACAAAAGCAGCAGGCAAAGCACTATGTTCTTCCAAAATGTCGCCCAGTTGCTCAATATCAGGGCGTCACCAAAGCAGCCGCAGTCTGACACAGGATTATACAGCGCTATATATAGTGTTAAAGGTGTCATGAACAGCATAAACACTAATAGCAGCCAAGGCGTCAATTTAGGCTTTATGTGAAGCAATAACGACAAGCCTAACACAAACTCAAGCATAACAAGGCACATCGCGGCCGGAAATGCAAGGATATCTATCTTCAGGAAGAAACCTCCAAATGCGTGAAGATAGTCCTCTATCTTATACGTCGTGCCAAGAGGGTCTATGATTTTCACAAAGCCCGAAAAGGTAAATACCAAACCCAACAACAAACGTGAGATTGTTGCTATCACGCCCATTATTTTGTTTCTTTGCTCTAAAGTCATCGCGTTGCTTAATTAAATGATTGATTATTCTATTAATGCCGCTTCATCCGACATCTTTATCAAAGCAAATATCGAGTAATTGATGATGTCCTGATAGTTGCCTTCAACACCCTCACTTACCAGTGTTTTACCTTGATTATCTTCAATTTCCTTTATCCTGTTTAGTTTCGTCAGTATTATGTCTGTAAAGGAACTTATGCGCATACTGCGCCAAGCTTCGTCATAGTCGTGGTTCTTGTTGCACATCAAATCTTTGGTGGCACCGAGGTACTTGTCGTATAGCCGCTCACTTTGGTCCACACTCATGTCTATGCAATCAGAATAACCTTTCTCACACTGTATTAAAGCTATTATTCCATAATTAACCATTGCCTCAAAATCACCGCGCAAATCCTCACCTACCAGGTTTTCACCAGATGTCTCTATTTTACGGATACGCTTCGCTTTAATGAATATCTGATCCGTTACGCTGCTCGGACGCATTATGCGCCACGACGGGCCATAGTCCTTTAGTTTGGACATGAAGACCTGCTTACATTCCTTGGTGGCATTATCAAATTGCTGGTTAGTATCCATTCTTTTTTTGAGTATTAGAAAGATTATTACTTGCAAAGTTACGTAATTTTATTAGAATTAGAAATATTTTTGCTAAATTTGCATAAAATTAAAACATTAGACATGATAATGCCCATTTACACCTACGGACAGACCGCTCTTCGCAAGCCGACCGTAGAAATTGACAACACATACCCGAATCTTAAAGATCTGGTTGCCAACATGTTCGATACCGTAGTTCATGCCGACGGATGCGGGTTGGCCGCGCCTCAAGTGGGGCTGTCTATCCGATTGTTCGTCGTTGACGCTACTCTGCTCGAAGAAGACTATCCAGAGTGCAAAGACTTCAAAAAAGCATTCATTAATCCTAAAATCACAGCACTTAGCGAGGAGACATCTACATACTCTGAAGGTTGCTTAAGTTTGCCGGGAATTAACGAAAAAGTAGTAAGGCCTAAATCACTTACTATCACATACTATGACGAACAATTTGTACAGCATACCGAGCAATATGACAATTTTGCGGCGCGGATTATTCTCCATGAATATGACCACCTTGAGGGACATGTTTTTACTGACAGGATTTCGCCTATACGCAAACAACTTGTAAACGGGAAACTCAGACGCATTCAAGACAAAAAATTTTCTTGCAGATATAAAACAAAATAATATGGCTAAGGACATTCAAAACAATATGAGTGGTGCGCGCTACAATGCCATCACTACCGGAAGTAAAGTTATAGGTACCATACAAGCCGATGATGACATTCGTATTGACGGATGCCTCGAGGGAGACCTTTTGTGCAAGGGGAAACTCATCGTAGGGCAACAAGGCTTGATTAAAGGAAACGCAAAATGTGTCAACGTCGAAATTTTTGGTACCGTTGACGGTGACTTCACAGTTAGCGAAGGCATAATGCTGCACTCCACCGCACGCTTTAACGGCAACCTCAACACCAAGGTGCTCACCATTGAGCCTAATGCTGTGTTCAACGGCACTTGCGTTATGGATGACGTACTGCCAGCGCAAAACATTGCCGAATAATTAAGTCAAACTATATGGCTTTACAATTTTTCATGCCGAAATCATTAACCTAAAGAAAATCTATAATCATGTCAACTATTCGTCCTTTTAGGGGGGTACGCCCACCACAGGCTTTAGTTAAAGCCGTTGCATCACGTCCCTACGATGTGCTAAACTCCGAAGAAGCAAGAGCTGAAGCGGCAGGGAACGAGAAAAGCCTTTATCATATCATTAAACCAGAGATTGATTTTGAGCCGGGAACTGACGAACATGACGTAAGGGTGTATGCAAAAGCGCTCGAAAACTACAATAAGTTCAAAGCCAACGGATGGCTCATCAAAGACGCCAAACCTTGCTACTATGTTTATGCCCAAACAATGAACGGAAGAACGCAGTACGGACTCGTGGTTTGCGCATACGTGCCTGACTATATGGAAGGCAGGATTAAGAAACATGAGCTCACCCGCAAAGACAAGGAAGAAGACCGCATGAAACACGTGAGAACGTGCAATGCGAACATGGAACCTGTGTTCTTCGCATACCCGCACCGTGATGACCTTGATGCGATAGTAGCCAAAATAACCGCGCAACCGGCTTATTATGACTTCACTGCGGATTTAGACGGATTCAGACACCAGTTCTGGATTATCGATGATGACGAAACTATCAAGCGTATTACCGAAATTTTTGCTCAAATCCCGAGCATGTATATCGCAGACGGACACCATCGGTCTGCAGCGGCGGCTCTCGTAGGAGATGAAAAAAGACGCCAAAATCCCAACCACAAGGGCGATGAGGAGTACAACTTTTTTATGGCGGTATGCTTCCCCGACAATCAGCTCAACATCATCGACTACAACCGTGTCGTCAAAGACCTTAACGGAATGACGGAACAGCAGTTCCTTGACGCGCTTAAGAAAAACTTTGATGTGCAGTGCATGCAAGATGCTGAATACAGACCTAACAAACTGCATAATTTCAGCCTCTATATGGGGGGTAAATGGTATTCGCTCACAGCTCATCCGGGCACCTATGATGACAACGACCCGATTGGTGTGCTTGACGTTACAATATCGTCCAACTTTATTTTGCGTGACCTTCTGGGCATCACCGACCTGCGAACCGACAAGCGCATCGATTTCGTCGGCGGCATTCGCGGGCTCGGAGAGTTAAAACGCAGAGTTGACAATGGAGAAATGAAAATGGCACTTGCGCTCTACCCGGTGTCTATGAAGCAACTTATTGACATCGCTGATTCCGGAAACATCATGCCTCCCAAAACCACATGGTTTGAACCAAAACTTAGGAGCGGATTAGTAATTCATGAATTAGAATGAACCAAAACAAATTCACCCATATTGCGGCATCTTTTCTTATTATTTTTGCCGTGCTACTTTGCGGATGCGGGATTGGAGCCCGTATCCGCAAAGCCGATATGAAGTATGAAATTGGAGAGTACTATGCCGCAGGTGAATTATACAAGCGCATATACCCAAAACTTAAGCGAGGTGATAAGCGTAAAGCTGAAATCGCCTTTAAGCAGGGCGAATGCTACAGACTACTTGGACATCCAAGAACGCCTAATGCATACCAAAACGCCATTAGACTGCACTATCCCGATTCTATCGTGTTTTTGCGACAGGGACAGGCATTCATGAGGCAAGGCAAATATTCTGACGCCATCAAACCTTTCGAAACATATCTTGAAGGCTACCCTGATGACTCTCTCGCAAAAAACGGGCTTTTAGCCGCTAAAAACGCAGCGGCATGGCGAAAAGAATTTTCGCGATACAAAATTCAAGAGGTTGACGTGTTTAACCAAAAGAGGACCAGCAACTTCTCTCCGCAATTTATTGGCAGTTCCGCCGATGCGCTCATGTTCACTTCTAACAGGCGGGCCAAAGGCTCAAAAGAAATTAGGCCAAGCCAAATCACCGGGCAGATGACCAACAACCTCTACTCCACCCGAACCAACTCACAAGGCAAGTGGGAAAGCCCTGAGCCATGTGAAGAACTTAATGCGGAAGGTATGGAGCAAGGCGTATGCTCTTTCACACAAGACGGCAAAACAATGTACTTCAGCCGCTCGTTTTCGTCTGACACTATTGATGTGGGTGCGCAAATTTATGTGTCGGAACGTGGCGGTGGAGAATGGACAGAACCTCACCAGGTCATTCTTTTCAGCGACTCGACCATATCGGTTGGACACCCTGCCATTTCTGCCGACGGCGAAACACTGGTCTTCGTCAGCGATGCGCCAGAGGGACTCGGAGGCAAAGACCTTTGGGTCGGACGCAAAGAAGGCGACAGCTGGATTGTCGATAATTTAGGACCTGACATCAACACGGCTGGCGATGAGATGTTCCCCACTCTCCGCAAGAACGGCAGACTCTATTTCGCAAGCAACGGACACCCGGGCATGGGAGGACTTGACATATTCATAGCCACATACGATGAGAACACGCAGCGCTGGCATGTTGCCAATATCGGTCAGCCATTTAATAGCGAGGCGGATGATTTCGGCATCACTTTCGCACCTGAAGGAGAACACGGTTTCTTCTCCAGCAACAGAAACCAGCGTAAAGGTTTCGACCACATCTATTCATTCGAACTCCCTGAATTAAGGTACATCGTTGAAGGCAAAGTCACAGACACGTCTAACGAAATAATCGGCGATGGTGCCGTGAGGATAATTGGAACGGACGGTTTCAACGCAAAGGTGCAACTCAAAAAAGATGGGACATATAAGGTAAAACTTAATCCCAATGCACAATATGTAATGCTTTGCACTTCACGAGGCTATCTCAACCAGAAAAGCCAACTCACAACTGCTGGTGAGCGGGACTCAAAAACATATACGCAAAACTTCAGCCTCGCCACTATTTCCAAACCCGTGACGATGGACAACATCTTCTATGAGTTCGGAAAATGGGAACTCACACCGCAGTCTGAGGCAGGACTTCAAAGCCTCGTCAAACTGCTCAACGACAATCCGAACATCACCATCGAGCTGAGCGCTCACACCGATATGGTCGGCAACGAGGCTGCTAACAAAACGTTGTCCGAGAAACGCGCACAATCCGTTGTGGACTACCTTATTAAGAACGGAATTGAAAAGGAACGCTTGACACCTGTAGGATACGGTAAAGACAAGCCTGTCGTAGTGGATGCGGCACTTAACAAGAAATATAATTTCCTGCCGGTCGGACAACAGTTGACGCCCGATTTCATTCTCACGCTCACAGAGCCGCAACAGGAAACTGCGAACCAAATAAACCGCCGAACTGAATTCAAAGTCATCAGCACAACATACAAACTATATTAGTGTGTTATCGCTGATTTAACCCGAATCGCATAATCGTAACATAACTTCATGCTCCAATACCTTGACCTTATGCGCCACGTGTTAGACAATGGCGCAATAAAAAATGACCGCACCGGCACCGGCACTAAATCAGTGTTCGGCTATCAAATGCGGTTCGACCTGTCAAAAGGTTTCCCGCTCCTGACAACGAAAAAACTCCATCTTAAGAGCATCATATATGAGTTGTTGTGGTTCCTGCAAGGTGACACCAACATACACTACCTCAACGAGCATGGCGTAAGCATTTGGGACGAATGGGCTGACAGCAATGGCGACTTAGGGCATATCTATGGCTACCAATGGCGCAGTTGGCCAGCACCAGACGGAGGACATATCGACCAGATACAGCAAGTCATTGACACTCTGAAGAACAATCCTGACTCACGGCGCATCATCGTCAGCGCTTGGAACGTGGCGGACATCGACAACATGAAACTCCCGCCCTGCCATGCGCTGTTTCAGTTCTACGTTGCAGACGGGCGCTTAAGCCTGCAACTCTACCAGCGCAGCGCCGACATTTTCCTCGGTGTGCCATTCAACATCGCGTCCTACGCACTGTTGCTCATGATGGTCGCACAAGTAACAGGATACCAAGTCGGCGAGTTCATACACACACTTGGCGATGCCCACCTCTATCTCAACCACCTCGAACAGGCGCAGCTCCAACTCACCCGTGAACCGCGTGAACTGCCGCGAATGGTCATCAATCCCGACGTCAAAAGCGTCTTCGACTTCAAGTACGAGGATTTCACACTCGAGAACTACAACCCCCACCCCCACATCAAGGCCGCAGTCTCTGTCTAAGACTTGTCAGCGAATTATACGAATATTAGTCGAAAGCCAAGGTTATTCGACGCTTTGACTATGCAAAGATACAACATTCGTTAGGCGTGGGTTGCGTTTTGCATACTTATGCAGCCTTATATGTCTCCGCACTGAAGGTGTGACGATTTGACAATTTACGACAAATTAACATTTGCTACCCTCTCCTTATACACTCCTTATACACTCCTTATACATTCCGTAGATTATTGTTCACGAATTAAACGAATGGGATTGGGGGGGGCGATTTATGACTACACTGTAAATAATGGTCTATAATTGTTGACCCTACAAAAAAATCTGCGGAGCAAATAATGCCCCGCAGATTTTCTCGTTCATCCGGCTAATTATTTGCCTAATGCTCTGCCGGTGGTGTCGAACTTGCGTCCGTCGGGCATGAGGATGATTACACGTCCTTCTTCAAGCACTTTGCGGGGCTTCAGAGCCACGCCGTCGGCGTTGACTTCCTCTATTGCCGTGTAATATGTTGAGAAGTCTTGAGAGAAAGTTTGTAGCACGTTGCCGTCTACGTCTTGGGCGTTGAGCGTGAGCGAATATGCGCTGCCGTCTTCAAGCCCAGTCACAGTGAACTGGAAGCCCTGACCTGCAGCGCGTGCAGATTCAGCGGCAGGTGCCTGAAAATCTATGCTCGCCAATTGCCCCTGAGCATTGAACGTAAGTGCGCATATAACGACATTGCCCTGCGCTATTGTTAGTTCGTATGTTGCTGCGTTAGCCACCAAGGGCCATGTGACATCAACGGTTGTTTGGTGGGGCGTAATAGTCAAATCATCAGCCTGCACTGATGCCGCGCCAAGCGGACGAACGTCATACAGACCCCAAATGTCATGCATCATATATGCGGGTTGGTAGTCAGCAAGAACATAAACGATGGTGCTGTAAGGTATGTTTAAATAAAACGGACGACTTTCGCCGTAGTTTGTTATCACTGCCGGCGGGCGCAGACTATAGCATGTTATGCTCTGCAAGCCCTTGCAGGCATAGAAAGCATCGTAGTAAATGGTCTTCACACCGCTTCCGATAACAACACTTTCTAATCCTATGCAGTCAGAGAATGCTTTACCTGGTATGATTGTAACGCTGTTGGGGATGGTGATGCTCTTCAGACTCTTGCAGGCCATGAAAGCACTGCTGCCTATGCTCGTTACGCTATTTGGGATAGCGATGCTCGTAAGAGCAGAGCAATATGTGAAAGCATATTTTCCTATGCTCGTCACGCTGCTGGGAATAGTGATGCTCGTAAGGCCTGTGCAGCCAGTGAAAGCACTACCACCTATGCTCTTCACGCTGTTGGGGATTTCTATGCTCGTCAGACCAGTGCAGCCAGAGAATGCGTTGCTGCCAATAAATTTTGTTCCATCCTTAATTGTGTATGTAGCCAATGTCTTATCTACTGCTTCTATCAGATATGTATCTGCGTATCGGCAATTGTCTATAATTGGCAGACCTGTGCAATTTCTGAAAGCATAATTTCCTATGCTTGTCACGCTGTTACCTATGGTCACGTTCGTCAGACCTTCGCAGTACTCGAAAGCACTTTGTCCTATGCTTGTCACGCTGTTAGGGATGGTGATGCTCGTCAGACTCTTGCAGTTGTTGAAAGCAGATGCTCCTATGCTCGTTACGCCGGTGCCTATGGTGACGCTCGTCAGACCAGTGCAACGAGAGAAAGCACTTTGTCCTATGCTCGTCACGCTGTCGGGGATAGTGATGCTCGTCAGACCAGTGCAGGATTGGAAAGCCACATCTCCAATGCTCGTAACGGTGTATGTCTTACCCCGGTATGTCACAGACGATGGAATATTCACGCTGCCGGAATATTTTGTAGAACAATCAGTTGTTCCTCCGCAGGCGTTCGTCACTTCAGCCGTGCCGTCATCATTAAGATTGTAATAAATGCCGTCGATTCTTGTTGCTGCCCATGTCGCTGTACACAATAGCGTAAGGGCAAGGGTTAAAAATGTTTTTTTCATGACCGATAATCATTTAATTATTTTACATTAGTTTTTGTAATTCTTTACCTGAAATTTTGCCGGACAAATAATGATATACATACTGCGATGCATTCACTTTTTTCAATATTGCTTGATGTATCAGTTCTGGAATGATGAACCATGTCGCATATGATGATGAAATAGGAGTACCAGATTTCCCATAAAACCACCTTATGCCCAAAGCCGGTTTCTTATCCCAGTCAAGAGCGACAATTGCCCATCGTTGCTTTTTGTCTCTATAAACGACACACCAAGGTCCTCCAACTCTGTGGCGAGGAGAGTTGATTTGTAAAAGTTCCTCATCCTTATCAAAAGGAAATCTTTCGCCTGCTTTCTTTTTTGCCATAATTTAATATTGTTTAATTGTTGAATAAATAAAAAAGCTGATTTTAGATAATGTTTTACTAAATGATTGATATAGTGTCAAATATAGTTTTTGACATTAAAGCAGTTTATGGTTTTGGTTTAGATGTCACGACTTGCCAGTCTTTACTGGCATTAAAATGTTCAATGACTTCATTTAAGAAAGTCGTTTTGCCGTGGGCGGCACTTGCCACATCGCAGATAATGTACCTGTTGCACATATTCATCATGTTTAATGGTTTTGATGTTAGGTATTTGCTTTGTTACGGACACAAAAAGAAAAGCGTGAAACACATTGTTTTCACACTTTCGGAGGTATTCGCAGTACCTTGACTTGATAGAAAACAGTTGATGCTCACGCTGTAGATATGCAAACCATCACACCTTTTATAGGCGTGGTAAAGGCATTACATACCCAAAGAGAGCATTCATTGTTACTGTTGCGGTCAAGCATTGAAAGTTGCGAATTTTCCGAAAGCCGCTAAACAGCGTCAATAAACGCTTTTTTTATGTCTTTGTCTGGAGTTGTCTCCGACACCGCAAAGTTAATAAAAGTTTTTGAAACTGCAAGAAAATTTATAATCGAACCTCATGGCAGGTTCAACATAAAAGTTCTTTTTCGACGGAACAGCGTAAAAAAACATGTGATTGAAAGAAAATTCCTCCAATCACATGTTCTATAAGTGTCGAAATTCCAAATCTGTCAAATCAAAGTGTACGCATTGAATTGAGGACGGCAATGACCGTTACTCCAACGTCTGCGAACACTGCAAGCCACATGGGCGCCAATCCGCATGCCGCCATAATCAATACTATCATTTTTACGGCTATTGCGAATACCACATTCTGCCGCGCAATGCCGACCGTTCGACGAGAAAGCGCTATTGCCGTTGAAATTTTTTGAGGGTCATCATCCATCAGTACAACGTCTGCTGCATCTATGGCCGCATCGCTGCCCAACGCACCCATCGCGATGCCGACATCAGCGCGGGCAAGCACTGGGGCATCGTTCACACCGTCGCCAACAAAAAGCACACTGCCTGCTGTTTCTCCCATAACAGCCTCCAACTCACGCACTTTACCGTCCGGCAAAAGTCCGGCATGATAACTGTCAAGTTGTAGAGTTGACGCCACTGATTTTGCCACGGCCTCACGGTCACCGGTGAGCATGACGATAAGTTTTACGCCCATTTCACGCAGTGCCGCGATTGCCTTACTGGCTGTAGGCTTAACATTATCAGCAACAGCAATGTGCCCTGCATATACGCCGTTTATTGCCACATGCACGAGTGTGCCCTCGTGCTCACACGCCGGAACCTCCAGCCCAAGCGTCTCCATCAGCGCTGTGTTACCCACAGCCACTGTCTTGCCTTCTACAGTCGCTGTGATGCCTTTACCCGGTGCCTCTGTGATGTCCTCTACATGGCAGTTGTCAGTCGCGTGATCAGGATATGCCATTTTAAGCGCCATGGCAATGGGATGTGTGCTATAGTGTTCAACATGAGCCGCAAGGTGAAGCAATTCACGCTCGTCAACATCAAATGGGTGAACAACCGTAACTGAAAAGCGCCCTTCAGTCAGTGTGCCTGTCTTGTCCATCACTACAGCCTCGGCATTAGCAAGAGCATCCATGTAGTTACCGCCTTTGATGAGAATGCCACGACGAGAGGCGCCACCTATGCCGCCAAAGAATGCCAAAGGAACGGAAATCACAAGTGCGCAAGGGCAGGACACTACCAAGAATGTCAACGCCCGGAACAACCATACGGACAATGCTGACGAATAACTTTCGTAAAACAATGGCGGCACAAAGGCGCATAACACAGCAGCAACAACAACCACAGGAGTATATACACGGGCGAAGCGTGTGATAAACGACTCACTGCGGGATTTTTTCTCCTGTGAGTTTTCAACAAGGTCGAGAATGCGCGCCACCGTTGACTGCTCAAAGGGTTTGGTGACTCTAACTTGTATCACGCTGCTGACATTCACGCAGCCGGAAAAAACATCGTCGCCCTCATGCACGTCAACAGGAACGCTTTCGCCTGTCAATGCCATGGTGTTGATTGACGAAATGCCATTAAGCACAACACCGTCAAGCGGCACCTTCTCGCCGGGGCGGACAACAATGACATCGCCCACCCTAACAGCCTCTGGAGACACGACTTTCTCAGTGCCATTTTCAAGCACGCATGCCGTGTCAGGACGAATATCCATAAGGTGGGAAATAGACTCGCGGCTTTTATCCTCTGCGTAATCTTCAAACAGTTCACCTATTTGGAAGAACAGCATAACAAACACTGCCTCTGCAAATTCCGGTTCTGCGCCAGGCAGAAATCCTATCGCCAACGCCCCTATTGTGGCTATGCACATCAGAAAGTCTTCGTCAAACACCTCGCCCTCGATGATGCCTTCAGCCGCCTCATGAATCACATCGTAGGAAATCAGCAAATACGGCACAAGATAGACAAGCAGCAACTGCCACAGTTCAAGGGCGCAAAAACGCTGTACCGCGTATGCCGCAGCAAGAAGCAGCCCTGTGATTAATATTCGTATAAGTTTCTTATTCATAACATAGATTATTTTTTTTCTGCTGCAAAGTTATCCCATTTTTTTTGCAACTCGGTGGCAAAACTCATCGAACGACCTCACATTAGTCTGCGAATTTAGTGCATATCAAATTGTGCCACAACAGACGGCTTCCATGCCTTTCTTTCTCTCAGTCATGAGAATGTCACGGTGTGCGATTACATCACAAATATCTCACTCTATAACAAACAAATGGGCGAAACCTTTACGAACCGCCCATTTGTATGTGCCGATAGCAGAAACACGTCACGAGCAGTCCTTGCACACGCCTTTGATGACGAACGACAAGCCTTGCGCCACAAAGCCATCGGGCAAACGGATTGCCGACAAGTCAACATTGTCAAGACAAAAACTGCGGTGACATTTCACGCAATAGAAATGAGAATGCGCATCATGATGGTCACATTCGCCCTCATTGTGACACAGCTCATAATTCTCCACGCCACGGCCGTCCTCAAAACTATGCACAATGTCATGATCCAAAAACAATGTTAGCACACGAAAGATAGACGATTTGTCCAACGTTGGAAGCATGACCTCCAAGTCGGCAAGAGTCACTGGCATATCAGCATTCTCAAGCGCTCGCAACACGAGGATGCGGTTCGAGGTTGACCTGACGCCTTTTGATGACAATACATCTTGTAACATGACGCAAAGTTAGTAAAAAATAAAATAATACAAAATAAATTCTTAACTTTGCAAGTAAATACCATAATAAAGAATAAAATAATCAGCATGCATACAATAGGAATCATAGGTGCGGAAAGCGTAGGCAAAACTTCGTTGTGCCGTTATTTGGCGCAAACTATGGGAGGATGGGCTGAAGAGGAATATGCCCGCACATACGTCGAGCGACTCAACCGTCCGTACACTTTTGAGGACGTCCTGCGGATTGCGAGGTATCAGATTGACAGGGAATTGGAACTGCGCGCGAAACTCTCTATCAGCGGACTTGACTACGTCTTTTTCGACACTGAACTCATCACCACAAAAGTCTGGCTTATAGACAAATACAGTGAATGCCCGACATGGATTGAGCGACACATTCAAAACCATCCGCACGACCTCTACCTGCTACTGAAACCAACGCTGCCTTTCGTACCTGACCCAGTTAGGGAGAATCCGGACCGCAGGGAGGAACTTACCGAATGGTATGAGCGCGAACTTAAGCATTACAATGTGAAATATAGAATTATATGACACGTGTTTTGCCGTATGAAAAAAAATGCCTACCTTTGTATATAAACTCGTTGAAATGCAAAATAGACTTGTATCGATAATAACTCCAGTGTATAATGCGGAGCGTTACGTTGGCCTTACGATTGAAAGTGTGCTCAAGCAGACTTACACTGAATGGGAGATGCTAATAATAAATGATGGCTCAAGCGACCGCAGCGAAGAAATCATAAAACAATATGTTGAACGTGATTCGCGCATCAAGTTGTTCACTCAAAAGAATTCAGGTTCTGCTGCTGCACGCAACAATGGCATTAGACGTGCACAAGGAAGGTACATTTGCTTGCTTGATGCCGATGACATGTGGGATTGCGACTTCCTCGAAATGCAGCTTCAGCTCATGGAACGCAAAAACGCACAACTCGTCTATTCATCTTTCAGGCGTGTGGATGCCGAAGGGAAAGAGTGCTTAAGACCATTTCTCGTGCCTAAAACAATCAGCTACACCGATATGCTCAAAACAAATTCCATCGGATGCCTGACTGGAATTTACGACCGCAGAAAATACGGCAAGTTTTTCCTGCACGAAGAACTCGGCAGCCTGCGAGATGATTATGTCTATTGGCTTGAAATACTAAAAAAAGTCGGATTTGCACACGGCAATCAACAAGTGCTTGCTTCATACAGAATATCGAGCACTTCACAAACCCACGACAAGCGAAAAATGATTAAACACCAGTTTAACGTTTACCGCAACATCATCAAACTCAACCTTATAAAAAGCCTTTACTACCTTGCTTGCTGGGCTTGGTATGGCTACAAAAAATACAAAGAATAATGTCTGCTATCGGCATATTCGATTCGGGTTACGGTGGATTGACGATTTTACGTGATATCCGCCGCAAACTTCCACAATACGACTATCTATACCTTGGTGATAATGCACGCTCACCATACGGAACACGCTCTTTTGAAGTCGTTTACCGCTATACATTACAATGTGTCAACTGGCTGTTTGAGCAAGGCTGCCAGCTCGTCATACTTGCGTGCAACACTGCTTCTGCAAAAGCTTTGAGAACCATACAGCAGAACGACCTCAAAGACCGAACTGACAAAAGAGTGTTGGGCGTCATTAGACCTACAACTGAGCAAATTGGCAATTATACACGCAACAACCATGTGGGACTTCTTGCCACACAAGGAACCGTGCAGTCCAACTCCTACTCCATCGAGATTTCAAAGCTATTCCCGGCAATACAACTCAGCCAGCAACCATGCCCAATGTTTGTGCCACTGGTGGAAAACGGGGAGGCTAACAATGCCGGAGCTGACTACTTCGTCAATAAATACACTGCTGAATTGCTTGAGAAAGACCCTGATATCGACACCGTGATACTGGGATGCACCCACTATCCGATACTCTTGGAAAAACTTCGCAAAGCATTACCGGAAAACATCGCAATAGTGTCGCAAGGCGGACTTGTTGCTGCAAGCCTGGCACATTACCTTGAACGGCACGCCAATATAGAGCGCAATATCGACAGAAACTCACAATGCACTTATTGCACTACAGAACAAAGTGAGAAATTTAACGCAACGGCATCACTCTTTATGGAGGAGGCGATTGATGCAGTGCATGTTGATTTGCCCGCTAACCACTAACATTTGAATAAAGCTTCCCTACTTGGGGAAAACGGTCTTTTCAACTTTAGCAAAAATTTAACCCGTTCATAAAATATGTTCCAATACGATTTTCTCATTGTTGGCGCAGGACTGTTTGGAGCCGTCTTTGCACACGAAATGAACAACAAAGGTAAGAAGTGTCTCGTGGTTGAGCAACGCAACCACACGGGAGGAAATATACACAACACTCTTGTGGACGGAATACACGTTCATGAATACGGAGCACACATATTTCACACTGACGACAAAAACGTTTGGGACTACGTGAACCGCTTCGTAACAATGAACAGGTTCACCAACAGCCCCCTTGCCCGCAATGGCAGCGAACTCTTTAACCTGCCATTCAACATGAACACTTTCCACCAGCTGTGGGGAGTCGTAACTCCGGCTGAAGCATGGGAAAAGATTGAAAGCCAGTGTGCAAAATACAAGGATATCGTACCGCAAAATCTTGAAGAGCAGGCTCTGAAACTTGTTGGACATGACATCTACGAGAAACTCATCAAGCACTATACAGAAAAACAATGGGGCAGACGATGCGACGAATTGCCGGCATTCATTATACGACGTGTCCCTCTACGTTTTACGTACGACAACAACTACTTTAACGATCCATATCAAGGCATTCCGGTTGAAGGGTACAACCAACTGATTGACAAACTGCTTGAAGGTTGCGAAGTAATTCTTGGCGTGGACTATTTGTCTGACCGCCAAACTTTTGACAGCAAAGCCCGACGTGTGCTTTACACAGGATGTTTAGACGCCTATTTCGATTATCGATTGGGCGAACTGGAATACCGCAGCCTGCGGTTTGAACATGAGCACTTGAACATTCCTGACTATCAGGGTAATGCCGTTGTCAATTACACTGGAGCCGAAGTGCCATACACACGCATTATCGAGCACAAGCATTTCGAGTTCGGCAAACAAGACACCACTATCATAACACGCGAATTTCCAGATCAATATGAGCGTGGTAAAATACCATATTATCCCGTGAACGATGAGCAAAATACACAGCTCTACGAACAATATCGCCAACTGGCGGCTTGTGACGACAAACTGATTATCGGTGGTAGGCTCGCTATGTACAAGTACTTTGACATGGACGACACAATCGCTGAAGCACTCAAACTTGTTGATGAAATAACCAACTAACAACATCATGATTCGTTTTTTTGACAGCGTCGCGCAAACTGTTGTGTCAGCATTTGACGGTAATATGCTCAATCTCCATTTTGTGTTTCCTAACCGTCGCGGTGGAGTATATTTTTCGCGTAGCCTCAACAAATATGCTAACGGCAGGGTGATGATGCCGTATATTGAAACCATGTCGGACGTGTGCCAAGCCATCAGCGGGCTCAAACCTGCTAACGACATGCAATTGCTACTTGCACTTTACCATGCCAGCGAAAAATACGACAAGCTAAACAATAAGGAAAATGGAAATTTTTGGGGACGGGCTGACGTACTGCTCGAAAACATGATGCTATGGGATCAGTACAACGTTGACGTGACAAATATGTTGAGAGAGTGCCTGAACTGGGACAAACTTGAAAGTCGCGACTTTCTAAACGATGAGCAAAAAAAAGCAATCGAAAAGTATTGGGGCATTGAAATTGATAGGCTTGACACGACACGAAACCCCGAAGAATGGTGGAATAGAATACTTTTCCTGTATAATGAGCAACGCCGCATGATGAGTGAAATGGGATATGGAGATGACGGTATGATTGCGCGCGATGCGCTAAACAAAATCAAAAGCAACACTGCGAACATTGAGGGACAGATGTTTATGTTCATTGGCTTTAATGAACTTACAGGATGCACTAAAGAAATCATGAGGGTGCTCAAATCACGAAATCAGGCTATTTTCTTTTGGGACTACGACGGCTTGATAACACAGCAGGCAAGCGGTCCAGCTGACCTCGAGGAATATGTCTTCAAGTTTCGCAACGCTAACCTGCAGTTATTTCCCGACTATAGGAAATCACATGGTTACAATATAAACCAACATATCGACAACACACCTCCCAAACTACATCAAATTGGTGTCAACAGCCATTATGGAGTAAACGTGATTGCCACAAAAATCTTGGAAGATATCAGCTCTGCGGATAGCGACTTGACAGGAACTTGTTTAATGCTAACCCACCCTGACGACCTCAAAAAACTGGTGGTTGGTTTGCCTAAAGGAATGCAGGCGAACATCACAATGCAACTGCAGATGAGGGCCACTAACGTGATGGCATGGCTTGAAGCGTGGTTCAATACTATTGACGCGCGCCAAATAATACATGGTGAAAATGCTTTTTATCATTTGCCGCTTCAGGGGCTTCTGCTCAATCCGCTCACCAAGGCAATAGATGACAAAGCATGTGAGAATACCGTCGAATTTATACGGCAAAACAGTCAAGTAGTGCCGTTGTACAAAGACATCGAGAATATAATTGGAAAAGACAACGACATCGCTCTATTGCTTGCTGACATTATTTCAATACAGGATGGACGCGGAATGCTATCGCTGCTACGCAAATGGCTGAATATCATTCTTCAAAAAGAAATTGAAAATAATGGCTCAGATCCATCTGTCAACCAGCACATAATCCGTAGTCTATGCTACTCACTCACATTACTCAACGAGCACATCAATACGCCGCTTGGCAAAGAGGTGGATTTCAGCTTGACTACAATGCAAAGCCTCATTATCACATATTCTAACAAAGTGAAACTCAACTTTATCGGGCATCCGCTTAGCGGAGTGCAGATTATGGGACCACTTGAAGCCAGAGGAATTGACATAAAAAGGCTCATTGTTGTCGGAGCTGGAGAAAATGCGCTTATGAAACCCGTGGCAGCTAACCACATCGTTCCTGCAGCTGTAAGGTACGCTTACGGAATGCCAACTAATGATGATGAAAAAGCCGTGGCGGCACACAACTTCATGAGATTGATGAGCCATGTGGAGGAAGTTTGGTTCGTGTTTGACAACAGAAATGATAACAACGATGGAGGCGAACTTTCTCATTATGTCAAAATTCTTAATTCTGTATTAGGCATCAAACCACGCAGCGAAGACGACCAAAAATATGAGCTGAGTGTGCTGTCGCAACTCATGCAGGAGGAAATAACAGAGGAACATGATGACATCAAACAAGCACAGCTTATCTCCATACCCAAAAGCGATGACATCATCAACGCCCTAAACAGATTCATTTCTGGAGCAAAGCGACAAAAAAAACTATCAGCGTCATCACTAAACACTTACCTCAATTGTCAACTGCAATTCTACTTCAAGTATATAGCCAATATATACGCTAAAGATGAACTGGACGAAGATGTTGACGCCGCTCGATTCGGCAATATATTCCATGCGACCATGCAAGCCATCTATGAGCCGTATGTCAACAAGACACTCAGCTCCAATGATTATGACAAGTTGCTACAAGACAAAAATTTATTGGAACAATATGTATTTGAGGCATATAGCCACGAATACCATAAAAACTGCAAAACAATACGCAAGCCCGAAGGACAATATCTCGTTGTGTGTCATGTCATTCTAAACCTTGTGATACAACAACTAAAGAAAGACAAGGCTGATGCGCCGCTCACATATATTGGGTCGGAAAAAGAAGTGGATTTGGAATGGCAACTTGCTGATGGCAGAAAAGTGATGCTGATGGGTAAACTCGACCGTGTTGACACAAAGGACGATACCGTGCGCATCATAGACTATAAAACAAGCCGCATCACAGAATCCTTCACTGAAAAATACAGCATTTCAAAACTGCACCTGATGTTTAGCCACGAAAACGATAAAAGGCCGGAATATGGTTTTCAAGCGCTAATGTATTCCATGATGCTTGCCAAAAGCACTGAAAAACAAATACAAAAAATTATTGCGGGCAAAAAACTACAGCCACATATTTTCATGGTATGCCTGCAGCAGGAAATGCACCCGGGACATGTCAGCAAAATTGTCGATGACTATCTTACCAGCGAGGCACAACTGACAAAAAAAGATCCGGAAAACGATAAAAAGTATTCTGAACTGGTGTCGTTGCGGCAATACTATGAAGATAATTTCCGTTCCTTGCTTGAAGAAATCTTCAACAAGGACATACCTTTCACACAAGCCGCAAAGGACTCACACTGCCGTTACTGCGACTTCCTCAACATTTGTGGCCGCTCACCAAGACTGTAAACCCATGAACGTACCTGCATCCCCCACTCTCTGCTCGTCAGTTCAGAGGTAAATGTGGACGGAGATATGGGAGGACCGACATGAATAAGAAAGTGGTTGCCACGCTGACGAAACATCTCATCAACAAGATACATCATTTCGATGTTCACCTTAATGCGGAGCCGCTTACGCCATAAAGCCAAATTGTAAAAAAAGTCAGAGTTGCGTCCTTCAAAATATAATGGAACAATCTTACGATTGTATTTTACAGCATTTTGAATGAAGTTTTTACGCCACTCCACATCCTGAATTATTCCATTAATTTTGCGAGAGCATGCTCCTGCCGGAAATGTGAGCAGATGATGCTGCGAAGAATACTCGTCGTGCATAATCCGTGACAATTCGCGACTCTGCATACCCACTTTGTTAATTGGCAAAAACAATTCTTTCAGACCATCTACAAACATCAGAAAATCATTAACGAACACACGTAAATTGCTATCATAACGATGGCAAAGCATCTGCATTATTACCATGCCGTCCATTCCCCCAAGTGGATGGTTGCTTACAAATAGCAACGGCTCGCTGTCAGAAGGCGGCAGATTTTCGATACCTACAAATTCAGCACTGACGCCAAACTCAGAAAGCACACCGTCCAAAAACTCCACTCCATGCTTGTCGCCCACACGATCCAAGATCGCGTTCATATCGTCTTGATGCACAATACGCTTAAGATAGTTAACCAAAAATTGCGGCACCCAACGGCCCGGGAACTTCTGCGAAATAACAGCATCTATGTCAAAGTATTTGTTCATAATAATTAGCTATTTAATACAAAATAGGTCATCGCAACTCTGATTTATATACACAAAGTTAACAATTTTACAACAAACAGCAAAGCCCTCACCCTACTTCACACCATATTGCCTCAAAAGACAGAAACAGGCTATCAACAGCTGCACGAGATAGTCACAAATCCGTGTCACATCTTGCATTCATAATCCCACAAAAGAAAACAGGATTTGCAATCGCACACCCTGTTTTCTTTTGAAATTTTATGATAGCAATCAAATTCTCGCTTTTATGGCGATTGACTCTGCTTCGTATCCGGGTTTGTCGAGCAATGCAAACATGTTTTTCTTGTATGCCTCAACACCAGGTTGGTTAAACGGATTGACACCGAGCACTATGCCCGAAATGCCGCAAGCACGTTCAAAGAAGTATATCAGTTGACCAATATGATATTCGTCAAGGGCGTCAATGGTAATGCGGATATTAGGCACACCACCGTCAACGTGAGCAAGTTGGGTTCCAAGTTCTGCCATTTTATTGACCTCATCTACACGTTTGCCCTCAAGGAAATTGAGCCCGTCAAGATTTTCATCATCATGAGGGAAAAGGAGCTTATGCTTAGGCGCCGCAACTGAAATGACGGTTTCAAACATCGAGCGTTCACCGTCTTGAATCCACTGACCCATCGAGTGCAAGTCGGTTGTGAAATCGACTGCAGCAGGGAAGATGCCTTTGTGGTCCTTACCTTCCGACTCTCCGTAAAGTTGTTTCCACCATTCGTTCATATAGTGAAGTTTGGGTTGGAAGTTTGCAAGTATTTCTATCCGCTTACCATTTGCATATAAAGCGTTGCGAATAGCGGCATATTGTTCTGACGGATTTTCCTCGTACTTAACTTCAGCAGATGTCTGACGCTCCATGTCCACTGCACCTTTAACCAAAGCCTTGATGTCAAATCCGGCGCAAGCTATTGGCAATAGTCCAACAGGAGTGAGGACGGAGAAACGACCGCCAACATTGTCTGGAATTACGTATGACTTATATCCTTCCTTATCAGCTGTGGTGCGTGCCGCACCTTTTTTGGCATCAGTAACTGCTACAATTACTTTGCGGGCCTCTTCTTTTCCGCGCTGCTCTTCACATTGTTTTTTGAGCAGACGGAAAGCCAGTGCCGTTTCTGTTGTAGTGCCTGACTTGGAGATATTTATAACTCCAAATTTCTTGCCGCGAAGATATTCGGTGAGCTCGTACAAGTAGTCTTCGCCTATATTGTTACCGGCAAATAGAATGGTGGGCTCGTTTGCGCCTTTCGTAAGCCATTGAAAACTATTTGAGAGCGCATCAATCACAGCCTTTGCGCCGAGATAAGATCCGCCTATGCCGGCTACAACGATAGCCTCACAGTTGGCGCGGAGAACATCTGCTGTATGTTGAACATCGTCAAGAAACTCGGGCGTGATTGATGACGGAAGGTGAAGCCAACCTACATAGTCATTACCAAGACATGTTTCTTCTTCGAGAGACTTTTGAGCAGATTTAACGGCCGGCTCAAGTTTTGCGACAGCATCGTCTGCAAGAAAGCACTGCGCTTTCGCAATATCAAGTTTAAGCATATTTTATATGGTGTTTAATAAGTAATTAATTGTTTTTTTCTTACTATTTGTAGGCATTATGCAAGCTGCTCAGTGAGTCGCCTGATTTCTAATGTGGGCGAACTCCGCTCGTATAGGATATTATAAACAGCATCAACAATCGGGATGTTAACCTGATATTTCTGGTTAAGTTCATGTATGCACTTAGTACCATAATAGCCTTCCGCAATCATTTCCATTTCCATCTGTGCCGTCTTAACGCTGTAGCCTTTGCCTATCATGTTACCAAACAGTCTATTACGGCTAAATTTGGAATAAGCTGTGACAATCAGGTCACCCAGATATGCCGATTCGTTGATGTTGCGGTGCAATGGCATTATAGCGTTTGAGAAACGGTTCATTTCTTGTGAAGCGTTGCTTATGAGCACAGCAATGAAGTTGTCGCCATATTTCAGACCATGGCAGATGCCGGCAGCAATAGCGTAAATGTTTTTCATCACAGATGAGTACTCAAGTCCGTCTACGTCATCCGACACTGCGGTTTTTACGTATGGTGTGGCAAAACGCTGCGACATATCACGAGCCTGCTCACGATCTACGCAACCGATTGTGAGGTATGAAAGCCGCTCAAAAGCAACTTCCTCGGCATGGCACGGACCGGCTATCACACCAATGTTTTCCATCGGAACGCCATAATAGTAGTGAAGATAGTCAGACACGATCATATTCTCGTCAGGAACCATCCCCTTGATGGCGCTGAATACAATCTTCCTGTTTATCTTGCGGCGCAGTTTCTTCAGATGGCTCTTGAGAAACGGCGAGGGTACGGCAAGAACCAGTATGTCGCTGTCGCGCACCACATCATTGATGTTGTTGGTGAAGTTTATCCGAGACGTGTCAAACTTGGTGGCAGTAAGATATGAGGGGTTTTTGCTCAATCTAATAAAATCATCAATTTGGTCTTGACGCCTCATATACCAATTTATCGTTGGATGTTTTACCAACAGGATTTTTGCAAGTGCCGTAGCCCAGCTGCCACCGCCAAGCACCGCCACTTTTTTTGAGAAGTCACACATAGGATATGTTTTTACCTAATTATCTATGTTCTTTTTCATGTTTTAGATTTCTGGCCTCATCGTGGGAAACAGGAGAACTTCCTGAATCGCGGTCTGACCAGTGAGCAGCATCGTAAGACGGTCAATGCCTATGCCTATGCCGGCTGTGGGAGGCATACCATATTGCAAACTCTGAACGAAATCGCGGTCGATGAACATGGCCTCGTCATCACCTTTTTCACTCAATCGGAGTTGCTCTTTGAAGCGTTCTTCCTGATCTATCGGATCATTGAGCTCGGAATAGGCGTTAGCCACTTCTTTGCCATTTATCATAAGCTCAAAGCGCTCTGTAAGCCCAGGCTTTGAACGATGCATTTTGGTCAGAGGGGACATCTCGACAGGATAGTCGATGATGAATGTGGGCTGCACGAATGTGCCTTCACAATACTCGCCGAAAATCTCATCTATCATCTTGCCCTTACCCATCGTGTTGTCGGCGTCTATATGCAGTTTGTGGCATATCTCGCGGATTTCGTCTTCCGACTTTTCATTGAGGTCGTATCCTGTCTTTTCTTTAATCGCATCAAGAATAGGCAAACGACGGAACGGGGCTTTGAGCGAAATCTGCTTACCATCTATTTCTATGTCCGTCGAACCGTTTACCGCTATTGCTATACGTTCAAGCATCTGCTCTGTAAACGTCATCATCCAATTATAATCCTTATACTGCACATAGAGTTCTATGCAGGTGAACTCGGGGTTGTGTGTTCGGTCCATGCCCTCGTTGCGGAAGTTGCGTCCGATTTCATAGACACCCTCAAAGCCTCCAACAATAAGCCTTTTGAGATACAGTTCGGTGGCGATACGCATATATAAATCCACATCAAGCGCATTGTGATGGGTGATAAACGGACGTGCCGATGCACCGCCGGGTATTGGCTGAAGAATTGGAGTCTCAACCTCGGTGTAGCCTGCCTCATCAAGTATGTGCCTCATCGTTGAAATTATTTTTGCGCGCTTGATGAAACGCTCACGCACACCGTCGTTAACCACGAGGTCAAGGTCGCGGTGGCGATAACGCTGCTCTGGGTCGTTAAAACCATCGTAAGCAACACCGTCTTTATACTTAACGATAGGCAGAGGCCTAAGGCTTTTGGAGAGAAGTGTCAGCGCTTTGGCATGAACACTTATCTCACCAGTTTGAGTCTTAAAAACAAAACCCTTGATACCGATAAAGTCACCGATATCAAGGAGCTTCTTGAACACAACATTATACAATTCGGGCTGCTCGTCAGTGCTGATGTCATCACGACTAACATAACACTGTATCCTGCCCTTGCTGTCCTGAAGTTCTATAAATGACGCCTTACCCATAATGCGACGGCTCATCAGCCTACCGGCTATTGAAACCTCACGGGGTGCGGCGGTCTCATCAAATTCGTTCTTAATGTCTAAAGAATAAGCATTAACGGCATATTCCTGTGCAGGATATGGGTTTATGCCCATTGCTTTTATTTGCGCTAAACTTTGGCGGCGCACTAATTCTTGTTCGTTTAATTCCATAAAATAGTTAGTTAATCCGGCCTATGTCTTTCCACAAAAAACAAAGCCGTTGTTCAACAAATAACAACCGCATTTTTCATCAGTGCAAAGATACAAAAAAAAAACGCAATAACGCGATTTTTCTACTCACTCATTATTCATTTTTAAGTAACTTTTTTGTCACATTAATTTTGTCCTCATCTAATTGGGCCTGTAATTGTTTAATTGTCGGGAAATTGGTTTCGCGCCTTATCAGACACACCGGCTCTACCTCAACAATTTCACCATACAGATTGCGCGGGTTTTCCCAGTCTATTATATGCACTTCTATTGATGTGCCGAAATGCGTGAGTTTGAAGGTTGGACGGCATCCTATATTCAGCATCGCCGCCATCGGATGTGGCATATCAATCGTTTTAGCCCAGCAGGCGTAAACACCATTATGAGGCAGTAACTGAGCATTGTCAACCGACAGGTTGGCTGTTGGGAACCCTATCTTTGTCCCATTGTGGTAACCATGCTCCACACTTCCTGAAAAAACAAATGGCCGCCCCAAAAGCGCTGCGGCACTCATAAAATCCGAATTTATAATCTGCTGACGAATCAGCGTGGATGAGACGTCTGTGCCTTCATAACGCGTTGCCATAACAGCCTCAACACCAAGCTCACCGCATATTTTATCATAATAACTAAAGTTACTTATATTGTCTGAACCGAACCTGTTGTTGAACCCTATGAGCAACAATTCTGCCCCAACCTGCTCGCGAATTACATCACGCACGAATTCGCGAGCCGTCATTTTCGACATCTCGCTGTTAAAGTCCAAAACAATAACATCGTCAACATACTGCTTGAGCAGCTCTATGCGTTCAGTGAGCGGACAAATGCAACGAGGAGCCTTATCGGGCGAAAACACTTTTGATGGATGCTGACGAAAAGTAACGGCAACAGATTTGATGCCGCGACTTTGAGCTATGGCCCGTAACTGGCGAAGAAGGTGTTGGTGTCCTATGTGGACACCGTCATAAAAACCTATTGAAACTGCACAGCCCATTAACCGAAGATGCCTCCGAAGTTAAAGAAGTTATTCTGCTTGTCTCTGTCTTTAGGATTGATGTTAGGAGACTTGGCAAGGTTTTCTATCACCTTCAGTTCGTCCCTGTTGAGGTGCTCAGGAATGTACACATTTATTTTAATGAGTTCATCGCCTCGGCCGTATGAGTTGTAGATTGGCAAGCCTTTCCCCCTCAACCTCAACACCTTTCCGGGTTGTGTTCCTGCTGGAATCGTAATTTTAGCCTTGCCGTCCACTGTCGGGATTTCCACCTGACCGCCAAGTATAGCTGTAGGCATAGGCAGCAGCAGATTATAAACCAAGTCATTGTCCATTCTCATGAGTTGCTCGTCCTCAATCTCCTCAAAATAAACAAGCAAATCACCTGGAACTCCGCCACGTGGTGCGGCATTGCCTTTGCCCCGCAGCTGCAACTGCATTCCGTTCATCACACCTTGGGGAACGGGAATTGTAATCACGTCCTCACCCCTGACAAGACCTTGACCATGACAATGCGGGCAGGGGTTCTTAACTGTCTTGCCTTCGCCATGACAGTCCGGACATGGACTTTGGGTCTGCATGCGTCCAAGCATAGTCTGACGAACGCTAACAACATAACCGCGCCCGTTACACGTACGGCAAGTCTCAACCTGACCGTCGCTTGAGCCTGTGCCATGACAATGCTCGCAGACTACATTTTTCTGGACTTTGATTTTCTTTTCTGCGCCCTCGTTAATGTCTTTGAGCGACACTTTCACTTTAACGCGCAAGTTCGTGCCACGAGGCTGAGCAGAGCCACCTCCTCTTGACGAGCGGCCGCCGAAAAACTCCTCAAAACCGCCGAAACCGCCACCGTTAAACAGATCGCCGAACATGCTGAATATGTCGTCAACATTCATCTGCTGGGCACCTGCACCTCCTACTCCGGCAAAGCCGAATTGGTCATATTTGGCACGCTTATCGGCATCAGAAAGCACACTATATGCCTCTGCTGCTTCTTTGAACTTTTCTTCTGCCTGCTTATCACCAGGATTTTTATCAGGGTGATACTGAATCGCAAGTTTGCGGTAGGCTTTCTTTATTTCGTCGGCGCTCGCGGTTTTGTTCACACCAAGTACCTCATAATAATCTCTCTTTTCTGCCATATCAAATGTTTTTTATTGTCCCACAACAACTTTTGCATGCCGGATTACTGTGTCCCCATGCTTATAGCCGCGTGTCGTGCAGTCTATTATCTTGTTTTTCTGTTCCTCGCTTTGGGCTGGCAACACTGCTATTGCCTCATGAAGATTGGTATCAAAGTCGGCATTGGCGGTTTCTATGGCTTCCACGCCATTTTTCCGCAGATAGTCTATAAATTTCTTATAAATCAGACTGATACCCTCTTTTACGGCCTCTATGTCGGTGGCACTTTCCACTGACACTATGGCGCGCTCCAAATCATCTATCACAGGAAGCATGTCGCGGAAAAAGCCGTCGGCTACTACATTCTTAATAGCGGCCAATTCTGCTGTTTTTTTCTTGCGGAAATTATCAAACTCTGCCATCATGCGCAGTTTCTCGTCTTTCAGCGAGGCGACTTGAGCCTCTAATTCTGCGATTCGTTCTGCCATTTTTGTCACCTCATCCACATCATCCTCAATTGCGACGTTTTCGCCGCACGATTCTTCTGGTGAGTTGTCAAGGATTTCCTCATTAAGATTTTCGTCTTCGTTAATTTGCTGATTTATATTTTCTTCATCCATAATTAGTAAAGTTTTTGTTTATTTGTTTAAGCGTTAAATATATGTTTTTGGCAAATAGACGCCACATGTGTTAGTCAAAATTTTTGCCAAAGTTCACATGGCATATTAACTGACACTTTGGCATATTTCATATTGACCGTTAAGCCATTGTGCAAAAACAGATTCGCTGCTTTGTGGAATAGACACTTCAGCCGAAATGGTCTGGTCTCCATACTCCATGCGCTCAAGTTTGCCACCCACCTGCTGCACTTTGTTTATTACTGCTTGCATTGACGTATAAGGATATGAGATGCGGAATGTCGCAAATGGTTCATACGATATTATCTCCGCTTCCTGCAGCGCAAGTTCGGTAGCTGTCCGATAGGCATTTATCAGACCTGGCGTACCGAGCAGAACTCCTCCAAAATATCTGACCACAACAACCAGAATATCTGATAGTTGCCGCTTAATGATTTGGTTCAATATCGGTTTGCCTGCTGTGCCCGAGGGTTCACCATCATCGTTGGAGCGCTCGGTGCGACTCGGTTCGTTCAACACGTATGCAAAGCATACATGACGCGCGTCATGAAATTTGTTGCGGTAACCGTCTATCAACTCTTTGGCGGCTTCTGCACTGCGCACATGATGAGCAAAGGCGAGAAAACGGCTTCCTCGGTCTTTGAACTGCGACGACACAGGTGAAGAAATCGAATAGTACATAGGGCTATACCGTTTTGTGAATCAGAAAATGGTCTACCAACACTGAACGCCTTGTCCAGCCCAAAGGCCGGCGCACCAAAGTTTTACTTATATTATTAATGCGGTCTTCCGCAAAACTTTTTTTCATTTTATGGTACTCTATTCGCGCGTTATACACCGCTCGGGCGTTTTGCCGCTCACCTTTCAGAAGCATCACTGCAAGTGCCAAATAATCAAGGACAAATCTCACCATCATAATTAGGAAGAAATAGCGCGAATGTGCATTTTTGTATATCATCAGAAGGTTGTTGCGGAAGTTGAGATACGTCTTGCGCGGGTTGTCGTAAGGTAAAGACGCTCCCCCATAGTGCCACACCTTTGACTGCGGAACAACATAAATCTCCATTCCGCGCGCCTTAAGCCGCCAGCATAGGTCTATTTCCTCCATGTGCGCAAAAAAACGGGCGTCAAGACCGCCGTTTTGCAAGTACGCCGAGCGACGGATGCAGAGGCATGCGCCTGATGCCCAAAAAATCGGTTCTACGGTGTCATATTGACCCTCATCCGACGCAACTTTGTCAAGCCTTCTGCCACGACAATATGGATAGCAAAACAGGTCTAACAATCCTCCTGCGGCACCGGCGTGCTCAAACATATTAGGCTCTCTGAAAGACAGTATTTTGGGCTGCACTGCGGCTACCTCATCGTGCTGATCAAGATAACTTATCAACGGCTCAAGCCAACCCTCGCTTACACTTACATCGCTGTTAAGCAAGACAACATACTCAGCTTCAACCTGCTTTATTGCGATGTTATAACCTTGCGCAAAACCATAGTTGGCATCTAATCTGACTACTTCAACAGACTCATACTGCTCCGCATATTCTGCAGAGCCGTCTGTCGAGGCATTGTCTGCCACTATTATTCTTGCCGTGGTGGAAGGGGTGTGCTCAACCACTGACGGAAGATACTTAGGCAAAACGTCCGCTCCATTCCAGTTCAGTATTATGACAGCAGTTTTCATTTGCAGCCGGCGTTCGGGTCAAAGTCTGTTGGTATATCAAACTGTATGGTTTCGTCGTACTCCAGCGTTGGGTCTTCATAAACCTTTTTCATGTAAAGCGCGAAAATAGGCAATGCCATGCTTGCGCCCTGACCTTCGGCCATGCTGTCAAAATGAATCGCACGATCTTCACCACCTACCCAGCAGCCGCCAACAAGTTGCGGCGAATAGCCCATAAACCAACCGTCGGAGTTGTTCTGCGTGGTGCCTGTTTTCCCGCCTAAAGGCATCGTCAGCCCATACTTGAAGCGTATGCGCGAACCTGTGCCTCCATCTATGACATTGCGCATCATTGTTATCATTTTATACGAGGTTTCTTCATTCACAACCTCGTGAGTTTGAGGTGTGAACGTGGCAATCACATTGCCGTTTGCGTCTTCTATGCGGGTCACAAACAATGGTTCAATGCGAATACCTTTGTTCGGGAATGCCGTGTAGCCGCCCACCATTTCTGCAACAGATATATCGCAAATGCCAAGGCAAAGAGAAACAACAGGGTCAAGTTGCGAGCGTATGCCAAAAGCGTGCATCAGCTTGACAAGTGCCTCGGGTGAATACAAGCTCATCAGGTATGCCGAAATCCAGTTGTTGGAGTGAGCAAGACCCCACTGCAGAGTAACTACCTCGCCTACCCTTTTCTTGTCGGAATTGCGAGGCGTCCACTCCTTGCCGTTCTTGTCTATCAGCGTAATCGACTGGTTTACGGTTTTGTCGCACGGCCACAAGCCTTCTTCCATCGCAAGGGTGTAAAGATATGGTTTAACAGTCGAGCCGACCTGCCTACGGCCCTTGCTGGCCATGTCATACTGGAAATACTGGAAGTTCGGGCCGCCCACGTATGCCTTAACGTAGCCGCTGAAAGGATCCATCGACATAAAACCGCAACGCAAAAAATGCTTCACGTAGCGAATGGAGTCCATCGGTGTCATAACTGTGTCAATCGCACCGTCGTAGCTGAACACCGTCATCTCTGTCGGTGTCTCAAATGACTTGTCGATTTCATCTTCTGACGCTCCGGCGCGTTTCATGCTCCAATAGCGTTCAGATTGTTTCTTGGTGCGTTCAAGAATCGCATTCCTGTCCTTCTCGCTCAACAGGCGGCTAAAAGGAGCGTATGAGCGGTTTTTCTTTTCCTTGAAAAAAGCTTTCTGAAGTTCGGGCATGTGCTCCTGCACGGCTTCCTCGGCATAGCGCTGCATGCGGCTGTCAAGCGTGGTGTATATCTTCAGACCGTCAGAATAGATATTGTATTTTCCACCTTCTGGCTTTCTATTTTTCTCACAGAAACCATAAAGCGGATTGTTGTCCCAGAAGTACCTGTCATCATTATACTGCTGCTCCTGCCACGACGCGTAGTTATCGCGCTTCGGCTCTTTAGCAGTCAGCCATATACGCAACATTTCACGAAAATAAGGCGCAATGCCCTCTTTGTGGTCTATACGGTGAAAATCAAGCACTATGTCTTCTTTCGACATAGTGTCAAGTTGCTCTTGCGTAATATAACCGGCCTTCTCCATCTGCGAAAGCACTACATTGCGACGTTCCTTGCAGCGTTCGCGGTGCCGTACAGGATTGTACAAAGAAGGGTTCTTGCACATTCCAACAAGCGTTGCGGCTTCTATCACTGTCAGGTCTTTCTGACTCTTGTTAAAATAAACCTGCGCAGCAGACTTGATGCCAACAGCATTGTTCAGAAAGTCAAACTGGTTCAAGTACATCGCTATGATTTCTTGTTTCGTATATAGACGCTCAAGCTGAACGGCTATTACCCACTCTATCGGCTTTTGAAGCGCTCGCTCAAAAATGTTCTCTGCGTGGGGAGAATAAAGTTGCTTAGCGAGCTGCTGAGTAATCGTAGAGCCACCGCCCTTCCTGCCGAAACGCAAAAGTACGCGCATCAGGGCCTTAAAGTCAATGCCAGAATGCTCGGCGAAACGAACGTCCTCTGTCGCTATCAGAGCCTGAGAAACGTAGTCCGACACCTCATTGAACCCGACGCTAACACGATTGTCCTTACCCTGATAGTAACGGCCTATAACCTCCATGTCAGCACTGAAAATCTCTGTGGCGTATTTGTTCTTGGGGTTCTGAAGCTCCTCAAGGGGAGGAAGATAGCCCAACCAACCTTTACTTATCATCCAAAAAACGCAGCACACACACAAAAGACCTGTCAGAAAACTAATCCAGAATATCTTAAAGAGAATGCCCCAATAGCGGGGACGAGAGTTAAACATATCTAATAATAATGTGTTAATTTGCAAAAGCAAAGTTACGGCTTTTATTTCATATTAGCAAGTGCCTCCCCATTAGCCCTATTCGCCACATTCGCCCCATTCGCCATATTAGCGAAAGGACTTCAAGGACTTAGAGGATAAAGTATTCGTGTCATTCGTTTAATTCGCGAACTACTAACCAATACGTTTAATTTGCGACCCCAAATCGCACAAGTCATTTTTTTGGCACAAAGATTGGCATTATTATATCACACGTTCATTTATACAGTTTTTTTCATGGTGATACTGACAAAATGTCAAAAAACTGACAAAATGTATGAAATAAAAGCGACAAGGTCAGAGTTTCATTAAACTATATTTAAGGAATATATGGAAGAAAGAATCGTACAAGTTTTTGGTTCAGAAAAATTAGGTGAAGTACCACAAATTCATGACGGAGAGATGCTGCCGCTGCTACCATTGCGCAACCGCGTACTCTTTCCGGGGATATTGCTGCCAGTAACAATTTCACGCGCAGAATTCAAAGATTTAGTAAAGCGCGCAAACAAAAACCACATGCCTATTGGCGTCTGCACACAAACTTTGCGTGACGTTGACAGACCTGAATACAATGACATGTACCACATCGGAACCGTCGCCACTGTGCTTCAGGTCATGAACGTCAACGAAGACAACGTCATGGCAGTGTTAGAGGGCGGATACAGATTCAAATTTGATAACGCCATGTGGGTTAACGACGGCACTTCGCCCGAAAGCACCCTCGTAGGAAAAGTCAGGCTTATAGGGGACGAACTCATACCCGACGACCCAAAAACCTTTGAATTACTCTGCGATGACATAAGAGATATGTCGTGGAAACTGATGCACGAGGCTATGCACATGCCGGAAGAGGCACTCGGTTTTCTCAAAAACGTGGACGACCCTGCAAAAATGCTCAACTACGTATGTGTCAACTATGAGTGCCACCCTGCATACAAAACATATATACTGCGAATCAGCGACATGGAAAAGCGAGCCGAACTGCTATTGAGGTTCCTAAGGGCTGAAAAAGAGCGGTTTGAGCTCAAACAAGAAATTGAGCAAAAAACAAGGCAGAACTTGAGCGAGCAACAGAGAAGCGCATACCTGCAACAACAATTGCAGACTATCAATGAAGAACTTGGGAATGACGACCACGAGTACCTCAACGAACTTGCTGAACGCGCAAAACAGGCGAAACTTCCTGAACATGCCATGGCGGCTTTCGAAAAAAGCCTCTCAAGACTCGAAAGAATACAAAACAATTTCTCCGCCGAATACGATGTTGAACTCACATACATCGAAACACTGCTCGACCTGCCGTGGAACCAATACACAGGAAGCAACACCGACATCAAAAGGGCACAAGAAATACTTGACGCAGACCATTATGGAATGCCTAAAGTTAAAGAGAGAGTGCTCGAATACATGTCGCTCATCAAACGCGTGGGCATCGCCAAATCACCGATACTATGCTTCGTTGGAGCTCCAGGAATAGGAAAAACATCGCTCGGAAAATCTATCGCAAACGCTCTTGGAAGGAAATATGTCAGGATTTCGCTCGGAGGCGTGCACGATGAAGCGGAAATAAGAGGACACAGGCGCACATACATAGGAGCTATGCCCGGACGGATATTGCAAAACCTCAGGAAAGTCAAAAGTAACGACCCCGTCGTCATTCTCGATGAAATCGACAAAGTTGGCTCTGACCACCGTTCCGACCCGACATCTGCTTTGCTCGAAGTGCTTGACCCTGAACAGAACAACACGTTCCACGACAACTACATCGACCTCGACTACGACCTTTCACACATCCTGTTCATCGCAACCGCCAACAACCTCGAAGACATTCCGGCCCCGCTGCGCGACAGAATGGAAATAATCCACATGGACGGATACAGCACACCCGAAAAACTCGAGATAGCAAAACGGCACATCATACCAAAACAACTCGAAATCAACGGACTTACGGAAGAACAATACAGTCTGTCTGACGAAGTTCTTGAACACATAATTGAATACTATACAGCAGAGTCTGGTGTCAGGGGACTGGAAAAAAGAATCGCACAACTCTGCCGCATGACCATAAAAAAAATTGAGTTGGAGCAAACATACTCTGCACGCCCATCAATACAAGACATACAAGCCGACCTCGGACTGCCAACACACAACCACCAGACATACGCATACCAAGCTACACCCGGCATCGCAACAGGACTGGCATGGACATCTGTCGGAGGTGAAACACTGCGCATTGAGGCTGCAATCATACCAAGTGACAAACCGGCAGAAAACGTAAGCATGACAGGAAACCTTGGAGACATTATTAAAGAATCTGCCATAGTCGCCATGCAGTTCATTCGCTCGCACGCAGAAAAATTCGGTCTCAACGGGCTCGATGTCGTCAAGAAAAACATACACCTCCATTTCCCTGAAGGAGCCACGCCAAAAGACGGACCGTCGGCGGGCATTACAATCACAACGGCAATACTAAGCGCATTGCTACAAAAGCCCGTTAGAGAAGGCATCGCCATGACAGGAGAAATTACACTTACCGGAAAAGTGCTCCCGGTCGGAGGAATAAAAGAAAAAATACTGGCGGCGAAACGCGAAAACATTAATGAAATACTGCTGAGCAAAGAAAACGAACGCGACATCAAGGAGATTGAACCACAATACCTTGACGGAATGACATTCAAATACTACTCTAACGCCGAAGACGTCCTAAAGTATGCTATCGCCGGATGACACTCCGAAATTATTTTTCTAAAAAATTTGCCAAATCAAGAAAAACCGCTAACTTTGCTTTTGAATTAGTTAATAACACTCTCAAACCATAAGAAACATGGACCACGAAGATTTGAACATTGAACAAGCCGAAGGGCAAGTTCAGCCTACACCAGCCCCAGAGGCACAGACAGAACCTGAACCAGAGTTAAATGAGTCTGATGAACAGAAAGTTGAAGAAACAGCTCCTGCCGAAGAACAGACTGTTGAAACTGTTGAAGAAGTTGAGCCTGCCAAAGAGCAAAAAACTGAAGAACCCGATTTCAACAGCATGGACGAAGAACAACTCCTCGAACAACTCCGCGACGTGATTGAGCACAAATCCGATGATATGAGGCGGTATGTCGAAATCATACAAGGAAGACTTTGGAAACTAATCAACGCGGCACAAGAAGAAGCACATAGAGCATTCGAAGCGGCAGCACAAGAAGGAGAAGAATTTAAGCGCGAAGCAAGTGCTACAGAAATCAAACTCAAAGAACTGCTACAAAAATACAAATCAATCAGAGAAGAAGAAAGGAAGAAAATAGAACAGGAAAGAGCCGAAAACTTGGCGCACAAACTCCAAATCATCGACAAAATGAAAGAATTGTCCGAAACAGAAGGAGACGCGCTTAGCAAACTCGACACTTATAAGGAACTACAACAAGAATGGAAAAAAATAGGCCCTGTGCCGGCAGAACGCCAAAATGAGCTGTGGACAAGCTTCAACCACTATCAGGAGCGTTTCTACGACCAAGTGAAAATGAGCCACGAGCTGCGCGACTATGATTTCCGAAAAAATTACGAACTAAAGCAAGAACTCATAGAAGCCGCGAAAAAATTGGCTGACAACCCGGACATCATATCAGCAGCACGAGCACTACAGCAGCTTCACGACCAATGGAAACAAATCGGACCTGTGGCGCGAGAAGTCAGAGAAGACATCTGGAACCAGTTCAAAGAGGTCACTGCTATTATTAACAGAAAACACCAAGCTTACTTTGACGAGCTGCACAAAAACGAAGAAGAAAATTTCCGCAAAAAAGAGCAACTCTGTCAGCGAGTTGAACTGATTGACATCGAAAACGTCACAAGCGTTAGCCAATGGCTCGAGCTCACCGAACAAGTGCAAGCCATACAACAAGAATGGAAAACCATCGGATACGCATCACGCAAACTCAACGACCAGATTTTCGACAGATTCCGTGCTGCATGCAACCGATTCTTTGACGCTAAAAATGCCGCACTCAACGAGCAGCGCAAAGAAAACAACGAGCGCATCAGCATGAAGAAAAAACTCATCGCGCAAGTTGAAGGACTGCTTAACAACGAAAACTGGAAACTCGCAACTGAGCGTGTCATTGAATTGCAGAACCAGTGGAAGGAAATCGGTTCGGTAGGACGTCAGCGCAACGAGGAACTATGGCAGAAATTCCGCGCAGCATGCGACAAGTTCTTTGAAGCTAAAAAACAATATTTCGACGAGCAACGAGCACACTACCGTGAACGCCATGCCGAAGAAGCCGACAACTTGACAATCAAAGAAGGTATTATTGAGAGAATCGACGCGCTGGATCCTGCCGAAAAGGACGGCATTAAAACACTCCGCTCACTGATTGCCGAATACAATGCCGCCGGACGCGTGCCGTATAACAAAAAGGACGACCTCTACAAACGTTTCCGCGAGGCTGTCGACAAACAGTTTGACGCTATGCACGTCGACGCATCACAACGTAGACTTGACAATTACCGCGAAGACCTCGACAAAATTGAAGAAAGAGGAGAAAATGCGCTCGCCGATGAAAAACGCAAATTGACACGCATCTATGAGAATATCAAACAAGAAATAAAGACAGCTGAAAACAACATTGGATTCTTCTCCCGCAGCAAAGCCGACCAGCTTCTGAAAGAGGCGTCAAGAAAAATCGACTCACTGCAAAAAGAACTGAAAGTAATTGAAGAAAAGCTTCGCCTCATAGATGACAAACTGCAATAAATCAAACTAATAAAATACCTAAATTATGTCAAAGACTATCACGACTTTCAATGCCTTGCGTAAAGTCAAGGATCTGTTGCCGAGCGGCTCAATGACCAAAATCGGTGAAGAATTGAACATATCGTCTGACGCTGTGCGCGCATACTTCAACGGCACACCAGTTGATGGACTCGGTGTCCACCTTGAGCCAGGACCTGACGGTGGCATCGTATCGCTCGATGACACTCGCATTCTGGAAGTAGCGCTCAGAATTGCATGGGAAAACGGCGCATTCTGAACTAAAAACTTAAACGCACAAAAACAAAACGGCATTTTCTCGAAAGAGATTATGCCGTTTGTTTTGGTCATGTCGTTAGTTTTTGCTACCTTTGTAAAATTATACGGTGCTGTGGACACCTATTGTTATGCGATACTTGATAATACGCTTGACATCTTTGGGCAACGTCGCTATGAGCGTTCCTGTGATTTGGTCCATTGCTGGACTCTACCCCAAAAACGAATTCGTATTTGTGGGGCAGAAAGACCTTCATGACCTCTTCTTCGGAATGCCAAACGTCAATTATCAAAGTTTTAACGCAGAATACAGAGGGGCAGCAAAACGAGGCAAAGAACTACTGAAAACCATAAAAGCTATCTATGCCTCAACGCCATTTGACACGCTAATTGACCTGCAGGCTGACATCTCAACGCTGCTCACACGGCTATGGTGCCACACAAAGAGCATACCTGTCAAGACTGTCGACAACGTGTTTTTCAAACAGCGGCTTCATATTTTCAGCCACGGCAATACACCTGCCCCACCATCGATGTTTGAAACTTATGCCGCCGCACTGCAAAAGGCAGGACTCAAAACCGATGACAGATTCATTTCATTGCCGGTCAACAAAAATGCCGCTGAATACGTGCATTACACGTTCGGCGAAAAACTGGACGGGGAAAAATGGATCGGCATAGCCCCTTTCGCAAAAAGTGCGAGCAATATGCTGCCTTTCCGCACCACAAAAAGCATCATACAGCACTATGCGTCATTACGCAACTGCAGGGTGTTCTTGTTTGGGGCGGGAGTTGTTGAAAGTGAAATGCTTAACCAGTGGAGCTGTATTTACGACAACGTTGTGTCGGTGGCTGGTATGTTGAGTTTAGGATGCGAACTCGAACTTATGCGACAACTTGACAGCATGATTTGCATGGACTCTGCCAACCAGCACCTTGCCGCGCTTGTCGGACTGCACGTCATTACCGTCTGGGGAGGAACGGCACCATCAAACGGATTCTGCGCATGGAAGCAGCAAGAGACTAACTTCATCGAGCCGGCACGCAGGCTTAACTGTAGGCCTTGCACTCTCAATGGGCGAAAAAGATGCCGGCGCAAAACGTTCGAATGCTTAACACGCTACACGGCGCAGCAGATTATAGACAAAAACAAAATATAAGCAATATACTAATATGGGCAAGACAATAGCATTAGCGCTTCAGAAAGGTGGCGTGGGCAAAACCACCACTACAATCAATCTGTCAGCTGCCTTGGCGCAGCTCGGCAAAAAAGTACTTGTCGTGGATGCTGACCCACAATCCAACACCACATCCGGACTCGGAATCGAGCGTTCAGCAATACAAGCATCCATTTATGAGTGTATCATTGACGGAATTGAGGCTAAAGCAGCCATACTCAATACGCAAGTTAAGGGGTTAGACATAATACCTGCAACTATTGACCTCGTGGGAGCTGAAGTCGAGCTCCTCCAAAGGTCTGAGCGGGAACTCACACTTAAAAAACTGCTCGATGCCGTTAAAAGCGACTATGACTACATATTGATTGACTGCAGCCCTTCACTTGGGTTGATAACAATAAATGCACTTACAGCGGCTGACTCGGTAATCATTCCTGTCCAATGCGAATACCTCGCCTTGGAAGGCATCGGACAACTACTCAACACAATCAAACTCATAAAGTCAAGACTTAACCCTGAACTCACTATCGAAGGATTCCTGCTCACCATGTACGACGCCCGACTAAGACTTGCAAGACAGGTTTACGACGAAGTGAAACGACATTTCAGCAACCTCGTGTTCTCAACTGTAATAACACGAAACGTAAGACTTTCAGAGGCACCAAGTTTTGGTAAACCAATTATACTGTACGACCCGGATTCGGCTGGAGCAAAAAACTACATTGACCTCGCTAAAGAAATCATTAAAAGAGAAAAAGAATAATCAACGACTTACAAATAACAAATCGTTAAATAGTAAATAGTAAATTAGTAAATCGTCACATAATCTGTCTTTCGACAAACTTAAAATATGGCAAAAGGATTTTCACTCGGCAGAGGTTTAGATGCGCTAATAGATACACATGGTGTAAACGCTGACGGCTCATCAGCAATCCACGAAGTTGAACTCAACCTCATCATACCCAACCCTAACCAACCACGCACCAGTTTTAACGCGGAAGCACTTGAAGAGCTCTCGGTTTCCATCAAAGAATTGGGCGTTATTTCACCTATCACACTGCGCAAAAACGACGACGGCACTTACCAAATCATTGCCGGTGAACGACGCTACCGCGCTGCTAAAATGGCTGGACTTGAACGTATCCCTGCGTACGTTAAGACCGCCGCAGACGAGCAGGTCATGGAAATGGCGCTCATCGAAAACATCCAGCGTGAGGATTTGAATGCCATCGAAATCGCACTGGCGTACGACAAACTGATGAAAGAGTACAAAATGACCCAGGAAAGACTGTCGGCACGCATCGGGAAAAAACGCGCAACGATAGCCAATTATCTGCGCCTACTACACCTGCCGGCTCAAATTCAGATGGGAATCACCGAGCACAAAATTGACATGGGACACGCTCGGGCACTACTGTCAACCAATGACACAAAACTTCAACTTGCCTTATACAGCAAAATCGTCAACAACGGATGGTCTGTCAGACAAGTCGAAAGCGCCGTGAAAAACGAGAAAACAAAAGGCCAAGAAAAAGAAGAAGCGCACATTAAGTCGCTTGAAGAATATAAAGCCGTAGAAAACAGGCTAAAGTCAATTTTCAACAAAGCGCGGTTCTCCTGCGATGACAACGGCAAGGGAAGCATAACGCTGCCATTCGCGAACGACGACGAGTTGAAATCAATCATGAGTCTGCTAGATAAGATACAAGCCTGAAAATTAAGAAGCTAAAATTTGCAGAAAAAGAATAAAATAACACTGAAGCGTCTTACTGCCATATTACTTTCGCTTATGGCCATTGTGTCATCCGCATGGTGTGACGATGTTACCAACATCACCGTCATGCAGGACACTATATATTACACGCCAAGTAAGGTCGGAAGCTCGGATAACGAAAATGGAGGGGACAAAAAAACATCACGGCGGCACCGCAAAAACGACAACGACAGCATACAAACTGTGCCATGGCGGCCTGACCCGTCGAAAGCAGTGTGGCTCGGGGCAATAGTGCCAGGGTTGGGGCAAATCTACAACAGAAAATACTGGAAACTGCCGATTATTTACGGAGGATTCATAGGTTGCATATATGCCATCACATGGAACAACCGCATGTATCAGGACTACAAAATGGCATACCGCGACATCATTGACACTGATGAGGCCACTAACTCGTTTATGGACATACTGCCCAAAGGGTACACGATAGAAATGATGGGCGGAACAGAAAACTATGCCAACCTGCTGCGCTCAAGACAACAACGCTATCACAGGTTCCGCGATTTGAGTATTGTTGCCACAGTAGCTCTGTATGCACTCACTCTTGTTGACGCTTTCGTAGACGCCCAACTCTATGAGTTCGACATCAGCCCTGACCTCAGTATGGACATACAGCCAACCATGAAATATGACCCGCACGTCAGAGAAAGCAAAAGCGCTGAACTACAATTCACTATAAAATTCTGATGAGGCGCATTGGGTTATACATAGTAATCATGTTCATCAGTCTGTCGGCTCGTCTTCAGGGGCAAACGACAGAAGCCCCATTACCTGCCGACAGCGCACAATGGGAATGCGACCTTGACCTCGCATGGTATGACCTTATAACAAGATGGCAAGAGGGCAGCGCCACCAACATTGCCACCTGCGAATACTCACCTACAGACCTAAGTGACAGCGTGCTCATAAGGCGGCTTTACACCATACCAAGTTACATAAGTTTGCCGTATAACAGCCACGTGCGCAATGCCATCGAAGTTTACGTCAACCACAGGCGAGGACTGCTTTCTCGAGTTATAAGTGATGCAGGATATTATTTTCCCATTTTTGAGCAGAAACTGTCGGCATATAACTTACCGCTCGAACTAAGATACCTGCCCGTGATTGAAAGTGGTCTTAACAGCACTGCACTCTCAAGAGTCGGAGCGGCAGGACTATGGCAATTTATGGTCCTAACAGGAAGGTCATACGGCTTGGAAATTAACAGCCTTGTCGATGAACGTTGCGATCCGTACAAAGCCACTGACGCCGCGTGCCGCTTTCTGCGGGATCTATACAGCATCTATGGTGACTGGCACCTCGCCATTGCAGCATACAACTGCGGACCGGGAAACGTCAACAAGGCTATCGCACGAAGCGGAGGAAAAAGAACATTTTGGGATATCTACGATTTCCTTCCGCGCGAAACACGAAGCTATCTGCCGCTGTTTATTGCTGCCACATATTCGCTTAACTACGCTGACGAATACGGCATCAAGCCTGCGCTACAACACGAGCAGATAAAAGCCGACACGGTTATCACATCGGAAAGAATACATTTCCTGCAAATCTCAACAGCGTTGAACATTGGCATTGAAACAATCCGACAACTCAATCCACAATATCGACGCGACATTATTCCGGGAGGCAAACCCTACCCCGTCTGCCTGCCTGTAGAACGGTTGAGCGACTTCATTGCACTGAGCGACAGCATCACAAAACTCAGTTCTGACTCACTGATTGCGCAACAAACTAAATTAAGCATCGAAGGCGGAAACAACTATCATGGAGCGGGACAACGGACCACTCACTACAAAGTCAAGAAAGGAGACACACTGGGTTACATTGCAAAGAAGTTTCACTGCACCGTAAAACAGCTTCAGAAATGGAACAACCTTAAAACAACCAATCTGCGCATTGGACAGTCATTAAGAATAATGCATTGAAAATAACAAATATATGGAAAAACTCTACTACAAAATTGCAGAAGTGTCCGAAATTCTGAACATCCCTGTTCACACAATTCGATATTGGGAAACAGAGTTTAAGGAACTGCAGCCCAAGCGCAACGAAAAGGGAAAACGCTTCTACACCGCTGAGGACATCGACGTAATAAGAGAAATTGCCCACCTCAGGTATCAGAAAAACCTCAACATCACAGGCACGCGCTCTGAGCTCAAAAATAACGGCGGAGATGCTGCGCTTATGAGCAAAACAAAACAAAAACTTATTTCGATCAGAAACCAGCTCAGCGACATTTACGAACAACTATGATTAAAACGGCTAAATTCATAGTCTCAAGTTCCGACGTATCGCAATGCCCTGCTACGGCGGAGAGAGAATACGCCTTCATAGGCCGATCAAACGTCGGAAAATCTACGTTGATTAACTGCTTGTGCAATAACCAAAAGCTTGCCAAAGCGTCATCAAAACCAGGGAAAACGCTGCTTATCAATCATTTCCTAATTAACAACGAATGGTATATCGTAGACCTGCCTGGCTACGGATACGCTACTGCAAGCAAAACACAAAGAGAACGGCTGCGCACCATGATTGAGAGGTATATGCTCTATAGAGAGCAGCTGACTAATGTGTTTGTGTTAATTGACATACGGCATGAACCGCAAAAAATTGATGTTGAGTTCATGCAGTGGCTCGGCGAAAACGGGATTCCATTTTCCATTATTTTCACTAAGGCTGACAAACTGAGCAGAACTGCCGCAAAGCGAAACATTGACGCATATATGAATGTAATGGAAGAAACGTGGGAAGAACTGCCGCCGTATTTCATCACTTCTGCAACTGAAGGAACCGGGAAAGACGAAGTCATCGAATATATTGAAAAAATAAACAAAGACTTGACGGAATGATACGCAACTTGCTGATTATAACATTGTCTATTACTCTCATTTCTTGTTTCAATGGACATAAGACAAGTAATTTACGCCAAGACGCTGACACCGTTGAAATACGCTACGCAAAGGGATTTGCCATAATCAACCATGCCGATTACCGCCAAATAGACATCTATTCGCCATGGACAGTGAACAGAGGAGAAATTCAGCAACGATATTACCTTGTCGCACGTCATTCAAACACTGCTACCCCACCTGATGGCATCAGGGTTGAAACACCGGTAAAAGCTTGGGCCACATCATCATGCACTCACGTCGGATATCTTGATGCACTCAACGAGCTTAACAACATCAAAGGCGTAACAAACCCGTCTATCATCTATAACCCGACAATAAGGCAAGGAACCAAGCGGAAAGAAATCACAGACATTGGCGATGCACTTAACATTAATACTGAGATACTACTGAGGCTGCAGCCTGATGTGCTGATACTTAACCTAATAGGAGCAAACGACAAGCAGGCGCAACACATCACCAGCACCGGCACAACTATTCTGTATAACAACGAATGGAAAGAAGGTACACCGCTTGCGCGAACTGAATGGATTAAACTTATTGCCGCATTTTGCTGCAAAGACTCGCTTGCCGACTCAGTTTTTAACTCTGTGGAGCAAAGATACAATGCAATACGAGCCGAAGCACGCAATTTTGCTGAACACCCTGAAATAATGTCGGGCGGAAACTTCAGGGGCACATGGTACGTGCCCGGAGGTGAAACATACATGGGGCACTTGTTCCGTGACGCCGCCGCACAATATGTCTTCAACGACGACAAATCAACAGAAAGCATACCGTTGAACATGGAACAGGCATTACTGACGTTCTCACACGCAGGTGTGTGGGTCGGAGCGCCTGCCAACAGCATTCAAGAACTCATCGGACAAGAAGCGCGCTACAATATGATTGACGCTGTACACAATGGACGTGTCTATAATTTCTACAGACGCTGCAAACAAGGCGGAGCAAATGATTTTTGGGAAACTGGAGTGGTTAGACCTGATCTTATACTGAAAGATTTAGTGAAAATACTGCATACAGAATATATGCCAGACGACAGCCTTAATTTTGCGCGTCGTCTGTTGTAACAACAAGCCTGTAACCTCGAGCTCGCATATTGTATATCGAGATGTTGGAGTCCATCGACAATGCGTGTCTAAGACGCGTGATATATACGTCAAGAGCTCCAGTATTTGAGAGATTGTCATTGTGCCAAACAGTACGGAGCATCAATGTCCTCGAGACTATATTGCCGCCAGAAGTGGCCAGAAGATGCAGAATACGGTTTTCGGTCGGAGTGAGGTTGTATGATCGCCCTGTGGCAGAACTAATCCAGTGATTGGCATAATCGTATGACAATGAGCCTAATGCTATCACATCACTCCTGTCATTATCCTGACTTTGAGTGAATTTGATTAGTGCCTTGAGGCGCAAAAGCAATTCGTCAAGAGAAAAAGAACGGCGCAAAAATTGGTCCGCACCGTTGTTATAGGCCTCAATCGCGACCTCTGGGGGCGTGTTCTGAGGGGCAACCACAATTACAGGCAAATCGGTCTGCTGAAGACGTATGCTGCTTATGTCGCGCAACTTGCTGTTGTATAACTCCTGATACTCCATCACAAGTGCTGCATAATTATCAGTTTGCAACTTGCTCACCACATTGCCTGCATAGTCTAACGTATAGGAATGATAACCATGATAAGCGAGAAACTCGCTCAACAAACTCGCCAAGTTAGCATCCTGAAAATATAGCAATATAACCTTAGAGCCTAACATGACGCAAATTTAGCGTTTTTAAGTGAAATTAACAAATAATAGCAAAAAAAAAGAAAAAATAAATGCTGTTTGTAATAGACAACCACATACCCTATATCGCAGGCGTTTTCGAGCAGTGCGGGCACTCATGCGTCTATTTGCCTCCAGAGGCCATAACCGCGGAAATTTGTCAGCCGGCTGACTGCCTTGTGGTACGAACACGCACCAAATGCGATGCTGCACTGCTTGAAGGCAGTAACGTAAAATGCATTGCAACGGCAACAATAGGCTACGACCATATTGACACCAATTACTGCAAGCTGCATGGCATCACCGTATTCTCAAGCCCAGGCTGCAATGCCGAAGCCGTACGCCAATGGGTATTCGCCGCAATTAACGCATGGGCGGCACGAAGGGGCAAGAACCCTGTGGAACTAACGCTCGGAATTGTGGGGGTTGGGCATGTGGGAGGAGCAGTAAAAAAACATGCCACTGCCAACGGAATGAAAGTTGTATGTTGTGACCCGCCACTAATGAGAAATGACAACACGCTCAATTACGTGGAGCTGAGCAAAATAGCGCAAGAGGCTGACATCGTAACATTCCACACACCGCTTACCCGAAGTGGAAATGACGCCACATATCATCTATGCGGAAAACAATTTCTTGATATTTTTGCCAGCCACGGATACCTTTTACTCAATGCCTCAAGGGGGGGCGTGCTTGACGAATGCTGCGCAAAAACACATCCTAACATTGATTTCGCAATCGACTGCTGGGAAGGAGAGCCAAACATTGACATTGACTTCTTGAACCAGACACTTATTGCCACACCACACATAGCCGGATATAGCGCACAAGGGAAAGCCAATGCCACAACCATGGTAGTCAGACAAATAAGCAAACTATTCGGGCTCGGATTGGACAACTGGACAGCCCAATGTCCAACAGACTCTGAAACGCAGCAGTATGACATTATGGCAGATGACAAAGCGTTACGCAATAATCCATGCGGATTTGAACAACTGCGCAGTTCATACAAATTTCGATAATAATCATTAGCAAAGCACTTCAAAATTAGCATAATTGAGAAAAATTCCGTAACTTTGTATGTTTTTATCGCAAAATAAACCCGAATAAGTTATAATCAAATATTTATATGATTAACATCACATTTCCTGACGGAAACATCCGCCAATACGCAAAAGGCATTAGCGGGCTTGAGATTGCAGAAAGCATTAGCCAGCGCCTTGCACAAGACGTTTTAGCTGTAGAAGTGAACGGGGAGGTCATCGACTTGGCGCGCCCCATTAACAACGACGCCACCATTCGCCTACTCAAGTGGGAAGACGAAGGCGGTAAGCACGCTTTTTGGCACACATCGGCTCACCTTATGGCTGAAGCCCTGCAAGAACTCTACCCCAACATCCAATTCGGTATCGGTCCTGCTATCGAACAAGGTTTCTACTACGACGTTGACCCAGGCGACGGTGTGAGCATCAAAGAAAGCGACCTGCAGGCTATTGAAGACAAAATGACCGAACTTGCCAAGAGAGGCGAAAAAATCATTAGAAGTGACATCAGCAAGGCAGACGCACTCAAAATGTTCGGCGAAAGGCACGAAACATATAAAATTGAACTTATCAACGACCTTGAGGACGGCACAATAAGCACCTATACACAAGGCAACTTCACCGACCTCTGCCGCGGTCCACACATACCATCTACCGCCCCTATTAAAGCAATCAAGATTTTGAGCGTGGCGGGAGCATATTGGAGGGGAGACGAAAAACGCAAAATGATGACGCGCATTTACGGCATCTCATTCCCAAAAAAGAAAATGCTCGACGAGTATCTCGTGCTGCTTGAAGAAGCGAAAAAACGTGACCACCGCAAAATAGGCAAGGAACTTGATTTGTTTATGTTCTCTGATATGGTCGGCAAAGGACTGCCTATTTGGCTGCCCCGAGGCACACAACTTAGGCTCAGACTTGAGGATTTCCTCAAAAAAATACAAAAACGCTTTGGCTATCAGCAGGTAATAACACCGCACATAGGGAACAAGCAACTTTATGTTACATCGGGACACTGGGACCACTACGGCAAAGACTCTTTCCAGCCTATCACCACACCAGAAGAAGGCGAAGTGTATCTGCTCAAACCAATGAACTGCCCTCACCACTGCATGATATTCCGCAACAGTCCGCGCTCATACAAAGACCTCCCATTGCGCATTGCAGAGTTCGGAACCGTGTACAGATACGAGCAAAGTGGAGAACTGCACGGACTTACTCGCGTACGCTCATTTACACAAGATGACGCGCACATATTCTGCCGTCCTGACCAAGTCAAAGAAGAGTTCCTTAAAGTGATGGACATCATACAAATCATTTTCAGGGCATTAGACTTCAAACAAGTGGAAGCACAAATTTCGCTGCGCGACAAAAAGAACCTCACAAAATATGTCGGAAGCGACGAAGTGTGGGAAAAGGCGGAAAACGCCATCATTGAAGCTTGCCAAGAAAAAGGACTTGAAGCAAGAGTAGAATATGGAGAAGCCGCCTTCTACGGACCAAAACTCGACTTCATGGTGAAAGACGCTATTGGACGACGCTGGCAGCTCGGAACCATACAAGTGGACTACAACCTGCCGGAACGCTTTGAACTGGAATATACTGGCGAAGACAACCAAAAGCATCGTCCCGTAATGATACACCGCGCGCCATTCGGCTCTATGGAGCGGTTTGTAGCTGTGCTAATCGAGCACACAGCTGGCAAATTCCCGTTATGGCTCACTCCTGACCAAGCCATTGTGCTGCCTATTTCCGAAAAATTCAACGACTACGCACAGCAAGTGTGCCAACAACTCAACGACCTCGGTGTCAGAACGCTGATTGACGACCGTAACGAAAAAATAGGACGAAAAATCCGCGACAATGAACTACGGCGCATACCATATATGCTCATTGTTGGCGAAAAGGAATGTGCCGAAAATGTAGTTTCGGTGCGCCGGCAAGGCGAAGGCGACAAGGGAACAATGAACGTCAACCAATTCGCAGAACTTATCAATGCCGAAGTAAATAACGCTTTAGCACAATATTAACAACTAAAACACCACTGCTATGTTAGAAAATTTTTGGAACATCTACGTGAACGTTCTCAAGAACAAGTACTTTTTGTTTGACGGACGCACTTCGCGACGCGAGTATTGGAGCTTTTTCCTTATCAACTTGTTAATCATTATTGCAATTAGTATTATCGATGGCTTATTCGAAACTAATGGCTTTATCGGCGGAATATATTCTCTTGCGCTGCTGCTGCCCAACCTTGGCTTAAGCGTACGCCGTCTTCACGACCTTGGCAAGAGCGGATGGCTGTTGCTGTTAGGTCTGATTCCACTTGTTGGAGTAATACTGCTGCTAATATGGTTTGTTGGCGAAGGACAACCAAATGCCAATGAATACGGTGAAGTTCCTACCGTATAATCTGCCAATCAATAAATTGGCGTAGTTTTTGCACGTTAAAGTTACCAACCAATAGCATAATATATGCGACAACTAAAAATTACTCATTCAATTACCAACCGTGAAAGCCAGTCCCTTGACAAGTATCTGCAAGAGATTGGCCGCCAACCGCTTATCACTGTTGAGGAAGAAGTGGAGTTAGCCCAAAAAATCCGCATGAACGACTCAAAGGCGCTCGAAAAGCTTGTCAACGCCAACTTGAGATTTGTCGTGTCTGTGGCTAAACAGTATCAAAATCAGGGACTCACACTACCCGATCTCATCAATGAAGGCAACGTCGGGCTCATCAAGGCTGCGGAAAAATTTGACGAAACACGTGGATTCAAATTTATCTCCTACGCCGTATGGTGGATTCGCCAGTCTATCCTTCAAGCGCTTGCCGAGCAGTCAAGAATCGTCAGACTACCACTCAACCAAGTTGGTTCAATCAACAAAATCAACAAGGCATTAGCCAAATTTGAGCAAGAGCACGAAAGACGCCCATCGGCTGAAGAGCTATCGGAATTAACCGGCATCGACGCTGACAAAATTAGCGAAACTCTCAAGATGCAAGGCCGGCACGTTTCTGTTGACGCACCATTCGTTGAAGGCGAAGACAACACCCTGATGGATGTTATGGTCAACGAGGATGCGCCAAATGCCGACCGCGGACTAATCAACGAGTCGTTGTCAAGGGAAATTGACCAAGCATTATCCGTGCTTACAGATCGTGAAGCAGACATCGTCAAGAAATTCTTTGGCATTGGAATCCCTGAAAAAACACTCGAAGAAATCGGAACTGAGTTTGGACTGACGCGAGAGAGGGTGCGTCAAATCAAAGAAAAGGCCATTCGCAGACTCCGCAACAACCAAAGAGCACAAAGACTCAAAAGTTTCCTCGGATAAAACGAGTTGGAAAAAAGACATTTTAGAACATTTGGTTCCGCAGGCGCAAAAGCGTCTGCGGTTTTGTTTTCTTATTTTTTTTGCGTAACTTTGTAAGAATTTTTAACCCGAATCGGACTTTAGAATTTTAATGTTTTTTAGTAATTTTTGAGATGATATTAGATATTGAGTAAAGGAGTTGAGATTTGGCACAAAATGTGAAAAGATGAAATTAGGACAAAGTATTATATCATATTTGAAACGCTTGGCAAGTTTGCTGCGCTCACCACAAACGACGTGGGAAGAGGTGGCCAACGAACATCCAACGCACAGCCAATGCTTCTGGCGAATTTTTGCGCCAATGCTTCTGCTGCTGCTCATCACTGCTCTTCTCAACCACCTGTTCTGGAGCAAGACAAATAACATTGAGAGCATGGTGTTTCAATTGATAAACACTGCCATAATGTATGTGTGCGGATATTATACCGTCAGGTATCTTACATATAAATGGTTAGATTACAGATGTCCTGAACAATTTTTGAGCGAGGACTGTGAAAAAGTAATCGCATACGGGTTGACATTCATGATGATGACAGATATGCTCGTGCTGCTCGCCGGCAACCAATATATCTTGCTCGTGTTTTACGTTATTATCGCAATGCAGTATAAATATGCCTTTACCAGTGTGATTGATTGCCCCGAAGACAAGCGCACATCACTTGTCACCGCATTTTTCATCCTCACCATATTAGGACCAAATTTATTCCGCTTTATATTAACATTGTTACTACCCAATGCTCCTAAATGAGATTGAGAACATAAGATGATAAGGACAGCAAACATAGACATTCGCAACCGCAGAGCGACGTTCGATTACGAAATTTTGGCACGATACGATGCCGGGATACAACTCTATGGTACCGAGATAAAGTCAATACGGGCATCAAAAGCCAGCCTTGCGGACACATACTGCATTTTCATTAAACATGAACTGTGGGTAAAAAATATGCACATAGCCGCCTATGAATTTGGAACGTATAACAACCACCCGGTCAGGCGCGACAGAAAACTACTGCTGACAAAACGCGAACTACAGAAATTGGAGAGAGCAACAAAAGAGACCGGCAACACAATTGTGCCGCTCAAACTTTTCATAAATGAAAAAGGACTTGCAAAAATGACTATCGCACTTGCTAAAGGCAAGAAAAATTATGATAAACGTCAAGCTCTCAAGCAAAAAGCAGACAGAAGAGAAATGGACAGGGCAAGAAAAAACAACTGAAAACAAGAAAGAAACAATAAACTTAATAACTAACAAATAATTAAAACATTATGAAAAAACTATTAGTAGCCGCATTCGCCATCGCTATGGCGGGCAGCATGATGGCACAAGAGCCCATCACATGGAGCGAAGTCGTTATTACACCTGCATCACTTGATTCAATCAAGAATGCCGACCAATTGTCTTCAGAAGAGTATCTCGCAGCACTCGAAAACATGCTGACAATGGTAGACAACAACCTTGACAACATCAAAGGTGGACTCGACGAAGCCAAAGACCGCAAAAAATCTGTTGAAGCTGAAGACAAACTAATCGACCAAGAGCTGAAAACGATTGACCAAGACGACAAATTGGTCAACCAAGGCATCAAAACACGCCAGCAGCAAATCAAGAACGACGAAAAACAAGTTAAAGCACTGAAAAAAAACAAGGAAATGACAGATCAAACACGTCAGAGCGAACTGTCAAAAATTGCTGACCGCAAGGTGGAACTCGAGCGCCAGAACCAAGAAGCGAGCAAGAAACTGGACACAAACAAGACCCGCCGTCAGGATGTAGAAAAACGGAACACCGCAAACGCTGACAAGCAGGCTGTCATTACCAACCGCATGCAAGAGCTCACTTCACTTCAAGACCAATTCAAAAACGAGCAAAGCAGAATCAAAGCCCAAATCAAGATTGTTAAACAACGTATCAAAGCCGACAAAAAACTCCACGCTGACGACAAATAAAGCATTATGAACAAAGCATTATTGGTAATACTTGACGGCTGGGGTATCGGCGACAAGAAAAAAGACGACGTAATAAGCCAAACCCCCACCCCATATTGGGACTACCTGCTCAACACCTATCCCAACTCTCAACTGCAGGCATCTGGTGAAAACGTCGGACTGCCGGACGGACAGATGGGCAACTCTGAAGTCGGGCACCTCAACATCGGTGCGGGACGCATTGTCTATCAAGATCTCGTGAAAATAAACCGCGCATGCGCTGACGGCAGCATAATGCAAAACCCCGAAGTCAAAAATGCATACGAATATGCCGCACAAAACGGTAAGGCGATACACCTGATGGGACTCACGTCAGACGGAGGAGTACACAGTTCACTCTATCACCTTTTCAAACTCATCGAAATCGCAAACCACTACGGAGTGGCAGACCGCACTTTCGTGCACTGCTTTATGGACGGGCGAGACACAGACCCCAAATCAGGCAAAGGTTTCATTGAGCAACTGCAACAGCACTGCGATCAAAACGGTGGCGCACACATCGCGTCAATCATTGGACGCTTCTACGCTATGGACCGCGACAAACGCTGGAACCGTATTAAGGTGGCATACGACATGCTAATTGAAGGCAAAGGACGCAAAGAAACTGATATGGTGCAAGCCGTCCAAGATTGTTATGACCGCGACAGCGAAGACTTCAAAGATACTGACGAATTCATGGAGCCACTCGTAAACAGCAATGTTAACGGCACTATAAAAGAAGGCGATGTCGTGATTTTCTTCAACTACCGCAACGACAGGGCAAAAGAGCTGACAGTGGTGCTAACACAACGCGACATGCCAGAAGAAGGCATGCACACCATCAAAGGACTGCAATACTATTGTATGACGCCATACGATGCTTCATTCACCGACGTTCACATACTTTTCCCGAAAGAAAACGTAGAAAACACACTCGGAGAATATCTTTCATCAAAAGGGCTTAAACAACTTCACACAGCCGAAACTGAGAAGTATGCGCACGTAACATTCTTCTTCAATGGCGGTCGCGAAGAGCCATTCCAAGGTGAAGACCGCATTCTCGTACCATCTCCTAAAGTTGCCACTTACGACCTCAAACCCGAAATGTCGGCATACGAAGTCAAAGACAAACTCGTGGACGCAATCTGTCAAGAGAAATATGACTTCATCGTCATCAACTATGCTAACGGCGATATGGTCGGGCACACAGGCGTGTACGAAGCCATTGAGAAGGCCGTTGTAGCCATCAACAACTGCGTTGAAGCAACAGTCGAAGCTGCCAAAGCACACGGCTACAGCACCATCATCATCGCCGACCACGGCAATGCTGACCACGCCATCAACGAAGACGGGACGCCCAACACAGCACACTCACTTAACCCCGTGCCATTCGTATTTATTGATGACAAGCATAAAGACGCAAAACTCAAAAACGGCATACTCGCCGACGTGGCACCATCTATACTTCATCTGCTCAATCTACCGCAGCCCAAGGAAATGACCGGCAATAACCTCATCGAGTATTAAACGTTTTTTAACTTCCTTTAAACAACGTATTATATAAGCCGTCCGACAAATTTTGTCGGACGGCTTATATAATATCACACTCTTCATTTGCTGTATATTTACCTCACACTACAAAAAAAATATATTATCACATACCCAAAGCCTTTGTATCTTCATCGTTAGTTTTGGGGAATGGAGAAACTGATGGTCAGACCATGTGGACTGGTGATACTTGCCGTACAAGTGCCGCCATGCAACATAATGGCATTTTTTACGATTGCCAGACCTAAACCAGTACCTCCCATATCACGACTACGCCCTTTATCCACACGATAGAAACGCTCAAACAAGTGTGGCAAATGCACTTTATCCACCCCCAAACCATTGTCCGCTATTGCAAACTCATATCGCGTGTTACCAGTAATGGTAATCTCAGTGCAACAACTATACAAAATAGCATTATCGAGTATATTGCGAAAAACAGAATATAACAAATTATAATCCCCTTGTGCAGGGAGTTGCGCTGGCATATCATACACAAGAGTTATATTCTTCTGCTCCAACATCGGACGCACATCATCAATTGCCTGTTCCGCGATGGCAGCAATATCTACTGGCTGCTTTTCCGTCAAAACCGATTGCATATTATCCAAGCGTGTGAGCGTGGACATGTCTCCTAACAAACTGGTCATCCGTTGCACCTGTTTCGTACATTTATCCAAAAAGCGCTGCCGTTGTTCAAGTGTAAGATTAGGATGTGAAACAAGTGTTTCCAAATAGCCGTTGATACTTGCCAATGGCGTTTTGAGTTCATGGGCTGTGTTCTGGGTCAAATCATGCTTAATACGCATTTTCTCCTCCTCTGCCGTACGTATTTGCTGGCGATAATCTTCGACGATACTTTCCACATGCCGCCCTACTCGCCTTGTATAGAAAAACAGTACTGCAGAAAGCAACAAAAAAATAACTACAGAAAGGACGATAAAACCTCTGTTGGTAATTGGCGCATCCGCTTTCTCTCCCGGATATGGTATTGCCGAACGTATGATTTGCCCCGATTCCGGGAAATACGTCGCCGAATAAAAATACCGTTCGCCATCTGTCTCGCTTGTGCGGCTAATGTCGAAACCATAACCTTCTTGAAGTGCCTGTTGCACCTCATGCCGTTGCAAATGGTTTGGCATGGTTTGCGGGGCTTTCTCGGTATCCATCAGTACCACGCCATCAGTATTGATAATCGTCACACGCACACCGGCCAGTTCTTTTTTATACTCGTGCTCGCGATAGGCCTGATAAACGGCAAAGATAAGCACATAAACCAAAAACAAGACACTGATTGCAAAGAACAGCGTCAAACCAAAATTCTTATTTTTCCCAATAATATCCATATCCTGTCTTGGCTTTCAGATGTTCACGATATATGCCTATTTTCTTCCTCAACCGATTTATTGTAACATCCACTGTTCGCTCAAGCACCAAACCGTCATTAGGCCAAACAAACCGCAATATCTCCGCACGTGAATACACTTTGCCCGAGTGCTGAAGCAAGAAGGCAAGCAACTCATATTCCATGCGCGTAAGCGAAACGGGAGAGCCGGAGATGGTCGCTGTTTTCAATGAATCATAAAGCACAATGTCTTCATACGAGATGGTATTTTCAATAGGCTCTAAAGGCACCACCTCTGCGGTATTGTGCCTGCGGATGACTGCAGCCACACGCGCCAACACTTGCTTTAGGGAAAATGGCTTACGGATATAATCGTCTGCACCCAGTTCAAAGCCGCGTAACACATCCGCTTCTTCTCCCAAGGCGGTCAGAAATATTATTGCCGGACCATTCTCAGATTTTTGCAATACTTCTGCAACTTCCAAACCTGATATGTTTGGCATCATAATATCCAGCAAAACCAAATCGACGTGCGCTTCCCTAACAATTCGTAGCGCATCCTGCCCGCAATTTGCTTTAAGACAATGGTAACCTTCCTGCTCCAAATTGAAGACAAGAATCTCACGAATATCCGGTTCGTCATCTACAATCAGAATCGTTCTATTCTTTATTTCCATATACAAATTCATAACAATTATTATGCCATCTGCCAAGTTTTGCCGATTACAAATCGATTACAAATTTTGTCTTTGTTTTGTCATTTTGTTGTCACGCCTCTGTAATTATAACAGAATATCTTAGCTGAAAAATTATAATAATAAATAAGTTATGAACGAAAACAAAGTAAAAAAGATTCTATTTATCTACAACCTGACACGCATTTTAGTTGTAGTTCTATTTATTGCTGCCATAATTTATGGTCTCCTTAAGGTATATTCAATTTTATAATTAGCATTCGTATGGACACATTTTTCAATATCTTAAGCTTCATCGGCTCTCTTGCTTTCTTTCTCTACGGTATGAAAATCATGTCCGAGGGACTTGAAAAACTGGCAGGAGACAAAATGCGTAATATCCTCGGCGCCATGACACGTAATCGTTTCATGGGGGTGCTTACCGGGCTCGGAGTCACAGCCCTCATCCAGTCCAGTAGTGCGACAACCGTCATGGTGGTCAGTTTCGTCAATGCAGGACTAATGTCGCTCCGTCAGGCTATTGGTGTGATTATGGGAGCAAATATCGGCACTACCGTTACTGCGTGGTTAATCTCTTTTATTGGATTCAAGGTCAGCATATCCACACTTTCGCTGCCACTTCTTGCCATAGCATTACCACTGTACTTCGCAGGGAAAGGCAAAACGAAGAACTGGGGTGAATTCATGTTCGGTTTTGCTTTTCTGTTCATGGGCTTGAATCTGCTTTCCGCGTCAGCCGAATCGCTAAACATTAGTACGCTAATGACTAATTGGCTCAGTCATCTTCCATGTGACAGTTTCTGGACCATTCCGCTTTTTGTACTCATGGGCGCACTACTGACCATATTGATGCAATCATCCTCTGCGTCAATGGCGGTCACGCTGATGCTCTTTGAAATGGATATCCCTGGCTTCGGTTTTGCTCAAGCTGCCGCTCTCGCTATGGGGCAGAATGTTGGTACTACAGTAACGGCATTTCTTGCTTCAATGACGGCTAACATACAAGCCAAACGGGCTGCATTGGCACACATGTTTTTCAATGTGTTCGGTGTGATAGTCGTGCTGATTCTTTTCTACCCTACTATCCATGCGGTTGAATGGCTCGTAATAAATGTGTTGGGCGCAGAATCTACTAATATGTATCTCCTATCCACTTTCCACACCTGTTTCAACCTCATCAACACCTTGCTGCTCATCGGCTTTGTACCGCAGATTGAGAACTTTGTCTGCTGGGCTCTGCCTATCAAGACCGAACAAGACGAAAAATTCAGTTTGCGCTACATCTCAGGCGGTCTGCTCTCTACAAGTGAGTTGAACCTTATGCAAGCCCAAAAGGAAATCAGCCTTTTCGCCGAGCGTTGCCACAGGATGTTAGGCTTTGTCGGTTCATTGCTTACCACAGATGACAATGAGCAATTCGTCAGCCTGTACAGCCGTATCAAGAAGTACGAAGCCATTACCGACCGCATGGAAATAGAGATTGCCACTTACCTCCGGTGCGTGAGTGAAGGACGATTGTCCGATAGTTCCAAGGCACAGATTATGAAGATGTTGCGTCAAGTGGATGAATTGGAATCCATCGGCGACAGTTGCTACCACCTGGCACGAACACTTCGCCGCAAACGGGAAAATTGCACAGAATCATTCACGGATGAACAGATGATGCACATTACGCAGATAATGACGCTCACAGACACTTCGCTCAGTAATATGGGAATACTACTGGAGCAAGACACTCCCGTCACAGAAGACCAAGCCGCTTACAGCCACAATCTGGAGGACGAAATCAACAACTACCGCAATGAACTCAAGTCGCGCAACCTGAATGACATCAATGCCGGACGGTACACTTACTTACTGGGCGTTTTCTATACCGATTTCGTTTGCGAATGCGAGAAACTGGCTGATTACGTAATCAACATTGTTGAAACAAAAGAATAAAGAACACAAATTTAGCCGAGTTTATAAAATAACCAATAACTTTTGCATATTAACTAATTTTGCTGTCCGGTAAAACTTTTTTTCTCGCTATAAAATTAGGCTGAATCCCTCTCTTGGGTTTCAGCCTTTTTTGTTACCTTTGTTTTTTAACGTGAGTTCGATATAAGAAATTAGAAAAGCACGAGCTGTTTATCCTCATTGTCAAAAACGATGTTAAGCGAGGGCTTTTTAGGAAAATAGCAATATGCGGCAATTGCGGCAAGCGTATTTGTTAAAAAGTTAGCCACGCTCCTATGCCTTGAATGCTCTATTTGCGCCATGTTTTTCAGTTCGTCATTCGCGCTTTCAATGACGCTCCTTTTCCTGAGGAGTATCTTGTC
>JAFTCC010000066.1 GCA_017454915.1 Paludibacteraceae bacterium
ACCGACAAGTTTGGGTCAGTGCTTACAAAAAGTAGTCTATTATTGTCTTTTTTGTTTCTTTTTGGCATCTTTTTGCTTTTTGCTCGGTCATTATGCCCGCATAACTCCCTCGTTCAAAGACAAAAATCCGCTCAAAAATAAGGCGTATAGCTCATTTTGCAGGATGATTTTGAGTAGTTGGTACTCAATAGCTCAAATTGCAGGATGACTTTAGTTGCTTTATTTTTGGCAGTCTGTTTGACATGAAGTACCTTTGCCCCGCAGTCTGAAGCATAGTGGAGCTCTGCTGTGGAGCAACTCCATGAGGAATAGGATTGCGAACTCAAGATTGAACGGAACAGGCTTCACCTTAGGTGCTGCCTGTTTTTTCTTTTTCAGTATCGTTAATCCGTTCAAGCTTAGATTCCAATGCCAAGAAAAACCCGGAAATGAACCGCTTGCGGTTCTCCTGTGTAAGTCCGCTGTGGTTGTTCAGGTTCTTCTTCAAGTCGGTGAATGTACCTTCAATCTTGTTGTTCGTGTTAGGCATTCCCTTGCAGTCCTCCCGCTGATAGGTGAAGAGGTAGGGCATATAGAAGTTCAGGCTGTTTATTGCTGCACGCAGCCTTTGGTGCGTATAGTGCATCTTCCCGTCCCTGTGGAGACTCTTGTGACTTATCGTGTCCTTCCACCTCTCCTTCCATTCCTGGTAATCCTCCCTGAAATTTGCACCATCAGCCTTATGGAGCCTGCCCACCAAGTCCTTCAGCTCCCTGCCGGCAAACATCCTTGGGTTCAGCGTCAGATAGCGTCTGACAATCTGCTTCATGTGAAACTGGCACATCTGTATCGGGTACTCTGAGAACGATTTGAACAGGCTCTGCTTGCCATCTATAATCAAGCCGCGGATGGTGTAGCCGCGCTCCTCTATACTGCTGACGGCTTCTTGGTAGTCTTTCACCGTCTCACTCTTCACGAAGGCCATATACAAGGGCTTGCCGGTCTGATTATCCAAAGCCAGCAGCACGCCGAAGCTGCGTCCCCAGTAAGTCACATCCAGATGAACGAAACCCTCACCGGACAGGGACGGCTGAACCCATTTTCGCTTGATGCCCTGCAGCCTGCGCTTGATGGTGGCCACACTCTTCCCAAAGCGCTCGGAAAGCTCCTTGATCGTCTGTTTCTCCTGCTGATAAGCATACCACAAATCATCCTCGCTCACATGCGTTCCTCCTCGGAACTGATAGCCACAATCCTGGCACTTGTACAACTGTACGCCCTTGCGCACACCGTTTTTTACTGTATGGGAAGAACCACATACCTCACATTTCTTCTTATTCATACTAACTCTGCTTTGAGGCTTTTTGAATTGCCTGCAAAGTTAGTGGCTATCAGCGATGGCGGTACGTTACATCCTGCAAAATGAGCTATTGAACATTTTCAACCGTCAATTTGTAACCTGAAACGTTTGAATCACACAAAATACCTGAATAACAGGACTTTGAGCTATGTTTTATCCTGCAAAATGAGCTATAGGTCAAAAATAAAGCAAAAAATTCTAATAATTCTAATGACCGATTTGGGTTTAATTGTAAGTTGTTTTTTGCCCACGTCCGCAAGTTTCGGGCACGATGTATCCCAAATAGTTCATTAGAATTTGTATTGAGGGTTTGATTATTTTGAGCAGAGTTGTGTCTTTGAGCGAGATATGTTACCTGCGGTGTGACCTTTTGGGGGCTTATATGTTGAAGCGCATTTGCAGGCGGATGGTAAATGGCCGTTTGTTGCTTGATGTTGTTTGAGCGTAAATTGTTTGCGCTGCGCTCATCTGCATAGTCAGTTGCGGAATGATGCGCCACGACATGTTAACAGTGTACCTTGCTCCCGTCCCTTGTAGCACTGGCATCGAGAAAGCGTATAGCACATCGCGCTCATAGACATATATTCTGTTGTTGTAGTCAGTAGCTTGAAAAGCCGTAAACTGTGCGCTGACAGAGAATTTATTCATCGTATATGACAGCCTTTGAGTAAGCGCGGCACCAAGTGTCGGACGGCTGTGTTGGCGTTTGGCAAGCGTGCCGTGGACTTGCGTGGCGCATGAGAATCCACGTGTGCTGCGGCTGTAAATAAAACGGATTTGCGCTTTGTCCACATTTTCAGCATGTCGCGTAGGTGCATCTGGTTCGTCGTAGTTTTCCTCGCTTCTGCGCCACCGCAGCCTAATGTCAAAATTGTTTGCGCCTTTGTTGCCAATTGTCTGTATGGCATACTCAAAACCCGTTGTCGGTTGGTATATGCGGCTTTTGGTAAAGCGAGAGGCATTTCCGTCAGCATAGGCACGGAGCATCCAGTCGCTGTTGATGTTCCACTGCATTCCGAGGTATAGCCCCAGTTCGTCATTGAGGCGTGAGTATCGTGAGAAAGCGTGGGCGTATGGATTGTCGAAACGCGGAGAATAGTAGCGCTGGCTCATCACAATGCGTAGTCGCGCGGCAGGCGTCAACGTGAGTGTATTAAAAGTTGCCACACCGTTTGGTGTAGCGGCAAATTCGCCGTTGAAATTGACATTTTTGAATGTCAGCGAGTAGTTTATTCCGGCAGTAAAAGTCTTTGTGCCGCGTGCGTAGTTCGCGGTGTATATTCTGTCGGAGTAGTCTTTGAGCGCAGATGCGAAACGGCCAGTTACAGTGGCTCCGAGCGTGAAGTGCTTCCAATTGTATTCCGTGTGCAGTCCGGCGATGTGTTGGTTGGTGTCGCGGTCCGCATTGTGGCGGAAAGAATAGAAGACCGCTATTTCGTAGTTTTCAGTTGGTTTGAGTTCTATTCCTGCGCCTCTCAGGTATGTGCCTGATTGGCTTGCCGATGACCTTGCCCTGATGCCGCGTGTGCGGCTTGATGTCATCAGTTGCGACACAGAGCTCATCCACTGGCTGCCGATCACAAGTCCAGCCCCATAATCGGCGCGGTAGTCGCCAATGGCAATACGATGCACTATTTTATTCAGGTCTGTCAACTCGGCATAAAGCCCGTAGTGGTTAAACCCCCTTTTGTCCCACTGCTGTCCAGCATATTTAGTGGCATTGACACCTATTTTCAGTTTGCCTTGTGACGACAGTTGATACCTCGCAGTTATGTAGTAAGGCGACACGTCAGTTGATGAGCGGTAGTCGCCTCTCACCGTTGCCGTATGACGTATTTTCTCTGTTAATCCGTCACGCCATTTTTTCTCTTGTATGCTGTCGTTGCGTATCCGTTTTTCAAACCGCACAAAAGGTGTGATGTTGCGTATGTCGTAGCTGGCAAGCGATGAAACGAGTTGCAGTTCTTCTGTGCTGTGAAATCCGCCGTACATATAGGCGAAATAGCGTATGTCGTCACGTTGCCTTTGGTTGAGGAATGGCAGTTTCATGAGTTGCTCGTCGGTGGCGTTGTTGAGGTCTATAGGATTTGTCGCAAGCTCGATTAAGTCGTCGTAGAGTTGCTCGTAGTCAACGTTTTCGGCATCGTCTTCCGTCAGTTGCCCATATATGTCGGCAATTATGCGTTCTAACGTTTGCCCCTGCACCATTGTCGCCCCGCACAATGTCATGCCTACCACTATCATCAACGCTCTACAATTCATAAGACACATTGCCCATTAGGCAAACTCCAAGTATCGGATGTATTTCGGAGTTAATATCAAACCTGAATCCGCTGAATTTCATGCCGACCCCGATGCATCCGATGAAATATCTGCTGGCTTGCATACCTAATTTTACCCGCAGCATTTCAACCGCTTGCCATTCAAATCCAGTCGCCACCCTCCATTCGCCCCTCAGGTCTTTGGACACTTCGGTGAGCCATGAAAAACCTTTGTAGAACCGGTAGTCAACTCCTATGGCATATATCGCGGGCAGTTGTTTTTTCGCTCCGGCCCGCGTTTTGACGTGTTGCATAAAAGGGTTGAAGGTGTGAAATCCGATAGTAACTTTGCTACCAGCCTCAACTGTCATTCCCACCTGCGGCAGCACAGTGCCCCTATAGCCGTCTTCTGCCCCCATGTATGCGGCATAATAGTTGGCTTGTAACCCGAGAGTAAACTTGCCTCCAAAATTATGCGCGAAATTTATTCCGGCTACCATTTCGCCGTACTGCTTATAGCCGAAGTGTGTGTAGCAGATGCCAACGTTGACATACTTGTTGCAGAACGCCACTTGCCCGGTTTGGCTGTTGAACTGTTTGAGTAAATACCTGTTCTCATACTGCACAGCAAACTGCCATCTTGTGTTTTGCACCATTGACGCCGGGTTTCCGAATGCGCTCCACCTGTCAGTTATAGGGGCAGAAATTCCTGCCGTGTGTACCGCTGTAGGTAAAAAATCTGGCGACTGGCACATTAGTGTCAATCGCCATAAAAACGCTAATATGACCAGCGTCCCACGTTTCATTGCGCAAGTCGCTCTATCCAAGCCGCCGCTTGTTGGTGTAAATGCGTGTTACCTTGCGGTCATTGCCTAATGTGGGCGCATGGTGGACAAGTTGGAAATCATAGCAAACTCCGAACTTGGGCACGTGATAGTAAATCAGGAAACGGTCGTAATAGCCCCCTCCGCGTCCGACACGGTTGCGGTGCATGTCGTATAGCAGGCCAGGCACTATAAGCAGGTCAATCTCGCCATTGAAGATAGGTGTTGTGGGTTCCATGATGCCAAATTTGCCGTGACGCATATTTTCTTCACCGGCATAGGCGTGAAGTTCAATGTTTTCGTCAACAACTACCGGCAGCACAAACTGCTTTTCATTTTTCCATCGTTCAATAAGTATGCGGGTGTCAACCTCATTGCCTTTCGGGTAGTATATCATAATGGTTTTTGCTCTTTGGAACAGGCGGCTTCTTTCGATATGATCCCAAATAGCCGTGCTCATGCTTTTAACCTGCTCTGGTGTCAGTGCGTCCCGTTTCTTAGCAAATTTGGTGCGTAAACGTATCTTTTTGCGGTTAATACGCCATTCCTTAAATGCTTTAAGGCGTGTGTCAATGTTTTGTATTGTTTGTTGTATAAAATTCATGTTGTAAAATTACGTTTTTTTTGCCACATAGCCAAAAAAAACACGAAAAAATGCTTAAAATTACGCTAAAATTTGTTACTTTTGTATTGTGGTTTGAAATTTTTACGCATTTAAGCGTGTGTTGTGAGATGACAACAAAAACGTATGATAAAAAAATAATTGAGAAACATTCACGTAATGAAATATGAAACTGATTGCCCCCTCCCTGCTTGCCGCAGATTTTCTTAACCTCGGCGAAGCGTGCAAATTTATTAATGAGTCGAGTGCCGACTGGCTTCATCTTGATGTGATGGATGGCACTTTTGTGCCAAATATATCATTCGGTTTTCCCGTAATGGAATCCATAGCTCCTGTGTGTTGCAAGCCTCTGGATGTCCATCTGATGATAGTTCACCCGGAGAAGTATGCAGAGCGTTTTTGTCAGGCAGGAGCTTATAGCGTAGGATTTCACCTTGAGGCGGTTGATGATCCCGAGCCAATACTCTCTGTCATTCGTAAGCAAGGAGTCCACACCTGCTTGACTATAAATCCTGATATAGACGTTGAGAGGCTTCGCCCTCATGTAGGCAAAGTTGACATGATTCTTCTAATGTCTGTTTTTGCGGGCTATGGTGGTCAAAAATTCATAGAGGCGACCTATGACCGCATTGCGCAGTTGAGGCGCATAATGGACGAGGAGGGTTTTCACCCATTGTTAGAGATTGACGGCGGAGTTAATGCCTCCAATGCTCCCGCCCTATTTGATGCTGGAGCGGATGTGCTCGTTGCCGGAACAGCCGTTTTCCGTGCCGAAAATCCTGACGAAGTAATAAGAACCATGAAAGCATAATTTTATGATACAATTTCACTGTGACTATGCCGAAGGTGCCCATCCTGCCATTCTAAAATTGCTCGTTGAAACCAATCTGGAACAGACCGAGGGCTATGGCAAGGACCATTATTGCGCCGAGGCGCGGAGCCTTATCAAGAAATTGTGCGGTACTCCCGATGCTGATGTTCATTTTCTGGTTGGCGGCACGCAGACCAACATGACTGTCATTTCGACTATTCTTAAGTCGTATGAGGGAGTGATAAGTCCCGACACAGGTCACATCAATGTGCATGAAACCGGCGCCGTAGAGCACAGCGGTCACAAGGTGTTGACGCTGCCTGCGACAAACGGGAAAATCAATGCCATGCAATTGGAACAAATGATTTTGGAGCAGCGCAATGATGAGCAGCACGAGCACATGGTGCGTCCTGGTATGGTTTACATTTCCTTCCCGACAGAGATGGGTACACTCTACACATTAGCCGAACTGACAACTATCTCTCAAGTGTGCCAGCGGTTCGGCTTACCGCTGTTCATTGACGGTGCAAGGTTGGGGTACGGCTTGTGCTCGCCTAAATGCGATGTGACGCTTCAGCAGTTGGCGGCACTCTGCGATGTGTTCTACATCGGAGCAACCAAAATAGGTGGTATGTTTGGTGAGGCAGTGGTGATAACAGACCGGCGTCTTCAGGATAATTTCCGCTATCACATCAAGCAAAATGGAGCGATGCTTGCTAAAGGCAGGCTGCTCGGACTGCAGTTTTTAGGCCTGCTGTCTGATGACACGTACTGGACCATATCAAAGCATGCCGTAGATCAGGCGATGAGGATTCGTCAGGCGTTCATAGACAAAGGCTACCACTTCTATGTGGAAAGTTTCACAAATCAGCAGTTCCCTATTGTGGCGCACGCTAAGGCTGTAGAGTTATCAAAGAAATTCCTCTTCACTACCTGGCAGCATTTGCCTCAAGGACAAGACGTGTTGAGGTTCTGCACCTCATGGGCTACAAAACCCGAAGATGTTGACACGCTTATTGCAAATCTGTAACGATTGATAGTGCATATCTGTCCGTCGTCCAACAATGGGCAGGATAAATGTGACCTAATGCCCAGACGTTGGAAAAGTCCGGTGAAATCTCGATTTTTTGACGAAAATGATATACAGGGTCGCCTACAATTTTGTAGAGCGACTCTTTTAATGTCCATGACAGGTGTGCCTTGGTGAGCCTACCATCGTCATCAGTTTGATGTTCTAATTCGTATGTCGAGAGAAAACGTTCCCTAACCCGTGCAATTTTTTTACCGAAAACTTCAAGATCCACCCCTATGTGCACGTTGTAGTTAACCGCCACAGCCAGTATCCCGTGTGAATGCGTTAGGGATATGTGTGGGGTGGGGTGTGATGAAACCACGAGGCGAGGGCGGTTATCGTCATATTCGAGTCTTGCGTCATCGCCAAACAGTAGGCACAGCATCAGCCTGATGCCCAATAGTTCGCGGCGGCGGTTTTCTGATTTGCATGACGAAACATCGAAATCGTATGGCAGCTGTGCTTGAAGCGCCTCTGATGTGTCATCGTCATATAGTTCTGCCACAAACACTTGGCATCCCAATGCGCTATATGTCACGAAATCACTTGGTTGCACTATTCTTCCAGTCTTCCCATTTTTTCAGGTCTTGTGCTCTGTTTTTGCGGTGCATAATAGACATGATAGCTTTTGGTGGCAGATAAGTGTATCGCTCATACCCCTGTATCTTTTCGTGGAGTGCACGCTGCCACTCAATACCTTTGCGGTTGCGGTATATGCGTCCCTGATAGTCTGGCCAGCTGTTAAAATTTGAAACACTGCCGTCAGAATTTTCAAAGATATTGTTGCGTGGTATTTTGAATAAATCAATTTTAGGATTGGCTGCGATAAGATTCGGTATGCTTTCAAGCAGAAGTCCTGTAGGACGTTCATCCGCATCAAGTTGGAAAATATAATCGCATTTGCAAAGCGAGTTGAGGTGGTTTTTAGCCGCCGCAAAATCCATGTTAAAAGCATATTCTCCTATGCTTGTCACATCTTGCTTGTGCTTTTCGACTACTTTGCGGACAGCGTCAGTGGAATTGGCAGAGTCAATTTGGACGACGATTTCATCTTTTTTGCGCAGGTAGTGTTTAAGGTACGTAATCAGTTCGTCGAGTTGCTCGTCCTCATTACATGCCATAATGGCGTAGCTCACTGATAGTGGAGACTCTTCGATACCGCAATATACGAAGCGGCGCCGGCGTATGCCTAATGCGGATAATAAATTCATCTCTATTAGATTTTGATGATGTTAAACCTATGTTTAACCCAAATCGGTCATTAGACCGACAAGTTTGGGTCAGTGCTTACAAAAAGTAGTCTATTATTGTCTTTTTTGTTTCTTTTTGGCATCTTTTTGCTTTTTGCTCGGTCATTATGCCCGCATAACTCCCTCGTTCAAAG
>JAFTCC010000009.1 GCA_017454915.1 Paludibacteraceae bacterium
CGCGGGGGATTTTTTTTCGCAGGCCGCCATTTTTTTCCGCCCCGGGGTCCGCGGGGCGCGCCGCCCCTACCGAAAGCGGCTGCAAAGGTACGACAATTTTTTGAATGCGCAAGCGCTTTGCGAAAAAATTTTGATTTTTTTTCGCTTTTCGGGGCTTTTTGCGGGAGAGAGGGCTGCCCCGGGGCGGTTTTCGGGGGGATTTACTGGGCTGGACTAGTCTGGCTAGGATTTCTAGTCTTTCTAGGTTTTCTAGTTGGACTAGTCTGGCTAGATTGGGGGGGGAGGCGTCAAAGGGAAACACATGACTACCGCCCCGAAACCACAAAAGAGGGGATTTTTTAGTGGATTATGACTTTGGTGGCTTGCGTGGCCGTCCGCACGATGTATGCACCTGTTTTGAGGTTGCCGTTTTGAGCAGTAACGTCTTGCCCTATTATATTATATATGCGTATGGGCTTTTTCGATGTAATCAGGTTTCCAATTATTTTTATCCCGAGCGCATCCGGAGTTACTTGCGTCAGTGCGTCTGCATCATCTGGCAGTTCTTGGAAAAATATCTCCTCTTGAATCTCTGGCTGTGTTGGTGAGTAGTAGGTATATTGCACTCCTATGATTGGCAGCTCTTTATACACTTTCCTGTGTTTATTATTTTGATCCACCCATTTTAGGTCAATGAGGTAGGTGTACACCCCTCTTTCGTCTTTTCGCAATGGTGTGAGCGTTAGTGAGCAGTATTTCATGTAGAGCGTGGTGATGTTTCCATTGCTGCTGACAAAAGAATATATAGATGACTTGACAGATGAGTTGGTGCAATAGACTTGCCATGGTTTGCCGTCAGCGACAGTGCTGACATACGACCCTGCGATTGCGACATTTGACTCGTTAGTGAGTTTGAGGTATATTTGGGGATATGCTTCGTCGTTGTCTTCCGCGTTGAGTGAAAAGTCCCACTGGTGTACTGTTGGCTGTGTGCTTAATGTTTTGTCATAGTAGTAGTCGGCTTGTGCGTAGTTGAAGTCTTCTGACATGTCCTCATATTCGACTTCGCTCGCGTACCTTGAATTATTGCCTTTGACATACAACGTTGGATAAAGCATGTTTTGCGGGTTCTGATAGAATTTGAATCCGTGCGGGTCATTAGGTGTGATGTTGAACCTGAAAATTCCCAATCCTGATTTCGTTGCTATTTTGATGCCTTCAGTATCTTCGTATGTGATTTCTGCATCAACTTGTCCTTTACTGAATGATATGCCGTTGTTGCCTGATACACCAGCAAGATAGTATCCTCCCTTGTCGTCGCGGTCACCGTCACCTTTACATAGCACGCTGAATAGTTTGTTATAACTATGCCATTGATTGTGCACGATAGCGACTTCGTTGTCGGCGTAGTCACCGGAGATGATATCGCCGGAATAGTTCTGCAGGCACACGTAATTTTTTCCTGTCGCGTTCTGTCCGTCCCATATGTAAGTGTTGCCGGCATATTCTACCACAATGAGGAATGTGTCACGGATGCTTGTCCCGTCGATGGGAAATGAAGAGATGCGGTGATAGTCAGCAGCGACGGCTAATGTTGTAATGGCGCATGAGATGATTAGTGAAAAAATGCAGCGTTTCATGATATGCTTTTTTTATTGGTTAGTATAATTGATATGCAAAGTTACGATTTTTTGTTTAAAAAAACACGGGTATGTGTGTTGCATACCCGTGTTTGCGTTGAATTTTGGGAATTAGAGTGCCTTCCCATCAGAACCGAGCACGTTGATGATTTTGTGCTTGTAGAGTTTTTCCATGTTGTCACGAGCCGGTCCAAGATATTTGCGCGGGTCGAATTCACTGGGTTTTTCTGCAAAAACTTTGCGTACTGCGGCAGTCATGGCAAGACGTGAGTCGGAGTCGATGTTAATTTTGCAAACAGCAGATTTGGCAGCTTTGCGCAATTGCTCTTCTGGTATTCCGACTGCATCAGGCAGTTTACCACCAAACTTGTTGATTGTGTCAACTTCTTCTTGCGGAACGGATGATGAGCCGTGTAGCACGATTGGGAATCCGGGCAGTTGTTCCATGATGGCGTCAAGCACATCAAAAGCCAACGGAGGCGGCACGAGTTTGCCGGTTTTGGGGTCGCGTGTGCACTGTTCGGGTTTGAATTTGTATGCTCCGTGAGATGTGCCGATTGAGATAGCGAGTGAGTCAACTCCTGTTTTTGAAGTGAAGTCTACAACTTCTTCGGGTTTTGTGTAGTGTGATTCTTCGGCTTGCACTTCGTCTTCGACTCCTGCGAGTACACCGAGTTCTCCTTCGACTGTAACGTCAAACTGGTGTGCGTATTCCACAACTTTTTTTGTGAGTGCGACATTTTCGTCGTATGGCAGGCTTGAGCCGTCAATCATGACGGAAGAGAATCCCATATCAATGCATGATTTGCAGAGTTCGAAACTGTCACCGTGGTCGAGGTGCAGTACAATCTGCGGGTGTTCCCATCCTAATTCTTTAGCGTATTGCACAGCACCTTCCGCCATATAGCGCAAGAGTGTCTGGTTAGCGTAGTTACGCGCGCCTTTTGAGACTTGAAGTATTACTGGTGATTTAGTTTCTGCTGACGCTTTTATAATCGCCTGCAGCTGTTCCATGTTATTGAAGTTGAAGGCAGGTATTGCGTATCCGCCCTTGATGGCCTTAGCGAACATATCGCGAGTGTTGACAAGGCCTAAATCTTTGTAGTTAACCATATTTAAGAGAGTTAAGTGTTATTATGTTCTGAATGCAAAATTACGGATTTTTTTCTATAATAACAAATTGTTTAAGCGCAAATCTTCAAATAGCCCAAAAAATAAACACATTTTCATACCTCTTTGTGATTTGACCAAAATAGGACATATTTCAGTGTGCGGTTGGAGGTGAATTTTTCGGATTTGTGCAGATGGATTTTTTTGAGTAACTTTGCAAGTTAAGATTAAATCTAAGTTTTTTTGATTTATAAAATGTTCATAAATATACTAATATGCTTAAAAAGATAGCAATAGTGGCAGGCGGCGATTCTTCGGAATACGAGGTATCACTTCGTAGTGCCGCCGGGTTAAAGAAATTCATTGACCCTGACCGTTATGAAACTACAGTGGTCTGTCTTCACGGCGCTTTGTGGGAGGCTCTTCCTGATGACGGCGGTCGTTATCCGATAGACCGCAATGACTTCAGTTATGTTCGTGATGGTGAGCGTAAAACATTTGATTATGCTTACATAACGATTCACGGCACTCCCGGCGAGAATGGGCTTATACAGGGTTATTTCGACTTGATAGGCATGCCTTACAGCAGTTGCAGCGCACTGGTTTCAGCCCTCACGTTCAATAAATTCACCTGCAATCAGTATTTGAAGGGCTTTGGCGTTAGTGTTGCGGACTGTCTTCTGCTTCGTAATGGCGAACGCGCCAGTGCTGACGATGTTCGCGAGCGCATAGGTTTTCCTTGTTTTGTGAAGACTACGACCGGCGGCAGCAGTTTTGGCGTTACCAAGGTTAAGGATCCGACGTTACTTGATGATGCCATAGACACAGCCTACAAACATGGTAATGAAGTGATGATAGAGGCATACATGAAGGGCACTGAGATTACTTGCGGTTGCTACAAAAGCAAGACAAAGAGTGTGGTTTTCCCCGTTACTGAAGTGGTGAGCAAGAATGAGTTTTTTGACTACGACGCAAAATACAATGGTCAGGTAAGTGAAATAACTCCAGCTCGCCTGAGCGCTCATCTGACTCACCGAGTTCAGGAATTGACCCGTAAGATTTATGAGCTTTTGGATTGCCACGGCATAGTTCGCATAGACTATATCATCACAGAGGGCGAGCGCATACAGTTGCTTGAGATGAACACCACTCCGGGCATGACCGCCACAAGCTTCATTCCACAGCAGGTTGCCGCTGCCGGAATAGACATAAAAGAAGTATTGACAGACATAATAGAGAACCGATGATATCAAAGATAATAGACGAGCGCCTGATAGAGCAGTGCAGCGAGTTGATAGAGTCTGCAGAGTCGTTTTGCATAGTCACCCATATCGGGCCCGACGGCGACGCCATAGGCTCATCGCTTGCCATGATGCATTTTCTGCGCAAGATAGGCAAGAACCCCGTTCGTGTGATAGTGCCGAACGCGTTTCCTGACTTTTTGCGCTGGATGCCGGGCAGCGAGGAAATACTTATTTACGAAGAGCAGCCAGAAGTTTGCAATGAATACTTCAGGACGAGTGACGTAATCTTGTGCCTTGACTTCAACAGTCTTAACCGCATAGGTCCAGCCCAAGACATTGTTAGGTCCAGTGAGGCAAAGATTCTGCTGCTGGACCATCATCTTTATCCCGAAAGTTTCGCAGACGTTACAATCTCATACCCGCTGATGTGCGCCACTTGCGAGATAGTGTTCCGCGTGATATGCCGCATGGGTTATGCGTCGGCTCTGGACTTGAATATTGCAGAATGCATATACACAGGCCTGATGACTGATACCGGCAACTTCAGTTACAACAGCAACAATGCAGAGTTGTATATCATAGTGTCGGAACTGATGCGCCTGGGTATTGACAAGGACAGCATTCATCGTAATGTTTTTGATAACTACAGTTACCAGCGCATGCGTCTGATGGGTTACTGCCTGTACAAAAAGATGCAGATATTCCCGCAATATGGCACCGCTCTGATTACATTGAGCGACGATGAGTTGCAGCAGTTTTTCTTTAAGCCCGGCGATGCGGAGGGTATAGTGAACCTTCCTATGTCTATCAACGGGATATTCTTTTCGTGCATGCTCAGGGAGGACAAAGAGCACGACGAGATTAAAGTGTCTATGCGCAGCCAAGGCACTTTCCCTGCCAACCAAGTGGCAAAAGACTTGTTCAACGGCGGCGGGCACCTCAACGCCGCTGGCGGCAAAAGCACGGAATCGCTTGAGGCAACGATACAAAAGTTCATTGAGCACCTGCCAGACTACTTTGAAAAGCAGAACAACTGACGTTGAAAAGGTGCGAACTGATTGACGCAAAGTTTTCACAACATCTAAAAAGAAACAGAAAAATATGTCATTACTATCAATAAAGGACTTACATGCCGGGATAGGCGGAAAGGAGATACTTCATGGCGTTAACCTTGAGATAAATGCCGGTGAAGTACATGCTCTGATGGGTCCAAACGGTGCTGGCAAGTCAACGCTGTCGAGTGTTTTGACTGGTCATCCACAGTATTATGTAATCAGCGGCAGTGTTGAATTTTGTGGCAAAGACTTGTTGTCCCTTCCTGCCGAAGAGCGTGCCCGCGAGGGTTTATTCATGAGTTTTCAGTATCCTGTTGAAATACCCGGTGTAAGCATGGTCAACTTTATGCGCGCCGCCGTAAATGCCAAGCGCGAGCACCTCGGCGAGCCTGCGCTGTCTGCCTCAGAATTTCTCAAACTCATGCGCAGCAAGCGCGAGTTGGTTGAAATGCGCAGCGACCTGACAAGCCGTAGTGTTAACGAGGGGTTCAGCGGTGGTGAGAAAAAGCGTAACGAGATATTCCAAATGGCTATGTTAGAGCCTCGCTTGAGCATTCTTGATGAAACAGACTCGGGCCTTGACATTGACGCTCTACGTATAGTAGCCGACGGAGTAAACCGCCTGCGCACACCAGACAACGCTTCTATCGTGATAACCCACTACCAGCGTCTGCTGGATTACATCGTTCCAGACTTTGTGCACGTGCTCTACGAAGGACGCATTGTTATGACCGGTGATAAAAGCCTCGCATTGGAACTGGAAGAAAAGGGTTATGACTGGATAGCTCAAACAGCAGGTTAATGAAGCCATATGGAAAGAATCGGACAAAAGACTGACTTAACCCTGTCGCGCGGTGAAACTCGCGAGTTACTCCTATTGGAAGACACTATAGGAAACGGCGCGTTGAACAGCGTGATCAACATCCGACAGCTTGAGCGGTCGGACTTGACGCTTTTTGTGATAACCGCTAAAGGCGTCAGCGCAACCAATAACATCCGCATCATTCAGGAAGAGCCTTATTGCCGTACAACGCTCTATGTGCTTGCTGTGGGTGAAAGCTGTCAGGAGGTAGTAAACAACACACTTATTGAGCACCAGTCAACCGACGGGTGGAGTCATGAACTGGCAAAATATGTGCTTGACGGCACATCATCAGGCACATTCTTCGGAGAGTTGAAAGTCGCCCCAGATGCTCAGCGCACCGAGTCGTCGCAAACCAACCGCAATGTACTGTTGAGTAATGACGCCCGCGTACAAACCAAGCCTCAGCTTGAAATTTATGCCGATGACGTGAAGTGCTCACACGGGGCCACAACAGGACAGCTCGATGAGCAGGCTATGTTTTATATGCGCCAGAGGGGCATAGGCATTGAGCAGGCACGGTCAATGCTCATAGAGGCTTTTCTGGAAGAAATAATCGGTAAACTGCCCGAAAGCGTGGCAGAAGAAGTAAGGCAGAAAATTTACAATCAGGCGGTTAACGCCACAACAGAAATTTGAAGGATAAACCAAACACCGGGATGAATGGGATGAAAAAGACTTTACTTATAGTGCTGTGTCTGATTGTTGCCATTGGTTGCAAGCGTGGTGAACGTTTCGTAATCAGCGGTAAAATAGAAGGTCTTGACAGTGTCCAGACTATTTATTTGGAGCAGCTAACCCTGCCGAGCCCTACCACGCTTGACTCATGCCGGGTCCGCAAAAGCGGTAATGTAAAGTTCAAGTCAGCCCGTCCGGCATACCCCGAGCTATATCAGTTGCGCATGGGGCGCCAACGTTTAGTTTTTGCCGTTGACAGCACAGAAACGATGACATTCCGCTGCCACCGCGATAGTTTATTCTCTCCTCGTGAATTCACAGGTTCTGCCAAGACGCTTGAGATATGCAGTCTTCGTGCATCGGTCCGCCGCCTTGACTCTTTGAGCCACGCCTACGGCAAAGGCACAGCCAGCGAAGCAGCATTGAGGGACTCTATTAACGCGCACAAGGAGCGTGTGCGTAACATAATTTTTTCTGACCCTAAATCCATCGTAGCATACTACGCTCTTTTCCAACAGGTTAACGGCTACTATCTTTTCAGCCCCTACGATCGTGGTGACCGTCCCATGTGCGCTGCAGTAGCAACAGCTTACCATGCTTTCATGCCGGAGTATTACCGCAGCAAAAACTTGTATAACCTTGTTCTTGAGGCGATAGAGACACACCGCCAAGAAGAGAGCCAGACGCGTTTGAAAGAGTACATTGCGAGCACTGGAGCAGGATTCATAGACATTGCGCTTAACGACATTCATGGCACAGAACGCCGTTTGTCGGAGTTGAAGGGTAAACCCATACTGCTTGATTTTATGTCATTCCGCGCCGATGGCAGCTCGGGTTACATCCTCGACTTGAGGGATGTGTATGAAACATACCATGGCAAGACAGGGTTAGAAATATATCAAGTGTCGGTTGACGCGTCACAACTACTTTGGGAGCACGCTGTTGAACAATTGCCGTGGATATCCGTCCGTGATGCTGACGGCTATTACTCACGGCTTTATAATGTCAGCAAACTTCCAACTAATTTTTTGATAGACGCTTCAGGCAATATAATAGACCGTGATTTGACAGCAGGACGCCTAAAGCGCAAACTTGACGGGATGAAATAATAGAGATGACGTCAGGCATAAAGTTTTACATAGAGTTGTTCCGCTCCTTTTTCAAAATCGGGGCATTCACGATAGGCGGCGGTTACGCGATGATACCGTTAATACAAGATGAGGTTGTAAGCCGCAAGGGGTGGTTGGACGATGAAGAATTTTTGAACATGATTGCGATAGCCCAGTCCGCCCCTGGCGTAATAGCGATTAACACAAGCATTTTTGTCGGTTATCGTTTGGCAGGTTTCAAGGGGGCTGTAGTGGCATCGCTTGGCAGCGCGCTTCCGTCGTTTCTCATCATACTGGTGATAGCGTCATGCTTTGCAAGGTTCAAGAACAACGAATGGGTGGAACGGGCGTTTATGGGCATACGTCCCGCAGTGGTGGCACTTATTGTTGCCCCAGTATGGAAAATGGGCAAGTCGGCAAAAATCAGTTGGCGCACGCTATGGATTCCAGTTGTAACAGCGCTGCTGATATGGCGCATGAATGTTTCGCCAATACTTTGTGTTGCAGTTGCCCTGCTTGTCGGGATACTGATGGCCTTGCCCAAGAAGGATAATAAGAATAAGAATAATACCTAACGACAGATCAATAGGGTGCGCAACCACGTTCACATATTATCTCCAAGCGGTGTAATAAACGAAGAATACGTTTATGGCGCCCGCCGCCGTTTGAAGCGATGGGGCTATGAGGTGAGCATTGCAGAGCACGCTTTGTGCAAGTCTGGCCGTTTTGCAGGCACGCTTGAAGAGCGCATGGCAGACTTGCAGCGCGCATGTGATGACGACACGATTGACATAATACTATGTTCGCGCGGAGGATATGGCTTGGCTCAATACGCCGACAAAATACGCCTCAACGAGCGACAGTTAGTAATAGGTTTTTCAGACATCACCTGCCTTCATAGTCTTGCTGCCCTCCGCGGTATCACAAGTCTTCACGGCCTAATGTGTAAGCACATTTCCCAGCTTTCCTCCGGGAGCATGGCTCTACGTGCTTTCAAAGCCATGCTGGACTCATGGCGCGACTCGTGTCCGCTGCCTGAAATGACCACCCGCACGGGCAAAACAAGCCTAACAGGCAAAGCGCAAGGCACATTAAGAGGCGGCAACTTGAGCATACTATATGGTTTGCGCGGCACTCCGCTGGACATTCCTGATGAAGGCCGCGGCACAATACTCTTTGTGGAAGACATATCAGAACGCGCCTACCACATCGACCGTATGATGCAGAACTTGCGCATGAGCGGCATCTTAAGCAACTTGAGCGGCTTAATAGTCGGACGCTTTACAGACTGCGACGATGACAAACTAATGCATGGCAGCATCTTCAGCCGCATACGTGAAATGACAGCGGAATACGGGTATCCGGTTTGTTTTGGCTTCCCAGCCGGACACGTAACCCATAATATGCCGCTCATGCTCAACAGAATAGTGGAAATGGAAGTGGAGTGCGACAGCATCCACTTGACATATAAATAACGTTTTTTAGTATCCCAAACATTTCAAGCCTATGCGTTACAGTGCTTTGATTTTCGACATCGACAAAACGTTGATTGACCTTGAGGCAAGCCTTGAGGCGACACTAATCCGCACGTTTGACTACTTTGACTGCGATATTGAGCCAGCGGTGCTGATGGCATATCACAACATATTTGCGCAGATAGAGCGCATGCACGTTCAAGGCACAGTTGCCCACGGTGACATACTGTTTTCTGTGATAGACAATCTGCTGCACGTCTTGGATGGTCTTGACTTGCCGGCGGATGACTTCAAAGACGTGTTTATGGGCTATTATTGCCAGACGGTTATACTGATGCCCGGCGCAAGGCGGGTTTTGCGCAAATTAAGCCGATTTTATCCAATATACTGCGCAACCAACGCCAACCGCGACATGCAGGAATTGAGACTTCACTATTCTGATTTATTACCCTACATTCAAGACATTTTCACACCCGGCGAAATAGGCTGTGAAAAACCCAATCTGCGCTTTTTCAAAGAATGCAGCGGCTTGGTGGGGTTGCCACCGGCAGACATATTGTTCATAGGAGACAGCCTGACTGAGGATATACATCCTGCCATGAGCTTCGGAATGTCAACAATGTGGTTTAACCCGGAAAACAACAGCATAAGGCGCAAACAACCAAATTTCATCATTGACAATCTTCACAAAATGATGCTATTGCTTGCCGACTGGAACTTCAACGAGACACCAAGCAGCAACTACAATAACTTTTAACAAACTATGGATTTTGAACTGACCAGCCAGTATACTCCAACCGGCGACCAGCCTGATGCCATACGCCAACTTGTTGACGGAATTCGCAAAGGCATGCCCGCTCAAACTCTACTTGGTGTGACTGGCTCGGGCAAGACATTCACGATAGCAAACGTAGTGGCGCAAATTAACAAGCCAACGCTCGTCTTGAGCCACAACAAGACCCTTGCCGCACAACTCTACACCGAGTTTAAGAACTTTTTTCCACACAACGCAGTTGAGTATTACGTCAGTTACTATGACTACTACCAGCCGGAAGCCTATCTGCCGGCAACAGACACATACATAGAAAAAGACCTGTCAATCAACGGCGAAATAGAGAAATTGCGTTTAGCTACTGCCGCCAGCCTGCTGTCTGGCCGTAAAGACGTTATTGTTGTAAGTTCTGTTTCTTGCCTATACGGTGTAGGCAATCCGAGTGACTTTGCGCAGAGCATCATTCAGATTCATGCCGGACAGACATTTGTGCACGATGATTTTCTCCACCGTTTGGTCGATTGCCTATACACAAGAAACGAGATTGAATTAAGCCGCGGCACATTCCGCGTGCGCGGCAGTTCTGTTGACGTGTTTCTCGCCACCGAAGACCTCGTGCTCCGCGTTGACTTTTGGGGCGATGAGATAGAGAGCATAACACTCGTAGAGCCTGTCAGCGGACATGTCGTGGAACGGCTTGAAGAATACACGATATTTCCGGCAAGCAATTTCATCACCACCCGCGAGCGCATCAATAATGCGATGAGCCAAATACGCCTTGACCTTGGTGAACAAATCCGTTATTTTGAGTCAATCGGCAAGACATACGAGTCAAAACGCCTTGAGGAGCGCGTAAATTATGACTTGGAAATGATTCAAGAATTAGGCTACTGCTCAGGCATAGAAAACTACAGCCGCTATTTTGACGGCAGACCTGCAGGCAGCCGCCCCTTCTGCCTGTTAGACTTTTTTCCAAAGGATTTTCTCATGGTTGTAGACGAAAGCCATGTTACCATACCTCAAGTAAAGGCTATGTACGGCGGTGACCAGAGCCGCAAGAATAACCTTGTGGAATATGGGTTTAGGCTTCCGGCGGCCAAAGACAACCGCCCGTTGAAATTTGAGGAATTTGAGGCTATGACACCTCAAACCATATATGTCAGCGCAACACCTGATGACTATGAATTACAACGTTCAGGCGGAGTAATTGTTGACCAAGTAATCCGCCCCACTGGACTACTGGACCCTGAAATAATAGTAAGGCCAAGCATAAATCAGGTTGATGACCTACTTGAAGAAATCGCTATCCGCAGTGAACGCGACGAGCGCACGTTAGTAACCACGCTGACCAAACGCATGGCGGAAGAACTTGACCAATACATGCGAGATTTAGGAGTGCGCTGCGCCTACATTCATAGTGATGTTGACACTCTTGAGCGCGTTCAGATAATGGAAGACCTCAGACGCGGCATTTACGACGTTTTGATCGGCGTTAACCTACTCCGCGAGGGCCTGGATCTGCCAGAAGTAAGCCTTGTGGCAATATTAGATGCGGACAAAGAAGGCTTTTTGAGAAATTACCGCAGCCTCACGCAGACCGCTGGACGCGCAGCACGCAATGTCAACGGCACTGTAATCATGTACGCAGACAACATCACACGCAGCATGCAGATGACCATAGATGAAACAGAGCGCCGACGCAACAAACAAATGAAATATAATGCCGAACACGGCATCACGCCGCAAGCTATCAGGAAAGCTATCACGAGCCCGCTATCAGAATTGAGGCCGCAAGAGGCAAAAGCCTACGTAGAGCCAGAGCCAATGACTATTGCTGCCGACCCAGTGGTAGAGTTCATGACACCTCAGGCACTAAAGAAAACGATAGAAAAAACACGCAAAGAAATGCTGCAGGCAGCCAAAGAACTCAACTTTGTTGAAGCGGCAAGTTTAAGGGACCAGTTGCTTGCTCTTGAAGAAAAACTAAAAAACACCGAATAGTTCGCTTTTTTTTCGTACCTTTGCATTCTCTGCACAAAATCAAGAAAATAATAATCAAAAATAAACAAATACAGTAATGAAAGTAACACGCAAAGACATTGACAATTTGAATGCCGTCCTCACCGTAAATCTCGTAGAGGCAGACTATTCCGAAAAGTATAACAACGAACTCCGCAAAATGCGCCAAAGAGTTGATATGCCGGGATTTCGAAAAGGCATGGTTCCCAAAACTTTAGTTGAAAAACTATATGGTTCCTCAATCAAAGCCCAAGTTTTGAATGACGTTTTGGGCGATGGATTGTCAGACTACATTAAGAATGAAAAACTCGACATCCTCGGCGCCCCACTGCCAGTAGAGGAAGAAGACCAGACAAACGTAAACTTCGAACTCGACAAGGAGTTCAATTTTTCGTTTGACATAGCCTTTGCACCCGCTCTCAACGTCAATTATGGAGTTGAAGTTCCCGTATATGACATCGCCGTTGATGACTCAATGGTAGAAGAACAGGTACTGCGCCTACGCCAGAACTTTGGAACATACTCAACGCCAGAGAGTGCTGAAGACGAGGACATCATTCGCGGCACAGTGAGCGAACTTGTTGACGAAAACCCCATTGTCAACGAGCACGCTGTCTTAAGCATAAGCCGCCTGAAAGACGAAGAACAGAAAAAACTGTTCAGTGGCGCCAAGAAAGACGACGTTATAACTTTCAATCCCCGCAAGGCTATGGTTGAGGATGCTGAGATAGCAGCATTTTTGGGCAAAAAGTCCGATGAAATCAAGGAAAACGATCACGACTTCAGTTTTACAGTAAGCGAAATATCACGCTACACCCAAGCCGAAATAGGCAAAGAGTTGTTTGAAAAAGTTTATGGTCCTGACGCCGTGAAAGACGAGGCAGAATTCCGCGGTAAAGTAAAAGAAGACATCAAGGCCCAACTCCGCGCCGACGAAGACTACCGCTTTGAGATTGACGCACGAAATGCCATAATCGAGCAGTTGAAAGACTTGGCAATGCCTGAGGCCTTCCTCCGCCGCTACTTGAAAACCCAAAACGAAAAAGTTGATGACGAAACGTTTGACAAAGAGTTCCCAGGTGCGTTAGAAGCCCTCAAATGGCAATTGGTTGAAGACGAAATAGGCAAAAAGCATGAGTTGAAACTCACCGAAGACGACTTGCAGCAAGAGGCCCGCAACTTTGTGAGAATGCAACTTCGCCAATATGGCCTGTCCAATGCTGCCGACGACCTTGTGGAAAACTTTGCCACAGAAAGTCTAAAACGTGAAGAAGACCGACGCAGGATTGCCGACCGTGCATTGCAAGTGAAGATTTTTGATGCCCTTAAGCAGGATATGAAACTGAAACCGACGAGCATTACGCTGGCTGATTTCAACAAATTATTCGAACAGGAAGCCAAAAAATAAATTAATAGAAAATGACTGATTTTGAGAAATACGCCGTTAAGCATTTAGGCATGAACAGTGCCCATTTGGAACACTACATGGACGTTACGAGCAGTTACATCTCTCCCACTATACTTGAGGAGCGGCAACTAAACATCACCCAGATGGACGTTTTCAGCCGTCTGATGATGGACCGCATCATATTTTTGGGCACAGAGATAGATGACTATGCCGCCAACGTGATACAGGCGCAGTTGCTGTATCTTGACTCATCAGATGCCGGCAAAGACATCTCCATATACCTCAACTCTCCTGGCGGAAGCGTTTATGCCGGTTTGGGCATATACGACACCATGCAGTTTGTTCAATCCGACGTCGCAACCATCTGCACAGGCATGGCAGCCTCAATGGCCGCTGTGCTGCTTGTTGCAGGTGAAAAAGGTAAGCGCTCGGCACTGCGCCACAGCCGTGTGATGATTCATCAGCCTATGGGCGGCGCAAGAGGACAAGCCTCAGACATAGAGATCACTGCGCGTGAAATCCTCAAACTGAAGCATGAATTGTATCAGATAATAGCCGACCATAGCGGACAAAACATTGAGCAGATAGAAAAAGACTCGGACCGTGACTACTGGATGACATCGCAAGAAGCTCTTGAGTATGGCATGATAGACCGCGTGCTTACTAAACAAAGTTGAAAGTAGGCATGGCAAAAAAACATAATACCTGTAGTTTTTGCGGAAGGGATGACACAGCAGCCCCGCTCATGTTCCGCAGCCCAATCAATAATGAAACATTCATCTGCGGCGACTGCATTTCAAGCATTAACAGCTTGTTAGACGAGTATGGATTTGCCCCTGCTCAACAAGTTGGCTCCAAAGACCCAAAAGCCACTGACACAGCTCTGGGGCAAGACATCAAAAGTCCTGCCGACATCAAGGCTCGCCTTGATGAGTATGTGATAGGCCAAGACGCCGCAAAGCGCTATCTTTCTGTCGCAGTCTTCAACCACTATAAGCGCATAAACCAATCCAACGACGATGTTGAGATTGACAAGTCAAACATCATAATGGTAGGGCGCACTGGCACCGGCAAGACGCTACTTGCCCGAACGATAGCCCGAACGATGAATGTGCCGTTCACCATTGTTGATGCCACAGTGCTGACAGAAGCAGGATACGTTGGCGAAGACGTTGAAAGCATACTCACACGCCTGTTGCAGGAAGTCAACTACAACGTGAAGCAAGCCGAACGCGGAATAGTGTTTATTGATGAGATAGACAAGATTGCCCGCAAGTCTGACAATCCGAGCATCACACGCGACGTAAGCGGCGAGGGAGTGCAGCAAGCACTGCTAAAACTGCTTGAAGGCACAAATGTCAACGTTCCGCCTCAAGGCGGACGCAAACATCCCGACCAGCAGTACATCAAAGTAAACACCCAGAATATACTGTTTATATGCGCAGGGGCATTTGACGGAATAGAACAAAAAATCGCGGCACGACTCAATACACGTTCTGTTGGTTATTCGGCAGGATTGGACAGGAACAAACTTGACAAGAACAATTTGCTTCAATACATCGCTCCCCAAGACTTAAAGGCATACGGCCTCATCCCTGAAATAGTCGGACGTCTGCCCATCCTGACATACCTTGAACCACTCGACAGGGACGCATTATTGAACATACTCACCCAGCCTAAAAATGCGCTCGTAAAACAATATGAAAAATTGTTTACGACATACGGCACGCATTTAAGTTTCACCGACGAAGCCCTTGAATTCGTTGTTGACAAAGCAATAGAGTTCAAACTTGGAGCACGTGGCTTGAGGGCCATCATGGAAACCATAATGATGGACCTGATGTACAACACTCCGGGCAACAACGTCAAGGAAATAGTGGTTGACAAGGAATATGCGAAGAAACAACTGAATGCTCAGGATTCGACACGGTTGTCAGCAATTTGACAATCGAAATTTTGTTGTTTGCATTTATTTTTATAACTTTGCGTTTCAACATTCAATTATTATCCACCAAATTTATAAAATTCTAAAATTATGAAAAAGTACGTTTGCAACATTTGTGGTTACGTTTACGACCCTGAAGTGGGAGACGTTGACAGCGGTATCGCCCCGGGCACGGCTTTCGAAGACATTCCAGAAGACTGGGCATGCCCTCTGTGCGGAGTCGGAAAATCAGATTTCAGTCCTGTTGAAGACTAATTAAACTCAAATCAAATGAAACGCTTAAGAATACATAGAGAAGGACGATTGATATTGACTGTTGTCCTTTTGGTGTTGTTCGTATGCAATGTATTGGCATACCTTCATTGGCCAGGTTGGATTTTTGCCATCAATTTGATAATATCGGCCATTCTGCTGGTTTTCTTCACCTATTTCTTCCGTAATCCGGTGCGCGAACTGGAGATAGACGACAAAGATTTGATCATCGCCCCTGCAGACGGCACCGTCGTAGTGATAGAACCAACCGAGGAGCAAGAGTATTTCCATGGCGAAAAGAAATTGCAGGTTTCTATCTTTATGTCTGTTTTCAATGTGCACGCCAACTGGTATCCTATCAGCGGTCGCATTGTTGAGGCATCACATCAGGACGGTTCTCACGCTGTGGCATGGCTACCAAAATCAAGCACAGAAAACGAACGTTCTACCGTGGTAATAGAAACAGAGTCTAAAGCACTTGTTTTAGTCCGCCAGATAGCCGGAGCACTTGCGAGGCGAATAGTAACATACGCCAAAACGGGTCACGAAGCTCACCTTAACGAGCAGATGGGCTTCATTAAGTTCGGCTCAAGGGTGGACATCTTTTTGCCACCCGACAGTGAAGTGTTCGTTGAAATTGGTGACAAGACAGTAGGAAACGAAACCATAATTGCACGAATCAATTAACCCACTAACCCAAAAATATCATGGAAAAATTTGAAGAACTATTTGCCGCATACAATTGCGACGCTATCACCGACGAACAGGTAAAAAGTGAAGTGAGCCGCATACTGGCAGAAAAATACGATTCCAACAATACTCCAGAAGTATGGAAACAATGCCTCAACCAAATAGATTTAACCACATTATGCGCCGATGACACCGACGAGCGTGTACAGACAATGGCCCGCCGCGTGAACGAATTTGGCGAGCATTATGCCGGAATTCCTAATGTGGCAGCCATCTGCGTTTATCCCGCCATGGTTCCATTTGTTAAAACGGCCCTCAAGGCTCCCGGCGTTGGCATAGCAAGCGTGGCGGCAGGTTTTCCCGCATCACAGACCTTTGTTGAAATCAAGGTAGCAGAAGTGGCTATGGCTGTCATGGAAGGCGCTACAGAAATTGATGTCGTTATTTCTGTCGGCAAAATGCTTCAAGGCCGCTATCAAGAGGTATACGACGAATTGTGCGAGCTCAAGGCTGCATGCCGCGACGCGCATCTTAAAGTTATTCTCGAAACCGGCGAACTGAAATCAGCCTCTGTAATAAAAAAAGCATCATTAATTGCTATGCAGGCAGGTGCAGACTTCATCAAGACCTCAACAGGCAAAATCGCCGTCAACGCCACTCCTGAAGCCACTTACGTCATGTGCCAAGCCATAAAAGAATGGCACGAAAAGACTGGTGCAGTGGTTGGTTACAAGCCTGCCGGAGGCGTACGCTCGACAGAAGAGGCTGTGCAGCACTACACACTCGTGAAAGAAATCCTTGGAGAAGAGTGGCTTAACAATAGGCGCTTCCGTTTTGGAGCAAGCAGTCTTGCCAACAACCTGCTAACATCCATCACAGGAAAACAAGAAAAGTATTTTTAGGAGACATGGACTCAACGCGCCAACTGAAAATATCACGGCTGTTGCAAAAAGAACTGGGCAAAATTTTCCTTAATTATGCCCGCTCGATGCATGGTGTTCTGCTCACAGTGACAGAAGTAAGGATTAGCCCTGACTTGTCCATCGCACACTGCTACTTGAGCATATTCCCGACTGAAAGGGCCAACGAAATAATGACGCAAATCGAAGATGACACGTCGAAAATACGTTTTCAACTCGGCAACATCGTACATAACCAATTGCGCATCATTCCCGAACTAAATTTCCATATAGACCCGACCCTTGATAAGTTGGATCACATAGACGAACTTCTCAAAAAATAGATGCCATCAGGCCGATTTTCACTTTGGATAGCATGGCGATACCTTTTTGCAAAAAAATCGCATAACGCCATCAACATACTAACCGCCATATCAGCAGCTACCATCGCTGTCGGTACGGCGGCTTTGGTATGCGTGCTGTCAGTAATGAATGGTTTCGAGGGGTTGGTGGAATCAATGTTTTCCGCTTTTGATGCAGAATTGAGAATTGAAAGTGCAGAAGGCAAGCGTATCGCACAATGTGACACGCTCATTCAAAATCTAAAAAAAATCGATGGAATAGCCATTATTTCGCCAACGATAGAAGAAACCGCACTCCTAAAATATGACGAGCGCCAAGAGCCGGCAATCTTGAAGGGCGTATCAGAAGACTACGAGCAACTGACAGACATCAGAAGTATAATTGTTGACGGCACTTACCGCGTCAAGAGCAATCAGACACAGTGGGTAATACTTGGAGCGGGACTGCAAATAAAACTCGGACTACTCCAACAATTTGGCGCCCCTCTAACAATATACTGCCCACGCCGCCAAGGCAGATTGAACACACTTCGGCCGGAGCAAAGCTTCAACCAAGCTGGCGTGCTGATGTCAGGCTCTTTTTCTGTGCAGCAAACCTCGTACGATGACAGGTATGCCCTTATATCAATTGACTTGGCACGGGATATTTTTGAATACGACAGCACCGAGGTGACAGCCTTAGAAATACGGCTTAGGCCTGGTACCGCACTAACGGCCACACAGTCTAAAATCCGCCAATCCATCGGAGAAAACTATAAAGTTCTCAACCGATATGAGCAGCAATCTGATTTTTTCAGGATAATGAAAATTGAGAAATGGCTCACTTTTCTGCTGCTGTCATTCATTCTGCTTATTGCAACCTTCAATGTGATTGGCTCACTTAGTATGCTGCGTATTGAGAAGACCCCTGATACTGCGACACTCCGTTTCCTTGGCGCTCCTCCACAGACAATACGCCGCATTTTCATCTATGAAGGATGGCTTATCACATTGCTCGGAGCAGGAGCCGGAATAGTGCTTGGAATAATAGTCTGCCTGATACAGCAACACTTTGGAATAATAACCTATGGTAACTCTGAAATGTTCATAGAGCAAGCCTACCCTGTTGACATCCGCTTCGTGGATATGATTGCCACAGCGGCACTTGTGGCGGTATTAGGTTTCCTTTCGTCATTAGCAGCCAACTCACAAACAAAAAAATAGAACCACATGACATCGCGCTACACATTTTACGTATTTATGCTTATTGCTCTGCTCACCACTTCATGCCGCAAAAGGAACGAGCCTGCCGCGCCTGATGAGTTATCATCAGGAATTGCAATATATTATTCCGATTACTATAAAGACAAAGGCGTAGATGCACATGTTTGGGAAATGGAGTTCTACTCCGGAACAGTGGAGTCAACAGGCAACTCTTACAAGGGAACGGGTCAAATCCTCACATTCACAGATGTGTTCAGCCCTGCCCCCACATCAGACGCTATCCTTCACTACGGTACATATAAACTCACTGATAGCCACGAAGAATTTACTGCGATACCAGGGATGGAAAAGGATGGTTATGACCTTGGCGCATACTTGACAATAATGATAGACGGTCAAGTGTCGGGGATTGAGTACTTCACCGCCGGCTCCTTTGACATTCAACCAGCGCCTGACGACAGTATAGACATACATTTTGACTTGCAACGCCGTTCCGGCACCATTTACCACAATCATTTCCGAGCCCCTTTGCCGCTATACACTGCCGTGACAGAATAAATCGCAAATTCGTGTGCAAATAGCGGAACAACTTTTCACTACGGTACTCATACAATAGCAGCAACGAGAGATTGACAATCCAATAAATAACCGCCGTGAAGCAAATCTTCACGGCGGTTACTTTTGTATTTTCTCAAACGCTTAAAACTGATAAGGCATTTGATCAAAATGAGTTTAGAACATAAATGCAAGGTTCATATATATCGGCTTGTTTACTTTGATGTCTACGCCAAATTTCTTCATCATTCCGAATTGACCGCCCACATCAAGTCGCAAGAACTTATACTGCAGGCCACCACCGATGCCCCAAAGGCAATTGAAACCTTCCCATTTGTCGGACATTACATCTTTGCCATACAAATTTTCGCTTTTTTCTCCTTGGGCCTCTTCAAATGCATAAACACCAAAGTCAAACACTGGACCAGTGTAAATCATCAGGCTGAAGTTACGCACCACCTCCATGCGGAACGACAATTGGAGCGGAACAGAAAAATCGAAGTCGTGGAGATTGGCCTCAAAAGTAGAATAGTCCCCCTCTGCTTCAAATTTTTCGTGATAATACTCGAAAATAAATCCGGTGCGCAGTCCTATGCCGTATTTGAACGTCGGGTTCGCAAGGAATCCAAAGTTAAAGCCGTGAGTCATATTTTTCTCATCTCCTCCAAGTAATTGCCCAAAAGACCCTTTCGCATTCTCATTTTTGAACTGTTTCGTGGTCCATCCCATTGTGAGACCGAAATCACGTTTCTCTGAAGGCTCAAAACGCCATGATTTGTTGCGCTCTACAGGCTGGCTTGCAAGGCTTTCAGAATACACAGTTTCATTGCGCACAGGCTGGGCCGCAGGCTGGTTATATACCTGTACATCACCATTTTCATAAATGATGGTGTTGATTTGCGATGTCTTGGTGGAGTAGGTCGGACCGTCAAGGTTATTAGTTTTTTTGTACTTGATTTCGATGTCGCTCACTTCAAGAATTTTGGCATTAATTTTTTCTGAATTTCGCATCACAATAATGTCGTCAGCGCTTGCCATCATTGTACACATCGCCAAAAGTGCTAAAACAATTTTTTTCATTTTTCTGTTTATTTATTTATTAAACATTATCGTTGCGGAAAAGCCTTTTCAAAAGTACAGACATAATAAGTGCGGGCTTTTCCTTTTAATAGCTACTTGGTAATCTCAGGCTTCCACACCCACTACTTCCAAGTACACAGAAAATGCCCACACTTGCATGTGAACGTTCCGCGCAAATTAAGAAAGTAGTTAAAATTGTGGAAGATTGAGATTATCTTAAATGCGAAAAACGCTATATTATGTCATTCAATTTTTTTTTAATCCATAGGCAAATTGTGTTAAGTGTTATTTTATATGTCTTTTACAATGATTATTATTTTACCAGTGCGAGAGTGTCGGAGGCTATCATGAGTTCCTCATCTGTCGGTATCACGCAGAGTGTAACCCTGCTGTCTGCGGCTGATATGATGGCTTCTTCACCCCTCAGTCCTGTGTTTTTAGACTTGTCGAGTTTTATGCCCATAAATTCGAGCCCTTTCACAGCCTCTTCTCTGCATTGCCACTGATTTTCGCCCACACCGCCGGTGAAGAGTATGATGTCAACTCCTCCCATAGCAGCTGCGTACGCTCCTATATACTTGCGGATGCGGTAGAAATACATAGCCAGTGCGAGTTCTGCACGCTTGTTTCCGCTCTTGACGGCTGTTTCAATCTCGCGCATATCGCTGCTAACGCCCGAAATACCCAGCACACCTGATTTTTTGTTAAGCAAATTGCTAACGCCTTGAGCGTCAAGATGCTCTTTCTCCATCAGGAAACTTATGGCTCCGCCATCCACGTCGCCTGAACGAGTGCCCATCATAAGACCCTCAAGCGGTGTGAGTCCCATTGAGGTGTCAACACATTTACCGTGGTCCACCGCGGCAATTGACGCTCCGTTGCCTATATGGCAGGTGATGATTTTCTTATCTTTAATGTCCACTCCAAGAAAATCGCACACGCGCTGTGAAACATAGCGGTGGCTCGTGCCGTGGAAACCATAGCGGCGGATACGGTATTTCTCATAATACTCGTATGGCAGAGCATACATGTAAGCATAGTCTGGCATGGTCTGGTGGAATGCTGTGTCAAACACGCCAACCTGCGGAAGGTTGGGAAGCAGTTTGGTGACAGCGTCGATACCTTTGCGGTTGGCAGGATTATGAAGCGGTGCAAGGTCATTGCAAGCCTCAAAAGCCTTGAGAACTTCATCGGTCAAGACAACAGACTGGGAGAAACGCTCTCCGCCATGAACCATACGATGACCTACAGCATCCAACTCATTAAGGCTTTTGAGTGCCCCGTATTCGGAGTTGGTGAGAGCATCGAAAATCATCTGAACACCTTTAGTGTGTTCTGGAATTGAATCCTCTATTACTTTCTTTTCGCCGTTGGGTAACGTCAATTTCAGAAACGCTCCTGGGAGGCCAATTTTCTCTATGCCGCCTTGAGCCAAAACAGAGTTATCAGACATATCGAACAGTTTGTACTTGATAGACGAACTGCCGCAGTTTAATACAAGAATTTTCATGGTGTTTATTATGTTTATTTACATTTACATTGCCTGATTAGCTGTGATGGCAATCATTTTTATAATGTCGTCCACGCAGCATCCGCGGCTGAGGTCGTTGACAGGTGCGGCTATGCCCTGAAGGATTGGTCCCACGGCTGCTGCTCCAGAAAAACGTTCAACGAGTTTATAACCAATGTTACCTGCCTGCAAGTCTGGGAACACGAGCACGTTTGCTTTTCCTGCCACAGGTGAGCCAGGAGCTTTTGATTGCCCTACAGACGGAATGAGAGAAGCGTCAGCCTGCAATTCACCGTCAAGCATCAGGTCTGGTGCCATTTCTTTGGCAAGTTTTGTCGCCTCCACAACTTTGTCAACAAGTTCGTGCTTTGCCGAGCCTTTTGACGAGAAACTGAGCATAGCGACACGCGGCTCGTATCCGCAAATTTTGCGTGCGGTATCAGCCGTGCTGACAGCTATCTGAGCAAGTTCGGCAGCGGTTGGGCATGGATTAACAGCGCAGTCGGCAAAAACAAGCAAGCCGTCCTCACCAAGGTGCTTAGCTGGCGTAAACATGAGTAGTGCGCCGCTAACAACAGAAATACCCGGTTTTGTCTTGATGATTTGGAACGCTGGACGCAGTGTATTGCCGGTGGTATTGCGCGCACCCGCGAGTTCACCATCCGCATCACCACTTTTTATCATCAGGCAGCCTGTATATAGCGGATTTTTTGCCAAGTCCTTTGCCTGCTCTTCGGTCATTCCTTTAGCTTTGCGCAGTTCGTAGAGCAAATTGGCATATTGCTCCATCTTGGGATCGGTTTCAGGATTGAAAATCACAGCCTTTTCGATATGCTCGAATCCCTTTTCAGCTGCCATTTTCTTGATTACCATAGGGTCGCCAATGAGGATTAGGTCGGCAATGCTTTCTTTCAGAACATGGTTAGCGGCTTCCAGAGTACGCGGTTCATCACCTTCGGGAAGCACAATGCGGCGCTTATTTTGCTTGGCGCGCTCAATAATTTGTTGCATTAAATCCATAGTAGAAGATATTCTTAATGTTAAGATGAATCGTTGTTAATCGTCTATATTTTGGAACTGGTATTTTTTGTTAAATCTAAGTTCCAAGCCATTATTGAGTTCGGCTTTGAAACCTCTGTCGTCATGCCCCCACTCTTGTACATAAGCATTAGGGAACGTGGCTTTGACGTATGTTAAGACGGGCTGCGGCAACAATGCTTCGGGAACAGGATTTAGTTGGCAGTCAACTTTTTTGAGTTCGCCATCGCTAAAGAAGTCCAATTCAGAGCCATCGGCAAGGCGCACCTCATACTCTACTTTCCAGTCTTGCTCCTTGAGAACAAGCACAATATCAGAAGCTTTGAAATGCTGGTTAATCACGTTTTGAGCGGGTTGAGGCAATTGAGCAAAAGTTATGACCTCTTTCTTGTCGGCACATGCGTTAATGCTGACGAGCAGTGCCGTTACGATAAAATAAAAAAACCTTTTCATAGCGAAATTAATTTGAATTGTTATTACGTTCGTTTAATTGAGTGGTTTTTGTCTGATTTCAAAAGCAAATTTACGAAAAAAAATTAAACTAAGCAATTACGCTTGAAATATCTGCATCCGACTGCAATCAGCGCCATGCAAGTTAATATCAAAATTACTGCCGACAAAATTTGCAAATAAATCCCTGTATTAACCCCCGCCCCAAACATCAGGGGTGATGTGAGCGGAAACATGGCAAAAAAATCCGACTGCATGGTTCCGGGATTAGCAATAGCATAAATTGAAGCATTCAAAGCAATAACCGATATGACAGAGATAAAAAGTGTTATGGCTTGTGATGCGTTTTCACTTGACACATATACGCCTGCAATGGCGAATAGTGACGCATATATCACATAACCGCCCAGCATCCACAAAACAGATGTCACGCCAATGCCTAAAACATCTAAATCAAAGCCAACACAGCATGCCGCCGTAAGCCAAATCGCCAACTGCGTCAACGCCACAAGTCCGATTGCCACTATTTGCCCAACCACAATTTCCCATGGCTTAATGCTCATTAGCAGCAGTTCGACGACGCGCTGTCGCCTCACGATTGCCACAGACCTCATAGTCTGCACACCATAAAAAAACACGAACAGAAAAAGCGCTGAAGCAAATAAAATCAGATAAACTCCGCCTAAATCAACACCTGCCGCCTCTTCGCCAACTGGAGCAAACTCATACTGCGGCATAAAGAGTTTGCATAGCCAAAGAGCCACTGGCGTCAATAGCGTTACAAGCCAAAACGCAACACTGGACATCCTGACTTGGTATTCACGCATGATATAGAGGACAAAAGGCCGCATTGGTTAAGTCTATTTTATAGCATCGACAAAATCTGTTGCTCTGTGATACCCATAATGCCTCCCTCAAAAGTTACCTTCCCTTGACGGAGAATTACATATTTATTGCATAATCTTGCTGCATCGTCAAGATTATGCGTAGAAAGCACTATTGTCTTTCCTTGCTGGCTCAAACTGCTTATTATTTCCCTGATTCGCATAGAATGCAATGGGTCAAGTCCCGACATTGGCTCATCAAGAAGCAGTAAATCGGGGTCATGCACTACAGAAGCAATAAACTGTATTTTTTGCGCCATCCCTTTTGACAATTGGCTTATTTTTTTGTTTTTCCATTCTGAAGCCTCTAACTTATCAAGCCAATAAACGACGTTTTCAACGGCATTTTTTTTCTTCAAACCATTCAATTGGGCAAAAAAAACGAGTTGTTCGCCAACTTGTTGGTCGGCAAACAACCCTCTTTGTTCCGGCAGGTATCCTATCTTGCAATGACTCTGGCTGAAATTCACGTTTCCATCGAAGTTATCTATCAGTCCTGCCACAATTCTGAGTAATGTGGTTTTTCCTGCCCCATTAGCTCCTAACAATCCGGTTACCTCTCCTTGAACTAATTTGCAGTTGACATTTGACAACGCTATGTTTTTGCCATAGCGCATTGTTATGTCATTGATGCAAATCATCTGAGATTGAAGTTGTAGGTTATCGTTCCAGACGCTTCACCTTCTCCTGATGAATACTTTGATGCTTTAGCTGCAGCGATGCAGGCATTGATAAGCGTTGCGTCACTGATAGTAGTACCAGCCGCGCGTTTTGCATCTATCACCTTGCCATTAGAGTCAACGCGCACATTTATAATAATTTTGCCTTCAACGTTCTGATTATACGATGGTTTCTGTAGCGAGAGATTTTTTCTTCCTGCCACATTTGTTCCAATTCCATTGCCTATGCCGGTGCCGGTTCTTCCTTTTCCTGCTGGATTACCTTCATGCCCATCGCCTGATGTGGTGCCGGAACCCGTACCTGAGCCTGTGCCTGAACCCGTGCCATCGGTGTTTTTTCCGAACAGACCGCCCATCATGCTTTGGGCTTTGTCGGTTTTCTCTTTTTCTTGTTTTTTCCTTTCGGCCTCAGCAGCCTCTTTTGCCTTTTGCTCCGCTATCAGTCTTTCCTGCTCCTTTCTCTGTCTTTCTCTCTCTAACGCCTCTTCTCTCGCTTTCTGTTTAGCTTGTTCCCTTATCGCAATAGTCTCTTCGTCCTCTTGCGTGATAACATCGTTATTGCTTGATGCAGAAGGCTCTTGAGGCACAGGTGTAACTTCGGGAGGCAAATTGCTTTCGCCGGTCAACTCGCCCGCATCACCTCCACCAAAATCAGTGTCACCGAATGCCACTTCAACACCTTCATCCTCTTCAGGGAAATGCAGGCTCATATAGGTGAATAGCAGTATCAGTATGATAATGATGCAGGTATTAACGCTACCGACGATACCGTATGTCTGTGATTTTCTGCTCATTTTGAATTTTTGGTGGCAATGACTAATTTCATTTTGTGCTGGTTGGCAATATCAATTACGTTCACAACTTCCCTGTATGCCACATCCCTGTCGGCATGCAGCGCAATATACGTTGTGCTGTCCAGACTTACGATGCCCGATAGGTATTCCTCAAGATTTTCCGCCTCAATCTGTTGCGGTTTTTTCTTGCCAAGGGCAACGAAATACTTGCCCTCGTTATCAATGGAAACCTTCGCCACCACAGGGTGCGTAGTTGTTTTGCTGCGACTCTGCGGAAGATTGATTTTAACATCGTTAGGCGAAGCCATCGTACTTGCTAAAATAAAGAACAGCAACAACAGGAAAATCAAGTCCGTCATCGAACTCATGTTGAATCCTGCCTCAATATGGTTTCTGCTTTTGATTGCCATAGTCTTTATGTAGTATAAAATTGTGCTATTTTATTAAACAGGCTCGTTGAGCAGGTCCATGAATTCCATGGTCCTTGATTCGAGCAGGCTAATGACCTCTTGTATTCTTGCGGTGAGGTAGTTGTATGCGAAATAAGCGCAAATGCCGACCAAAAGTCCTCCCACGGTCGTTACCATGGCTTGGTACATGCCTTCTGACAGTGTGCTTATGTCTATCGTTCCGCCGCCGGTTGATGCCATATTATAGAATGTGCTGACCATACCAGTAACCGTTCCAAGAAATCCGAGCATAGGCGCGCCTCCTGATATAGTGGCCATGATGACCATGCCCTTTTCGAGTTTCTGCACTTCGATGTTACCTACATTTTCAATTGCTACGAGTACATCACTCATGGGTCGTCCTATTCGGCTTATACCTTTTTCCACCATGTGCGCCGAAGGGGTGTCAGTTTCATGGCAAAGGGCTATTGCTGAATCAATCTTACCATCATGGATATAGTCCTTGATCCTGTTCATGAAGCTTTTATCCTCTTGCCTTGCTTTTTTGAGCGTAACGAGTCGCTCTATGAAAAGATAGACAGCAAAGGCGAACATTAGGGCCAAAACAATCATAATAGGACCGCCATATTGGGCCATGGTCCATAAGTTCATCGGTTCAACAGTTTCGACAGCTTCTGGCGCTGCCTGCGGTACGCTCGCAAGTTCTTCTGCGGCTTGTTGAATAAGCAGGAAATTCATAGTTTTTATTATTTAACAAAAAATTAAATTACTTCATTTGAAGAATACGCAAGTACCGGGCAATAGTGTTTTGCAATCCACCGACTATTGATTCACAAATCAGCGCATGCCCTATTGAAACCTCATCCAGTCTCGGCATTTTTCGTGCAAAAAAACCTAAATTATCTTGGTTAAGGTCATGTCCGGCGTTAACACCAAGCCCGAGCCTCATTGCAGTTTCGGCAGCAGCCACATAGTCGTCTATGTTTGTTATGCCATCACTCTCAAACCTCCGCGCGTATGGCTCGGTATAGAGTTCTATTCTGTCTGCACCAACTTGAGCCGCTGCTTCCACTTCTTTAGAGTCCGGATTAACAAAGATGCTTGCTCGCGCCCCCGACTGTTTGATTCGCTTAACTACATTCTCAAGCATTGTGCGGTGAGCATTGACATCCCACCCGCAATGGGAGGTCAGGTCGTCGGGTGCATCAGGCACCAGCGTCACCTGCGCTGGCCTCACCTGCTCTATCAACTGCAAAAATCGTTCCGAAGGATATCCTTCTATGTTAAACTCGGTTTTCACAAGTGTTTTAAGTTCAATGACGTCTTTATACCTGATGTGTCTTTCGTCGGGTCTGGGATGCACCGTAATTCCTTGTGCGCCAAATTGTTCACATAGTTGAGCCATTGCGCATACGTCAGGCACATTGCCTCCGCGCGAATTACGCAATGTGGCAAATTTATTTATGTTTACACTCAAGCGTGTCATGTTACAAATGTTTATTTCAACGATTTAACAGCTCCTGTCGCAGTGTTGAGCAATGCTCCGTGCCCCGGTTTAAGCACAAACCCTGGCAACGGCACTATAACACCAAGTTGAGCCACGTCAACATCACGCGCAATATATACATTCTTATCATCGTATATTTTAATATTGACGCGCCCAGGCTGATTATAATAAATGGCATTTTTCGGAGCCTTAGGTGTTTTTTTGCTAAACTCATAAACCACTTTATCAGGTTTTATTTCAAACATCACAGGTGCTCCGGCAAGGTCATCGGCTTCAAGCACTCCGCTGACCGAACTGAATCGGAACAACACACGGTTAGCACCTTCATCCGCTAAATCAAGTGGCAGGGTTGTGGTCTTGTGTTTCACCTCGCTTGTGCCGACGAACATCTCGGTCAGTTGACGTTCCGTCTGCTCAAGTTTACGAAGCATGGTTTTTAGTGCTTCGCCATCGGGAGCGTCTGTTTCTCCATTGAGCAGATTCATTCTGTCTTCCCTGATGCGGTATATCATTTTTGCGGTGCTCTCAGCCATTTTTGCCATGCTTCCGGCACGAAGTTGTTCCTCGGTGAGCGGAGGCAGCATATTCTTTTTATCAAAACTTTCATGGCATTCCTCAGCTTGAGGTTTGCGTTTTGCATCGGGCACGGCAACGTCACCGACAGCCACAAGCACACCTTTGCCGTTAATAATCAGTTGAGGCAAGCCTTTGGCAGCTGCAAGGGCAAATGTTTTGTTGCTGTCTGCAACAGCGTATGTCCTCAATTTTACATCTTTGAGTTGGAAGTACTCTTTTTTTTCTGTTACCACATCCACTTTGCCTAAATATCTCTCGGCATATTGCCAGAAAATGCCTGGCGAAACGACGACATGGTCATATTCAACCTGAACTTCTGCCATAGTTTTAGGCAGCGCATAGGTTATAACTTGCGTGTTCTGCGGCACCTCATAAGCAGATGCTGCCACGCAACACATCAAAGAAAAAATCACAAAAATTTTTTTCATATTTGTTGCCAAATTTTCCAAGTTTCTTCTGCCTGTTTGACGAACATGGTCCGTCCCCCGACAACGGTCGCGCCTTTTTCTTGCGCCAATTTCATAAACTGCGTTTGAGCAGGTGTATGCACGACGTCAAAAATGAGATGTTCGGCAGAGATTGCGTCATAAGGTAATTGTGGAACTTCGTTGACCAGATCGCCTGCCATTCCCAATGGCGTGGCGTTAACGACGAGCGTGTGGCTATGAAGTAAGGCCGGAGTGATGTCAGCATAGCCAATTTGATGCTCCGACGGATTTCGGCTAACCACCACGAACTCAACTTTCAAGTCCTCAAGCGCTGCCCTAACCGCCTTAGACGCCCCGCCTGTGCCTAATACTATCGCTTTTTTACGATTCCCGATTAGCGGTTTGAGGCTCTCACTAAATCCCAACACATCAGTGTTATGACCTATCAACTTTCCGTTTTCGACGCTTATCACGTTCACAGCCCCAACGGCCTGAGCAGTAGGCATAACAGCATCAAGTTGCTCAATAACAGCCACTTTATGAGGTATAGTCACATTAAGTCCACGCAAATGTTTTGACGCTATTAACTCACGCAATCCTTTGACATCCGCGATATCTAACTTCTGATAATCTGCATCTATGTGCTCCTTGCTGAATTTTTCAGCAAAAAAGGCCGCTGAAGCCGAATGCTGCGCAGGATGTCCTATTATTGCGAAGTGAAGAGTTGGCATAATTGCACTATTTTTGACAAAGTTACGCTTTTTTTGTGTATTGGCAAAAAAAACGTAACTTTGCGAAATAAAAAAAGAGAAAGTCTTGTCTTAAAAAAACAATTTCTGAAACTTATGCACAAAAAAATTCTGATAATAGCTGCAATAGCACTGGCGTTACTGTCTTCTTGCAAGAAAACCGAAACGCTCGACTGGAAGACAGCCAATGAGGTGTGGCTGGAGCAAAATGCTCGCTCGCTGGCTCATGACCCAAATTTTCACACCACTTCAACCGGATTGCAGTACCTTGTGCTACGCGAGGGTCTTCCTACTGAACGCACACCTAACAAAAGCGGCTACGTCACCATACATTACGCCGGAATGCTGATTGACGGTCATATTTTTGACACCACCAATGGCAATAGCGAGGCTGACCTTGACGGCAGCAAACTCATTGAACAGGTTAAAGCTTTGAAGTTTGGTGAGAAAAGTTCGCAGATGCAGATGAGCAATCTGATTAAGGGTATGAGTGAGGGCTTGAGCAAGATGAGAGCCCCCGGACAAGCTATATTCTTTATTCCTCAAGATTTAGCCTACGGTAAAGAAGGCATCAGTACACCCGGTTATAACGCCTACATTCCGCCATATAGCACTTTGATATTCAAGGTAGAACTCATCGGCTGCTACCTGTAACCCCATAAAAAACAGCACTGTACCATGATGTCACGTGCATTACGCTTTTTTTTGCTCACTACGCTCGCTTTAGTGTTATCTTCATGCGAGGGTGACATTTACCGCTCATCCATACCAGACGCCCCCGTTCACCTTGAACTTAATCTTGTGTCGCAATACCCTAACTTTGCAAACTCAGTCAACCAATACATTTTGTTCACCAAACCCCGCTATGCAACCGACCGTATCGGCTATGGCGGGGTCATCGTTTACTCTACATACGAGGGCAAATACTCGGCATTTGACTTGGCATGTCCTGTTGAGGCCAAACGTGACGTTATTGTTTCGCCTGACGGCACCGGTTTGGCCAAGTGTGAAACCTGTGGTGAGGTATATGACATGATGTATGGCTTTGGAAACCCCACAAAGGGCATTTCTAAAGAGCCGCTGAAAATGTACAAGACTTTTCTTCATGGTAATACCTTGCTCATAAGTCTTAAATAAGAGTTTTGCAAACCATGACTATCAAAGAGCGATACCATTCCGTTTTGGATATATTTTCCCGTACTATGCCTTCGGCGGAAAGCGAACTGACGTGGGGCAACGAGTTTCAGTTGCTGGTTGCAGTTATGCTGTCCGCCCAATGCACCGACCGACGCGTTAACATGGTGACTCCTCCACTTTTCAGTGCATATCCTGACGCCCTTTCCATGTCAAATGCTACGGCAGATGACATCTTTCACTACATACGGAGTGTGTCTTATCCCAACAGCAAGGCGGCGCATATAGTGTCAATGTGCAAAAAGTTGGTTACTGATTATGACGGTGAGGTTCCACGCAGCCGCGAAGCGCTCGAAAGTCTTCCGGGCGTAGGGCGCAAAACCGCTAATGTAATGCTTGCTGTCGCATTCGGAGAAGCTGCTATGCCTGTTGATACTCACGTTTTTCGTGTTTCGGAACGCATAGGCCTCACCACCGGCAGCAAAACACCAAGGCAGACAGAAGATACACTATGCAAGCACATACCGGCATCAATCCAAGGCAAGGCTCACCACTGGCTGCTGCTCCATGGCCGATACGTATGCACTGCCCGAAATCCAAAATGCGGCACATGCGCATTAAGCGCAGTGTGCCGGCACTATGAAAAGCAAATAAAAGCTCGTTAAACTACTTTTGAGATGATATTTTTGCTAAAATCCTTTTCACTTCACGTTTAGCCTTGATCAGGTCTGCTTGGAATTTTTTATCAGCATGCAGCCGAGCCACCACTGCAGCACCCATTATCCTTCCGGCATTAACGTCACTCTGGAAATGATAGCCGCAAATCACACGGCTTTGTCCCAGTTCTATTCCCCTCAAAAGTATTTGATTCTGATATTCAGGAACCAACTCCGCCAGAACAAGAGCCATAGCCCATCCTACTGTAGTGTGTCCAGATGGATACGAGCCATCGGTAGAAAGCGTTGCTTGGTCGCTTTCCAGGCATGTGTTTTCACCATAAATCATATATGGCCTATGCCGCATGTAGTGCTCTTTAGCATGCCTTGTGGCAAGTTGTCCGGCATCCTGCATCATGTGGTAAAGCAAATAGAATGTCTTGGGCGTTTTCTCCTTATTGATTTTGAAAGGCAGGGCTTCTGACAGTGCCGCAGAAAAAGCTTCTACAGAATAATTAGCGTCAGACACCGCCTGGTCGCCCCTTGGGGTATCGCGCAATGCTTTGCCCCAAAGATATTGTTCCTCGTCGTATGCAAAACGCGCTGTGCCTATCACGGGAGTATCCGGAAGAAGTATCAGACTATTGGGGGCATCGCCAATTGTGAGATAGTATTTCCACGGTTGATTGGCAGCATCGCAGTCGCCACAATATGTCTCGTCATAAACAGGTGTTTTGGCAAAGCAAAAGCACGATGAAATCAGGGAAATTAGAATTAAAGACAACTTTGTTTTCATAATAAACATATTTGGGTTAGCATAAAAGATTTACTCGTCAGAAAAACGCATAAGCATAGTACGATAAGTATTGAATATCTTTGACTTGCTTACAAATCCCACATAATGTTTTTCATCATCCACAACCGGCAGGTTCCATGCCCCACAGTCTTCAAAGACCTCCATCACCTTCTCCATCGGCATATCATAGGATAAAAGTGCCGGTGGTGATGTCATAAGTTGCCCTACCGTAAACCGTTCATACAATTCTTGCCTGAACATTATGTTGCGGACTTCATCGAGCAACAATATTCCTGCAAATTTGCCAGTGGAATCAATCACGGGGAACAAGTTTCTCCTGCTGTGCGAAATGATTCTTACGAGTTCCCCGAGTGTCATTTGCGGCTTGAGCACACTGAAATCTGTTTCGATAACATTATCCATTTTCATGAGCGTGAGCACCGCCCTGTCCTTGTGGTGGGTGATGAGTTCTCCCTTTTGAGCCAACCGCATGGCATAGAGGCTGTGAGGTTCAAAAATGTGTATTACTATCAGCGACACGCAACTCACTATCATTAGCGGGACGAACAGGTAATACCCTCCTGTAAGTTCGGCAATAAGGAAAATGCCGGTAAGGGGAGCGTGCATCACACCCGACATAAGCCCTGCCATTCCGGCGAGCGCGAAATTGGACTCGGAGACATGAATGCCTAATTGGTTAAGCAGAATGCCCACTACGTATCCGCCCAGACATCCGACGAACAGCGACGGCGCGAAAATGCCTCCTACACCGCCAGGAGCATTAGTGGCAGCTGTGGCAAAAATTTTTAGCAGCACCGTAAGAGAGAGCAATATAATCATTCCGGCAACAGTGTCGTGCCCGGCAAGGGGACTACCGGCAAAAAGTCCAAGTGTTCTGTCGTTGAGCAAGTCAACGATCGTTTCATATCCTTCGCCATAGAGCGGCGGCAGTAAGAAAATCAGTGCGCTAAGCGTAATGCCACCCACTGCGAGTTTACGCCAAGGGTTAGCCACAGACGCAAACACACCTTCTATCCAGTTCATGCCACGGGTGAAGTATAGCGACAAGAATCCGCACACGACACCTAAAATGAGGTAGTGGGGCGTTTCGGAAAAAGAATACGGGTCATAATTGTCAAGTGCAAAGAGACTTTCAGTGCCAGTGAAAGCATAACTGATGCACGTTGCCGTAACCGACGAAATAAGCAAAGGCACAACAGAATATGCCGTCATGTCGAGCATGAGCACCTCAAGCGTGAACACCAAGCCTGCTATTGGGGCTTTGAAAATTCCGCCGATGGCACCGGCCGCACCACACCCAATCATCAGCATCATCGTTTTTTGGTCAAGCCTAAAGAACTTGGCAAGGTTAGAGCCTATTGCGCTTCCTGTAAGCACAATTGGCGCCTCAGCACCAACAGAACCGCCAAAACCTATAGTAAGCGCCGAACCAACGATAGAAGTCCACATGTTATGGGCTTTGATGATCGACTTACGCTGCGAAATGGCATAAAGGATACGGGTTATTCCATGACTTATGTCATCCCTGACAACATATTTGACAAACAACATTGACAGCGTTACCCCGACAATAGGAGTAATCAAATACCAGTAGTTGAACTGTCCGTAGTCTAATGCCAACGCAAGCAGTCTGTGTATTGAGGCTATAAGCCATTTTAGCAAATTTGCTGCCAGGGCGCACATCAAACCTGTCAGGAGGCTCAAGATAAGAACCAACTGCCTCTCGCGGATGTGCGCTTCGCGCCATGCGATAAATCTATCGTAATACTGTTTGAACAAAATACTGCCTCTATTTCTTTATTGCCCCTTACCTTTAATTATAACTTCAATGGTGAAAAAAAGAATTTTCATATCATTGCGCAGACTCATGTCTTCCATATAGATAATGTCATAATGCAGCCTCTCTATCATTTTTTCCATCGTGTCGGTGTACCCTACCCTGATTGGTCCCCACGAAGTTATTCCGGGTCTAATCCTGTACAGCAAACAATAGTAAGGCGCCTTTTGCATAATTTGGGAAATGAAGAACTCTCTTTCAGGTCTGGGTCCCACAAAACTCATGTCACCCTTAAGCACATTGAATAGCTGCGGGAGCTCATCAATGCGGTACTTTCGCAGATAATGTCCTGTGCGCGTAATGCGGCTATCGGTTGGCGAACTGAGTTGTGGCGTTCCTGACTCTTCAGCATCAATTCGCATTGAGCGGAATTTAATGATTTTGAATTTCTTGCCCTTTCTGCCTATTCTTTCTTGAAGGTAAAATCCAGGGCCGGGAGTATCAAGTTTGACGCAAATGTAGCAGATAACAAGTACCGGCGATAGCACAATAATTCCAAACAGGCTCATTACAAGGTCAAAAAATCGTTTCGCGCACCATTCTGCATCAGACATCTTTATTTCCGTAACCTTGACCAAAGGGCTACTCCATAGCGTATCAATGTGGGTGTTAGATGTTTGCAGTTCAAAAGCCCGTGGCACCATGCTGATGTCAACATCATGCGGATAGAGCAAGTTAATAAGACGATAATTTTCCCTGCTGTCAACATCCTCATCAATTGCCACTATAGCTGTACATATATTATGTTTTTCCTTGATTTCACCGAATTTTTCGATTACTCCGAGATACGCTTCCGGACTTTTTTCAAACAAATAGCCGTTAGGAGCCACAATACCTTTGAAATCGTAGGTAAACACTCTATGTTTCATGTCATTCACCAGCTTGACAACATTAGGATTGTCAAACCTGCCTACAATGACAACGGGCTGTGCAAACCTGTGCTTGCGAAACAACCGCAGTTTGTAGAAACGCAAGAGAAGCCTGAAAAAATATGTGTATCCGAACTGGATGACCAAAAGGGCATAAAAACTGGTGAAATACTGATGGTAGTTGTTGACCGGATCATCTATTACTATAATGAAAAAACATGTGATTGAAATGATTAAAGCACTCAAAAAAGTTTCAAATAATTCCCTCAATGCGTGTTTGGTAAGTATCTGCACATAGTATCCCGAGAGGTAATTTACAATCATGCACCAGAGCGGATAAAGGCATAGCGGCGCATAGAACGAAAAAATTGGGAACACGATTTGCCCGTTATCGAAAATATAACCGTTATACACATACCACCTTAGCATCAGAAATGAAATCCATGACAATATGGCTGCAATCAAATCGGCAACGACGTGCGCTATGCGCAGATTGGAAATATCCTTTTCGCGCCGATGCATTATGTTTACATTGTTACTCTTCACCTTATCTTATCAGTTCAAAAACGTTATTTATTTCAAGTTTGATAATTGATGACGGCTTAGCAGCCGCAGTGTCATTTTGCCTGTACTTTACCACATAGTCAACGCCGTCTATTATTTCTTTAGAAATTTTAGAGAACACTGTTGGAGTTGTTTCGCCCGAAATGTTGGCGGATGTTGATACTACGGGGCCTTTAAGCATTGCGCACATCCGTTGGCAAAATGGGTCTTTAGTTATTCTTATGCCCAGCGAGCCGTCTTCCGCAATGAGATTACGAGCTACCTCACGCGCCTTGGGGTAAATGATTGTCAGCGGTCTGGTAGAAAACTCCATGAGGTCCCAAGCCATGTCGGGAACTTGCTCCACATAATAGTTAAGCCGTCCGGGAGCGTCGAGCAACACAAGCATTGACTTGGTGTCGGAACGCCGCTTAAGAGCATAGACCTTTGCTACAGCCTCTGCGTTGCGCGCATCACATCCTATGCCCCAAACCGTATCGGTGGGATAAAGTATAATGCCACCGTTTTGCATGGTTTCAACGGCATTTTTTAAGTCCTCAGCACCCCAAGTTAAGGGCATAACGCTTCTTTCATTTTTTACTGTCTTCATTTTCTCCGCTAATTTTGACATCTTCAGCCACTGCCTCCGCTCCATTACCCTGCGCTTCCTCATCACCCGCTTTGGCCACTTCATTTTCATGCAGAATGTACCTTTTGTAGTAAGAAATCATCAGAGTGGTGAGCGGCAGCGCTATTATCATTCCAACCATTCCGAGCAGCGAGCCCCACACGCTAAGGGCGAGCAAAATTATTGCCGGTTTCAGACCTGTTACATTTCCCATAATTCGAGGTGTAAGCACCAAATCCTGAATGCTTTGCACCACAATAAACACTACGGCAATCAGTGTGAACACTAACCACAGGCTTCTGCCGGTCTGCGCCGACTGAAGAATGCCAAGCATGACGCATGGTATGATGCCAACCGTCTGAAGATAAGGCACAAGGTTGAGCACACCTATAAACAGTCCCATAACGATTGCCATCGGCAAACCTATAATAAGAAAGCCTATGCTGAAAAGTATTCCGACAAGGAAAGCTATGAGAGCTTGACCACGAAAATAACTATTCATGCCCTGCTCAAGGTCAGACATTAGACCTTCTGCCAACGAGCGGTATTGGGAAGGTATAAGGCTTGACCATGAATTGGACATTTTGTCATAATCAAGCAAAATGAAGATAGTATAGAGTATACAAACGAAGACCACTGCAAGTCCGGCAATAAAACTTAGCGAACCGGTGAACACATTCCACACAGTTGGCACAGCCTGCTTGATAAGATCTTGCGTCTGCGCGCTTTGGAGCATTTGATCCCATTCTATCGACTGAAACACTTCGTTGAGTTTTTCATGCCATTCAGCGGGAAGCAATGGGTTGCCGCTTTCGGTATATCCCTTAACCAGAACTTTGATTTTGGAGATTTCGTCAGCAACCATAGGCGAAACGATAGCCACCATCGCAGACAACACGCCAACCACAAGTGCAAGTGCCACAATGATGGAAACAATCCTATTGCGCAGCCTTACTTTATACTGAATAAAATTAACCAAGGGGTTGAGCATATACGCCACTATCCAGCTCACAAGAAATGGCAAAAGCACACTTTTGAGCCTCAAAAGAAGAAGATAGATAATCACTAAAACCGCAATGACAGACAAACTGCGTATAACACGGTCAAAAGTTATTGGTTTCTCAAACATAATTCATTGTTTTTCAAGTTGTAGCATTAACCCTTGGCACGCGTCCTCAATAAGGTCAATAGCATAATAGAACCCTGCTGTGCCTCCATAATAAGGGTCCGGCACGGAGTCAATTACCGAGTTGGGGTGTTTTTTTCTGAAGTCATCAGACACAAAATCCACCATTCTGCGAATTTTCGCCTTGGCTTCTAACGACGGTGCAATTTGCTCCAATGAGTCAATGTTGCTGTCGTCCATTCCTATCAGCATGTCAAAAATCAAGAAGTCATCGGCGCAGACCTGCCTTCCGAAATGCTCCATCTTATATCCTCTTTGCCACGCCGCCTCAACCATCCGTCTGTCAGGACGCTGGCCCACATGCCATCCGCCTATTCCTGCGCTGTCTATGATGTATGAGTCCTGAAGTCCGCTCTGGCGCACAAAGTGTTTCAGAGCGGCCTCGGCAAAAGGCGAGCGACATATATTGCCCAAACACACAAAAAGGATTTTATGCATGGTTACAAAAAAATTAGAACTGCATGGCATCCCTAACAGACTCCATCAGTGAATTGTTGCCTGATACCTTGCTCACAATAGCAAGCGCAAAATTCATAGCCTGCCCAGGCCCGCATGAAGTGATTATATTATCAGACACCACAACACGGCTTACATTATCGTATTTGCAATCAAGATACTGCTCAAAACCGGGATAACATGTTGCTATGTGTCCTTTTAGTATTCCCAGTTGCCCAAGCACCGAGGGCGCAGCACATATCGCGGCAATCCATCCGTGAGCTTCATTATGGCGCACAAGAATATCTGTGAGTTTGCTGCATTTTCCAAGATTTGTTGTGCCCGGCATTCCGCCCGGCAATATCAGCAAATCATCACTACTAACAGAAATGCTATCTATCAGCACATCCGCCCTCATCACTATCCCATGGGCAGACTCAACATCAAGGCTTCTGCTGATGGACACCGTGATAACCTTAAAATTAGCTCTGCGCAGAATGTCAATGGTAGCCACAGCCTCTATATCTTCAAAGCCGTTGGCAAGAAAAACGTACGTATTCATCGGAGTTTTTTATTAAAAATGAGTTGTTAAACCAAAGTTTTGTTTACAGCCTTTGCAATAGGCTTGAGTTCATTGATTAGCCGCTGCATTTGCTCCAGCGTCAGTTGCTGCTTGCTGTCCGACATTGCCCGCTCTGGTTCAGGGTGCGCTTCCACCATCACCCCGTCCGCTCCCAAAGCCATTGCCGCTTTTGCAAGCGGTATCACACCATACTCCATTCCGAAAGCATGGCTCGGGTCAACAATTACGGGCAAGCGAAGGTGATTTTTAATCCATACGACAGCCCCGAGGTCAAGTGTGAACCTTGTGGCCGTTTCAAACGTTCTTATTCCGCGCTCGCACAGGATAATGTTCTGCTTGCCCTTGCTCATAAGCATATCCGCCATTTGAGCGAACTCTTCGAGCCTTGCCGCATAGTGCCGCTTAAGGATGACCGGCTGGTCTATCTGCGTACATAACCTCAAAAGTTCGTAGTCGTACATGCTCTTTGCGCCGACCTGTACAATATCTGCCACTTGAAGCACTTCGTCAATTTGTGAAGGTTCGCAGACCTCTGTGGCTATCAGCAGGCTATATTTGTCGCGCATTTCTTTGAGAATATCTATCCCCTTTTTTCCGAGCCCTTGAAAAGAGTATATTGATGTGCGCGGTTTGAAACAACCAGCCCTCAAAACTTTCAAACCATTATTAACAATCAGTTGACACACCCTGTCCATTTGCTCGCGGCTTTCCACTGCACACGGCCCGCAGATGAGTAAAGACCCGGCAGGCGACCCAACTTCAAGTCCGCCATCACTTATCACAACCGGCGCCGTGTCATATTCTTTGGAGCAAAGCTGATATTGAGTGTCAAAGTTAAAAATTTCAATGACATCGTCGCCAAACATTTCAATAGGATTAAAGTCCGCTGTGCCGAACGCCACCACCACTTTACTATCATTTCTAAAAGAGTAAACAGGCAGCGAAGTATCATATTGGATTCTTCCCAAAATTGTCTGGAGCTTTATGTCAGATGTTGATGGTTTGAGGTGAATAATCATGCCTTTTAAGTTAACTCCCAAACAGCCATAGGCCGAACTTGGTTACATTGTTGATTTACTCAATTGAACTCTATTTTTCAATAATGTCGCTTCTTGGGGCATTTTTTTGCTTTTACTTCAGTCATAATGCCCATCACTATTCCTGTGCTCAAAAGCAAAAAAGCTTCAAAAAGTGGCACTCTAAATAAATTGCACTATTTGGGTTAAAGTAAAACAGGGGCAATGAGAGTCATTGCCCCTATGAAAAAGTATGTCAAAATTTATTATCAAGCATAAACTTTAACCCAGTCCACTTCAAGCAACCCCTCTTCAGGATGTTGTTCCTGCGTGATGAAAGAGCGGAACGAGAGGTAAAGTTCTTCGGCTGGAACATTAGCTTGCGTGCGATACACTTCAACATTGTTCACATACCATATCAGTTGGGTCGGTGTCCACTCAAGAGTGTAAACATAATATTCCGAAGCTTTAATACCTGTTACTTCCGTCTGGTCGAATACACGTTCACCGGCATTGCCGACTGTGATGTGTTTACCGTTGAAATGGAAGATATTTATCAACGGGAGTTTTTTGTCACCGGCTAATGACAGAGCGTGGTGTACGGGACCTGTGCAGCGCAATTTAACAGAAAAACGTCCGTTCCTCTGGCGAAAAGCTTCGGCACTCTGAAGCACGTCTGAAGTGAAGTCAAACTCCTTCTCCACAAATCCTTTCTTAACGTCCCATGCAGGCGCTTTCACGTGTTCACGCTTTGTGGTGATAAACAAATGTCCGTCAAACACTTTTGTGTTATGACCATTGTTGTTAGCCTGTTGCTCGTTTGCAAACGAGTGGTTGCGTATCATTTTGGGGTTGGCATAGAAGAAACCGCTATCCCATTTTGACGAGCTAAGCGAGTTCCACTCAAACTGTTCGTCCAACGTCACAGTTTGGTTTTCAAACCTTTTAACCTCATCAGGAGTTACGCTCTCGTAGAATACTATATCAGGATTTTTTGAGAGTTCATAATATCTGCTGTCTTTAACGAACTCAGGTGTCGTCTCCCATCTTTTGGGATTGCTCCAGAACTCGTTTTGTTTTTTGAACTCCTCGCTTTCAACCTCTTCTTTGAGGGTGAGGTATTCACGCAATTTGCCTGAATCTTTGAACCTGAAATAATTTTTGCAGTCAGACGATCTGCTGATTTTGAGCATTTTCTGCAAGAAGGGGTCGGCCTTTACCGAAGCTTTGTCAGCCATTTTAAGGAACTGGTCACTCTCGCGGAATTTCAGGAACTCCTGAAATTCACTCGACTTTTGGATTTCGAAATACCTGTGCAGTCCATGGTCGTTAACCAGTTTCTGGTACTTTTTCCACTTGGAATAGAATTCGGTGTCCTTGTACTTGCGGTTGACGAGTTTTTTCTTGAACTCTTTAAAGTCAGCCGATTTAACTACAGCCTGCAATTCTTTGTACTCAGCGAGTTCTGCCGACTGTGCAACAGTGTAGTAACGTTTCATTCGCGCTACCTGCTCTTCAAGTTCTTTCTCATACTTGGCGGTTGACTTCAGGCCGCCGAAGATGCGTTTCCAAAAAAGATTCATGGTTATGATATTGATTTATTTATAATTTCGATAATTATTCACGCAAAGTTAGTCATAATTTGTGAAATTCTCAATTTTCCAGTTGATTTTTTTTCTTTTTTCGCCATTTTGCTGAAAATCCGTCAAAAAATTTAGCATTTAGAAAACACAATATATTAAGTATGCGCTAAATTTTCGTACCTTTGCACTACTTTTTTAACAACCACATTAGTTATGTATGTTATGATAATATGTGGTGCTCCTGGTTCTGGCAAGGGCACCCAAAGTGATTTGATTGCTGAAAAATACAATCTGCTTCACCTCTCCACCGGCGACATGCTGCGCAGTGAAGTGGCATCAGGTTCGGAATTGGGTAAAACGATAGACTCGTTCATTTCTAACGGCGAACTGATTCCTGACGAGCTGATGGAGGATTTGCTATGCCACCGCATTGACACTCTTGAGCCTCACATCAAGGGCGTTATTCTTGACGGATTTCCGCGCACTGTGGCGCAGGCTGAAGCACTCGAGGGAATACTAACCGACAGAAAACTGAAAGTAGATGCGCTGGTTGACCTTGACGTAAGGCACGACGAACTCATCATAAGGCTACTCAACCGAGGTAAAACATCTGGCCGCTCTGACGACAACATCGATACCATCACACAGCGGCTGCACGTCTATGCCGAAAAAACAATGCCCGTAAACAACTACTATATCAACAAAGGAATGTACCACAAAGTTGAGGGCATGGGCACGCGGCAGGAAATCCTCGACCGCATTTGCAGCGTGATAGACAAGACTATGAGCCAGAAATAAAAATCACTCATTAATTTCAACAACTAATGGCAGACGCAAACTTCATAGACTATGTCAGGCTGACGTGCCGCAGCGGAAAGGGCGGAGCAGGTTCGCTCCATTTTCGCCGCGCCAAATACATCCCCAAGGGAGGACCTGACGGAGGCGACGGAGGCAGAGGCGGACATGTCATTTTGCGCGCCAAGTCTAATCTGTGGACACTGCTCAACCTCCGCTACACACGACACATCATTGCCGGCGACGGAGGCAATGGCTCCGAAAGTCGCAGTTTCGGCAAAAACGGAGAAGACAAATACATTGAAGTGCCATGCGGTACTGTGGTGTATGATGCCGTGACGGGCGAATATGTTGCCGACGTTTCGCACGACGGCGAAGAAGTCATACTGCTCAAAGGCGGCAGAGGCGGTTTAGGCAACTGGCATTTCCGCACCGCAACTAACCAGGCCCCACGATTTGCACAGCCCGGCGAGCCAAGGCAGGAGAGAGACTTCATACTTCAGCTCAAGGTTTTGGCAGACATCGGATTAGTGGGATTTCCAAACGCCGGAAAGTCAACACTACTTTCTGTCGTCAGTGCGGCAAAGCCAGCCATAGCCGACTATCCTTTCACCACACTGGTGCCGCACCTCGGAATAGTCAGATACCGCGACAGCCAGTCGTTTTGCATGGCAGACATACCCGGAATAATAGAAGGCGCGGCAGAGGGCAAAGGGTTAGGACTGCGGTTCTTGAGGCATATAGAGCGCAATGCCGTGCTCCTCTTCCTCATTCCGGCCGACACCGATGACCTCAACAAAGAATATGGCATACTGCTCGGCGAACTGGAGAAATACAACCCCGAACTGCTTGAAAAGCAACGTATCCTCGCGGTCAGCAAATCTGATATGCTTGACGAAAAAATGATGGAGGAAATGCGTCATGAACTGCCTACCGACATACCCACCATCTTCATATCGGCCGTCAGCGGATTAGGCATTGAGCAACTCAAAGACATGATATGGTCAGAGTTGCACAAGGATGGATATAAAAAAGTCGTTGAAATCTCACACAAGCCCATTGACGTCAAACAAATCGAAATCGACGAGAGTGCTGAAAACAACGACAATGAAGACGACGGCGAACATACCATCTACATCAACGAGCAGGATGAAGAGTGGGATCTTGACAAATATCGCAAATATGGTTGGGATACCAGACCTGACGAAAGCGAAAAGGAATAATTTTTCACTTATTACGGAAAAAAATCTTTAATAATTTAATTATTTCAAAAATTTGTTGTAATTTTGCAGTCGGAGAACGAGGCATATTTTGTAACCTCCTCCGACCGCATTATTTTTTACACATTATGCGCAAGCAGTTCAAAGTGCGGTAACATGGCGGTTAAGTAATGAATACATCCGAAAAAAAATAAACAAAACCAATAATTTATGGCAAATTTAGATTTAACAAAGTACGGCATCACCGGCGCAAAGGTGATAGCTCACAACCCCTCTTACGAGGAAATGTTCGCTGAAGAGACCAAAAAAGGACTTGAAGGTTTTGAAGTAGGTCAACTCACCGAACTCGGCGCAGTAAACGTAATGACCGGCATCTACACCGGCCGTTCGCCCAAAGACAAATACATCGTTGTTGACGAAAACTCTAAAGACACCGTATGGTGGACCTCCGACGAGTATAAAAACGACAACCACCCGATGTCAGAAGAAGTGTGGGAAAAAGTTAAAGGCATCGCCAAACGCGAGCTCGACAACAAAGAACTCTACGTTGTTGACGCATTCTGCGGAGCCAACAAAGACACCCGCATGGCTGTCCGCTTCATCATGGAAGTGGCATGGCAGGCTCACTTCGTAACAAACATGTTCATCCGCCCGTCTGCAGAAGAACTCGCCAATTTCGAGCCCGACTTCGTAGTTTACAACGCCTCGAAAGCAAAAGTGGAGAACTACAAAGAACTCGGACTTAACTCAGAGACATGCGTTGCTTTCAACACCACCTCCAAAGAGCAAGTCATCATCAACACATGGTATGGCGGCGAAATGAAGAAAGGCATGTTCTCAATGATGAACTACTACCTGCCCCTCAAAGGCATAGCCTCAATGCACTGCTCTGCCAACACCGACATGGAAGGCAAGAACACCGCCATCTTCTTCGGTCTGTCAGGCACCGGCAAAACCACCCTTTCAACCGACCCGAAACGCCTTCTCATAGGTGACGACGAACATGGCTGGGACGACAACGGCGTGTTCAACTTTGAGGGCGGCTGCTACGCCAAGGTCATCAACCTCGACAAAGAGTCAGAACCCGACATCTACAACGCAATCCGCCGCAACGCGCTGCTCGAGAACGTAACCGTAGACAAAGACGGCAAAATCGACTTCGCCGACAAGAGCGTTACCGAAAACACCCGCGTAAGCTATCCTATCCACCACATTGAGAAAATCGTCCGCCCGATTTCAGCCGGGCCAGCCGCTAAGAACGTCATCTTCCTCAGCGCTGACGCTTTTGGTGTTCTGCCTCCAGTAAGCATCCTCACTCCGGAGCAGACAAAATACTACTTCTTGAGTGGTTTCACCGCAAAACTCGCCGGCACAGAGCGCGGCATCACAGAGCCCACACCCACATTCTCGGCTTGCTTCGGACAGGCGTTCCTTGAACTCCATCCCACCAAATACGCCGAAGAACTCGTTAAACGTATGGAAAAGAGCGGCGCAAAAGCATATCTGGTCAACACTGGCTGGAACGGCACAGGCAAACGTATCTCAATCCGCGACACCCGTGGCATCATCGATGCTATCCTCGACGGCAGCATACTCAAGGCTCCGACCAAGAAAATCCCAGTATTCAACTTCGAAGTACCAACCGAACTGCCAGGCGTAGATCCTAAAATCCTCGACCCGCGCGACACGTACACCGACGCAAAAGTCTGGGACGAAAAGGCAAAAGACCTCGCCTCACGCTTCATCAAGAACTTCGCAAAATACGAAGGCAACGCAGCAGGCAAGGCACTCGTAGCTGCCGGACCGAAACTCTAAAAATCACGTTTTCAACGATAAAAAAGTGGAGCCATTGGGGCTCCACTTTTTTTGTGCCAACAAGATTTAACCCGACAGGGGGAAATAAACTATAATCCATTACACATAAAAGCAAAAAGGCAATCGAGCAACCCGAACTTGCGTTGAGTTGCCCGACCGTAATGTTTCCACAACGGACTAATCGTCCTTATTGTGAATTGCTTCAAAATTGTACGGCAAAGTTAAGTGTTTTTTTTCAATTAACAAGATTTTGTAACAAAAATTTAGTAACTTTGGGAAATTTTTATAATAAAACATTATTATGAAACGCATTTTTGGACTTGATTTAGGCACAACGAGTATAGGTTGGGCAGTGGTAAACGAACGCACAGAAGACGACAGTACACCATCATCAATTGTTGACTTAGGAGTTCGGATTGTTCCTTTGACAACAGATGAACAAAACGATTTCACTAAAGGCAAACCCATTACTACTAATGCCGGCCGCAACTTGAAGCGTGGTATGAGAAGAAGTTTGCAACGATACAAGATGCGTCGCAAATTTCTCATTTCCGTACTTAAACAAAATGGACTTATCAGTGATGAAACCATATTGGCAGAAGATGGCAAGGACACAAGATTTGAAACATATAGGCTTCGTGCTAAGGCTGCAACTGAGGAAATAAGTTTGGAGGAATTTGCACGTGTACTTTTGATGCTAAATAAAAAACGCGGATACAAAAGTAACCGCAAAGCCACCACTGAAGAAGAAACTGGCAGCGTTATAGACTCAACCGACATTGCTCGTACTTTGTATGAGCAACAATTGACTCCAGGACAATACGCATACAGACTACTTCGTGGCGGTGTCAAAAAACTACCCGAATTTTACCCGTCAGACCTTCGGGCGGAATTCAAAACTATTTGGAATCAACAAAGCCAATATTATCCCAATTTGTTAACAGACGAACTTCGTGAAACTATGTTGGGAGAAAACAAGGGCAAAACATGGACTTTATGTCATGAAAATTTTGGTGTTGAAGGTATTAAATTGGACTTGAAAGGTTATGAACTAAAATTGAAGAAATATGAGCAACGTGTAACGGCACTTGAAAATCAAATCGACCTCGAATCACTAACGATTGTTCTGCAAGACATAAACAACGAAATCAATAGTGCGAGCGGTTACTTGGGTGACATAAGTGACAGAAGTAAAGAACTTTATGTAGAAGGCATTACTGTGGGACAATATAAATGGCGTTCATTGAATAATAATCCTAACAAATCGCTACGAAATAAAGTGTTCTACAGAAACGACTATCTAAACGAATTTGAAAAAATATGGGAGACACAGGCAAATTTCCATAGCGAACTTACTCCTGAACTCAAGTCTCTTATCCGTGATGTAATCATTTTCTATCAGCGACCGCTTAAGAGCAAAAAAGGTCTTGTAAGTTTCTGCCCATTCGAAAGTAAAAAAGTCAGTGTGAAAATGGGCAATAAAGAGGTAATAAAGATGAATGGAAGCCGAGTATGCCCAAAATCATCCCCCATCTTTCAGGAGTTCAAAACACGGCAGACTATTAACAATTTGAAACTTGACGGAAGAGATCTAACCGACGAACAAAAAAATGAATTACTATCATTTAGTGGCACGGACAGCAATGGCAACCCATTAAGCGAAAGTGAGAAATTACGCAGATTAACTAAAACAGAACGCGAAACAATATTTGTACTTTTATCTTATCTTGGCACCACGCCAACAAGCAAACTTTTGTCTGTGTTGCGATACGGCAAAGGGGTAGAGGTAAATTATAAGGATAAATTGGAAGGGAATGCCACCATCTCGCTGTTCATCAAAAAATTGTGTGAATTAGCGAATGATGGCATCGAAGAAGTATTTGATTTTGGCAAGCATCTAACCAAATATGGTGTTGAAGAGGCACTGCGGACTCTGAAAGTCAAACTAATCGACAAAGGGTTTGCCGATTGGTTTGACATCTGTATGTTTGACGTAACAAAACAGCAACTTGGGGAGGCGCAACACGACGCTGAAACAGAAAGCATTGAGGCAAATGCCAAAAATAATCCCAATCTATTCAACTTGTGGCATTTGCTATATTCATATGAGTCGGACGGTAAATCAGTGTCCGGCACAGCAAAATTACAGAAAATCCTCCAAAAACGCTATGGATTTAGCGAAGAAGGCGCGAGATTATTCAGTAATTTGTCCTTCAACGATGATTATGGCAATTTGAGTACAAAAGCCATGCGTAAAATTCTTGTGGGGCTACGCGAAGGATATACTTACGACAAAGCGTGTGAAATGGCTGGATACATGCACTCGCCTACATCTCTCACAACGCAACAGGCAGAAGCCATGAATTACGCAAAACATCTTGAAATCCTTCCTAAAAACAGTTTGAGGAATCCTGTGGTCGAAAAAATCATTAACCAGTTGATTAACGTAATGAATCAACTTATAGACACATACGGAAAACCCGACGAAATCAGAGTTGAGATGGCGCGCGAACTGAAAAAGTCAGCCCAGGAGCGAGCGGAAATGACCAAAAGCATTACGGACAATAACGCACGCAACGAGAAAATAGTTGAGATACTGAAAGCAGAACCTTATAATTTACAGCACGTCAGCCGAAACGACATAATCAGATACAAACTCTATGAAGAATTGGCTAACAACGGCTATAAAACACTCTACACCTGCCAATACATTTCAAAAGAAGATTTGTTCTCCCAAAATATTGAGATAGAGCATATTATTCCGCAGTCAGTTTTGTTTGACGATTCCTTAAGCAACAAAACACTTTCAACACGTTCGGAAAATCAGAAAAAAGGAAACCGCACTGCGATGGACTTTATTAGGGAAGAATATGGGGAAGACGCAGCACAAGAATACATCCGCAGAATATTGTATCTCGCTGGCAAAACCACTGATGGTGATAATAAAAAACTTAAAGATAAATTATTATCTGGCAAGAAAGCGGAACTATTACTCCGCACTATGAGCGAAAATGCTGAAGCATCAGGATTCATCAACCGTGACCTCAACGATACGCAATACATTGCCAAAAAAGCACGCGAAATACTCGGGCAAATCATTCCGCTTGATAAAATTGTGACAACAGTTGGAACAATAACAGCCCAATTGCGTGAAGACTGGGGACTTATAAACCTAATGCAAGAACTTAATATGTCCAAATATGAACAGGCTGGTCTCACAGAAGAATTTGTTGACCATGACGGCAAAAGGCATAAAAGAATTATAGACTGGACAAAACGCGGCGACCATCGCCACCATGCTATGGACGCTCTTACTGTAGCATTCACAACAAGAAGCCACGTCAACTACTTAAGCCACCTAAATACTAAAGAAAAACCTGATTCACAGGCCTATGGATTAAGAGAAAAACTTACTACAACAGATTCAGGCGCAAGGCGATTCAAACTGCCGATGCCTAATTTCAGAGCCGAGGCAAGGGGATTCATTGAAAGAATTTTGGTTTCACACAAGGCAAAAAACAAAGTTACCACTCCTCATGTCAATGTCACAAAAAGTAAAAAAAATAATGAACAAATAACAGCTACTCCACGCGGGCAACTGCACAACGAAACAATCTACGGACTTATCAGACGTCCCATGAAAAAGATTGAAAAAATCAATGCAAAATTCACATTAGAAAAAATCAATACCGTAGCCAAACAATCGTACAGATTGGCACTGTTACGCAGACTGGAACAATATGGCGGCGACCCTGCTAAGGCTTTCACTGGCAAAAATAGCCTTTCTAAAAATCCGCTTTACGTTGATGCGGAAATGACAAGTACAGTTCCCGAGAAAGTCGAAGTTGTTACAATGGTTGATATTTACACCATAAGCAAGGCAATCACGCCTGATCTTGATGTTGAAAAAGTAATTGACGAACATATCAAAGCAATACTCAAACAACGCCTTAAAGAATATGATAACGAACCCAAAAAGGCATTCGCCAATCTGGAAGAAAATCCCATTTGGCTCAACAGAGAAAAGGGCATTGCCATTAAGCGAGTAACTATCAATAGTGGTGTAAATGAGCCTGTTGCACTACACAAGAAACACAATCACAGAGGCGAAGAAATCTCCATCGATGGTAAAAACATTGCAACTGATTTTGTGCAAACAGGCAGTAATCATCACATAGCAATATTCGAAGACCCTGACGGCAATTTACAGGAAAGAGTTGTTAGTTTCTATGAGGCTACCGAAAGAGCAAATCAACACCTACCCATCGTCGATTATGATTACAAGAAAGATGAAGGATGGAAATTCCTATTCTCAATGAAGAAAAACGAGTATTTTGTTTTTCCGGAATATGACAATGAAGGCAATATCGTTTTCAATCCGTCTGACATCGACTTGCTCGACCCGAACAACGCTGCGGAAATAAGCAAGCATCTATTTCGAGTGCAACAACTTTCTTCTAAAGACTATTCTTTTAGGAATCATCTTGAAACTACAGTAGAAAAAGTGCCACAATTACAGAATAAAACATGGATTCGCATCAAGAGCACCAACAATCTCCGTGGCATTGTTAAAGTACGTGTTAATCATATAGGCAAAATTGTTGCTGTCGGAGAATACTAAACTATATGTCAAGAATTCTCTGCTTCACACACCCGGCTTATTTGTCGTTAAAAAACTGGCAATTAGTGGTTAAAGACCCTGCGGCGGAAAAGGCTGACGTGGCGGAACTTATCAAAAAAGAAGCCACACGGACTATCCCCATTGAGGACATTGGCGTTGTGGTGCTTGACAACAAACAAATAACCGTTACGCAATCGCTCCTTGCATCGCTGCTTGAGAATAACTGCGCCGTCATTACTTGCGATGACTCACACCTGCCCGTGGGACTGCTGCTGCCGCTTGAGGGCAACACTCTGCAAAGTGAACGCTTCAGAGCGCAAATAGACGCATCACTGCCACTCAAGAAACAACTATGGCAACAGACCGTGCAAGCCAAAATACGCAATCAGGCTGCGGTGCTCCAAATGCAGGGAGCCACAAACAAAAACATGCTAGCTTGGTGCAATGAGGTCCGCAGTGGTGACGCTGACAACCTTGAGGCACGCGCCGCGGCCTACTACTGGCGTAACGTTTTCCCCGACATCCCAGGCTTCATCCGCGGCAGAGAAGAGGCACCACCCAACAATCTGCTCAACTATGGTTATGCAGTATTGCGCGCAGTCGTGGCACGTTCACTCGTCGCCAGCGGACTGCTGCCCACGCTCGGCATACATCACCATAACCGCTACAACGCTTACTGCCTTGCAGATGACATCATGGAACCTTACCGGCCATACGTTGACAAACTTGTGATTGAGGTCATGCGGGAGCATGGCTATCAAAACATTACCACCGAAATCAAGCAAGAGTTGCTGCAAATACCGTATATGGACGTTAACATCAACGACCATACTTCGGTTCTTGAAGTTGCAGTAAGCCAAACTGCATTTTCTCTGTTTAAGTGCTATAATGGGGATGCTCGAAAAATACTGTATCCCACTATTCCTTCATGACACGAAAATCACAATATAGAACAATGTGGATACTTGTTTTGTTTGATTTACCTACTCAAACCAAATCAGATATCAAGAAATACACACAATTTCGGAAAAAACTTCTTGAAGACGGATTTGGAATGATGCAATATTCAATTTACAGCCGATATTGCGATAGTTCTGAACAGGCAGATGTGCATACCGAACGAGTAAAATCCATTTTGCCTGAGAAGGGACAGGTTGTTATCCTACGCATTACAGACAAACAATTTGGAAATATGCAGATATTTTATGGCAAATCCCCCATAAGAAACAAGCGTCCGCCTCAACAGTTAGAACTATTCTAAAATCCCAAAAGATTATTGACAAGAAAAAAAACATCAACAATTGTTGATGTTTTTTTAATTACAGCCCTTTGCGTTCAGCTTTGATTTTCAATAATTTAGAAATAATCTGCTGTAATTTATCGCAAAGTTAACAATTTTGAAAGCAATTCACAACGACGGCTTCAACTCTACCAAGGTACTGGCGCTGTAATTTATCGCAAAGTTAACAATTTTGAAAGCAATTCACAACAGCCGTTTGACGGTAGCAACCTGCCTCCCGGCTGTAATTTATCGCAAAGTTAACAATTTTGAAAGCAATTCACAACGTACCTCGACACTTTCGGACAGAACCTACTGCTGTAATTTATCGCAAAGTTAACAATTTTGAAAGCAATTCACAACACGCAAGGCGTTTCTCTACAGCAACTACAAGCTGTAATTTATCGCAAAGTTAACAATTTTGAAAGCAATTCACAACGCTGCCGGCTATTGACGAGGCGGAGTATGTGCTGTAATTTATCGCAAAGTTAACAATTTTGAAAGCAATTCACAACGCAATTTGCGAGGGGTCAGGGGGTCGCAATGCTGTAATTTATCGCAAAGTTAACAATTTTGAAAGCAATTCACAACGCAATTTGCGA